>JBDGUG010000083.1:0-21470 GCA_042216135.1 Halarchaeum sp. | reverse complement strand
GGACGTCGGGGCGCGTCGAGAGCAACTGCCCGAGCTTGATGAACGTCGGCCCGAGGGTGAGCAGGCTCTCGCGGAGGCGGCGCGCGCGCGCCGTGCGCCGCTCGCTGGAGGCGCTCCGGGAACCCCCGAAGAGGAGGAAACGGCGTCGGTCGCGGGCGTAGGAGAGGACGAGCGGGAGGAACTGCCACGCGACGAGGACGAATCGCCAGTAGGCCCGGAGCGACGCCACGCTACTCCTCGACGGGGACGCGGACGTCGTGCGCCTTCGGGAGCGTGACCGTGAGCACGCCGGCGTCGAGGGACGCGGCGGCGTCGGCGGCCGCGACGTTCGGCGGGAGCGGGACGTCGAATTCGAGGAAGACGGCGCGGTCCTCGCGCCGATACGTGAAGTCGTCGGGGACGTCCTTCTCGCGGCGCGCGTCGACGTGGAGTCGGTTCCCGGTGACGTCGACCGAGAGCGCGTCCCGGTCGACGCCGGGCAGGTCGAGTCGGAGCCGGTAGGCGTCGTCGCTCTCCAGGAAGTCGAGGAAGACGGCGTCCGGTAGCTCTCGGATCGCGTCGCGGAACCCGGTCATGCCGTCTCGTTGGCGTTCCGGATCGAAAAAGGCGGTGGTCACGTCGGAGGACGGGGGGATCGTCAGGACGGGGGGATCGTCAAGAGGGGGAGAGGGGGGAGGGGAAGTCAGCCGCTGGCCGCCACGTCGGTGTTCTCGTCGGCGTGACCGGTCGCGCCGAACGCGACGTCGGGGAGGAGACCGCGGAGGAACGAACCGACGTCACCGCCCGCGTGGGCGTTGGCGTTCGCGTCGGCGTGGCCGGACGCGTTCGCATCAGCGTCCGTGTCGTCGGTGGACGAGGTTGCGTTCGCGTCAGCGGTGACGTTCGCGTCAGCGGTGACGTTCGCGTCAGCGGTGACGTTCGTGGACGTGTTCGTGGTGGCGTTCACGTCCTCGGAGCCGTTCGCGTTGTCGCTCGCGACGCCGCTGACGGCGTGCCCGAGCGAGTCGAGGTCACCGCCGAGGAACGCGCGGATGACCGAGTGGATCTCGGAGACGTGCTCGGGAGTCGCGTTCGGCATGTCGACGGGCGGGCCCGCGGACGCGTTCGCGTCACGGGTCTCGTTAGCCGAGCCGTCGACCGTCTCGTTCTCGTGCTCCGTCTCGTTCACGTCGGCCGTCTCGTTCTCGTGTTCCGTCTCGTTCTCGTCCGCGGTCAGGCGCTCCTGATGCTCCGCGTCGTCGTCAGCGGCGTGAGCGCTCGCCGACCCGTTCGCACCGGCGTGTGCCTCCGCGTCGGTCTCGTGGTCGTGCGAGTCGCTCTCGTGGTCGTCGCCGTCGTCAGCCGACCCGCCCGCGTGTGCGGTCGCGCCGCCGGACGCGTGGGCGTTCGCGGTGTCATCGTGGGCGGACGCGCCCACGGAGCCACCGGTTGCAGTGCCGCCGTGCGCCGCGGCCACCCCGCCCGTGGTGACGAGCAGGGCGGCGAGCGCGACGATGCCGAGTCGTTTGAGCGTCATCGGAGTGTGCCTCCACCCGGGTCCATGGCCCGATGGGTATTGAACCGTGGAGACCGTGACCGGCGGTTTGACGCCGTTTTAACCCGATTTAATCCGGCTTAACGGTCCGCGCCGATTGACCGGACGTTTTTGCCGCACCCGCCCCGAGTGTGGGGCATGACGCGAACCCACGACCGGCGGCGCGCGGGGTTCAAGGAGCGCGCGCGAGTGGCCGCGGCACGCGAGTCGCTCCTCGACACCGTCGCCCCGCACGGTCGGACGGCGACGATAGGGGTCGTCGACGCGGCGGGCCGAACGCTCGCCGCGCCCACCGCGGCGGCGCGGGACGTCCCGGGATACGAGCGCGCGGCGATGGACGGCTACGCGGTCCGCGCCGCGGACACGTTCGGCGCGAGCGAGCGCGACCCCGCGGTCCTGCGCGCGAGCGAGACGATGGGGCCGGACGCGGCGGTGCGCGTGCACACGGGGAGCGAACTCCCGGCGGGCGCGGACGCCGTCGTGATGATCGAGGACGTCGAGGAGTACGGCGACGACGTCGAGGTCTTGGATCCGGTGGCGGGCGGGGCGAACGTCGGCGCGCCCGACGAGGACGTCGCGGCCGGCCAGCGACTCCACGACGCCGGTCACCGCCTCCGCCCCTCCGATCTCGGCCTGCTGAAGGCGAGCGGCGTCGACGAGGTGACGGTCGCCGACCCGCCCGAGGTGGCGGTGATTCCGACGGGCGAGGAACTCGTGCAGTCTGACCCGGAACCGGGCGAGGTCGTGGAGACGAACGGCCTCACCGTCTCCCGTCTCGTCGACCACTGGGGCGGGCGGGCGCGCTACCGGGACGTCGTGACCGACGACGAGGACGCCCTGCGCGAGGCCGTCGAGCGCGACCTCGACGCAGACGTCGTCGTGACGACCGGCGGGTCGAGCGTCGGCGAGCGCGACCTCACGCCGGACGTCGTCGCCTCGCTCGGCGAACTCGTCTTCCACGGTGTTGCGCTCCGCCCCGGCCATCCGGTCGCCGCGGGCGTCGTCGACGACACGCCCGTCATCTGCCTCCCGGGCTATCCGGTCGCGTGCATCGTCAACGCCGTCCAGTTCCTCCGGCCGACGCTGAAGCGCGCTGGCGGGATGCCCGTCCCGGCGTTCCCGAGCGTCGAGGCCGAACTGTCCGGGAAGCTGCGGAGCGAACCGGGCGTGCGGACGTACGCGCGCGTCTCGCTCGACGAGTCCGAGAATCCCGTCGCGGAACCGGTGCACACGAGCGGTGCGGGCGTCCTGTCGAGCGTCGCCCTCGCCGACGGCTGGGTCGTCGTCCCCGAGTCCGTCGAAGGATACGCGGCCGGCGAGACGGTCACCGTCGAGCAGTGGGAGGTGGCGCCGTGACGGACCGCAAGGAGTTCCGGGACCTCGCGACGCCCGCGGAGGCGCGCGCGGCGCTCGACGAACTCGGCCTCTCGCCCGCCCCGGAGACGGTGCCGCTCGCGGAGGCGCGCGGGCGTGTGCTCGCGGAGCGCGTGGACGCGACCATCGACGTCCCCGGGTTCGACCGGGCGTCGATGGACGGCTACGCGGTCCGCGCCGCGGACACGTTCGGCGCGAGCGAGCGCGACCCCGTCGTCCTCCCTCGCGTCGGCGTCGTTCACGCGGGCGAAGAACCCGGCGTCGCGGTCGGCGCGGGCGAGTGCGTCGAAGTCTCGACGGGCGCGGTGATGCCGGACGGCGCGGACGCCGTCGTCCCCGTGGAGCGCACGAGCGAGTCGGACGACGGGGTCGCGTTCGAGACGGCGGTCGCGCCCGGCGACAGCGTGATGGCCGCGGGCGCGGACGTCGCCGCGGGCGAACGCGCGCTCGGCCCCGGCACCGAACTCACGCCCCGCGAGATCGGCCTGCTCTCCGCGCTCGGCGTCGACGACGTGCCCGTTCGGGGTCGCCCCACCGTCGGCGTCGTCTCCACCGGCGACGAACTCGTCCGGCCCGGCGACGCCCTCGACCACCGGCGCGGTCAGATCTACGACGTGAACAGCGACACTATCGCCGCCGCCGTCGCTGACGCCGGCGGCGACCCGCGCCTCTACCCGCACGTCGGCGACGACTACGACGAACTCGAATCCCAGCTCCGGACGGCCGCCGACGAGTGCGACCTCGTCCTCTCCTCCGGGTCGACGTCCGCCTCCGCCGTCGACGTCGTCTACCGAGTCGTCGAGGACGCCGGCGAACTCCTCCTGCACGGCGTCTCCGTCAAGCCCGGGAAGCCGATGCTCGTCGGCCGCATCGGCGACAGCGCGTACGTCGGCCTCCCCGGCTATCCCGTCTCCGCGCTCACCGTCTTCCGCACGTTCGTCGCGCCACGCATCCGCGACGCCGCCGGCGTACGCGAACCGGCGCGCGCGAGCGTCTCGGGCCGTCTCGCGGTCCGCGTCCGCCACGGCGAGGGCCGCACCCGCCTGCTCGCCGTTGGCCTCGTCACCGACGGCGGGGGCGAGACGCTCGTCTACCCCGTGGACAAAGGGAGCGGCGCCACCACGTCGCTCGTGGACGCGGACGGCGTCGTCGAAATCGATGCCGACACGGACTACCTCGCCGCCGGCGAAGCCGTCACCGTCGAGTTGTTCTCCCCGGACGTCCGCCCGCCCGCCCTGCTCGCCGTCGGCGAGGACGATCCCACCGTCTCGCGCGCCCTCGACGACGTCCCCGACCCCCGATATCTCGGTGCGGGGAGTCGAACCGGCGTCCGCCGCCTCCGCGACGGCGTCCCGGACGTCGTCGTCGTCAGCGGCCCCGTCGAACCAGACGACCCCACCGAAGAACTCGCCGCGTGGACGCGCGAGTGGGGCCTCGTCGTCCCCGCCGGCAACCCCGCCGGCATCGCGGGCCTCCGCGACCTCCTCGACGCCGACCACCGGTTCGTGAATCGCACGACTGCGAGCGGGCTTCGCGCCACGCTCGACGCCCGCCTCGACGAACTCGCGGGCGACGGCGAGACGGGGCGCGCGCTCGCCGAGCGAATCCGAGGCTACGAGCACGGCGTCCGCGCGCACGAATCGCCCGCGCGCCGCGTCGCCGACGGCGCCGCCGACGTCGGCCTCGGCCTCCGCGCGAGCGCCGACCGCCTCGGCCTCGGGTTCGTCCCGCTCGGCGACGAACCGGTGCGCGCGCTCGCGAACCCCGAACGAACCGGAAAAGGCGGCGTACGCGCGCTCGCACGCGCTCTCGACGACCGGCGCTAGTCGTCCGACGCGACGACGTCGTCCCGCGCGTTCTCGCGGCTCACGTCTCGCTGCGCTCGCGTTCGCTCGTCCCGCGACCCCTCACTCGCGTTCTCGCGGCTCACGTCTCGCTGCGCTCGCGTTCGCTCGTCCCGCGACCCCTCACTCGCGTTCGGGGTCGCGTGTATCTCCTCGAAGGACTGGACGCGGTGGTCGCCGAGCACGCAGACGCCGCGTCGGTGCGGGTCGTGGCGTTCGACGTGGATGGAGGCGAGGCCGGCGTTCGCGGCCGCATCAATGTCGCTCGCGCCGTCGCCGGCGTAGACGCCGCGCGCGTCGTCCGGGACGTCGAGGCCGCCGCGCGCGAGGTGGAGCGGTTCGGGGTCGGGCTTGTAGCCGGTCTCGTCGTCGCACGCGAGCACGACGTCGAACCAGTCCGCGACGTCGAGGCTTTCGAGGACGACGTCCGTGATCGGTTCGGGGCAGTGCGTGACGACGCCGACCGGTCGGTCGAGGTCGGCGACGAACGCCGCGTCGTCGTAGAGATAGGTGGCTTCCGCGCGCTCGCGCGGGTCGTCCTCCTCGTCGAAGACCGCCCAGAACGACTCGGGATCGTACCCCCAGTCGCGCAGGTGGTCGTCGCGGTCCCCGCCGAGGCCGTGCCAGAGCACCTCCGCCTGCCGGTCCGAGAATGAGACGCCGAGGCGCGCCTCGGTCCGGTCGAACACCTCGCGGACGTACCCCCACTCGGTGTCGACGAGCGTCCCGTCGAGGTCGAGGAGCCAGTAGTCGTATCGCGGGGAGGGCATCTTCGTCCGAGTAGGGGCTCGGAGAGTAAAGTGATTACTCCGACTGCACTTCGAGCGAACTCCCGAAGTACTTATTCAGCGCCTCGTCGACGCTCGCCGCGCGGAACGCGTCGAGGTCGGCGGCGAGCGCGTCGCGCAGCGCCGCCAACTCCGACTCCGTGAGTTCGAACGCGCGATAGTCGACGTCGAGGACCGTGACGCCGAGCGCGTCCGCGACGAGCGTGCGGAAGTGCGCGTCGTCCGCGAGTTCGCCCCGCCAGAGGTTGTCGCGGAAGAAGAGCCAGCCGGGGTCGCCGGGCGGGGCGGCCTCGCGGCGGAGGCGCGTCTCGAACTCGTCCGGGTCGACGGTGACGTCCCGCGACGGCTCCACGCGAAACCGGACCGCGAAGACGTAGCGCGCCATCTACCGGAGCGCGTCGCACTCCGCCGCCAACTCGAGGTCCTGCTCGGTGACGCCGCCGGCCTCGTGGCTCGTGAATCGCACCTCGACGGTGTCGTACTCGACGACGATGGTCGGGTGGTGGAACGCCTCGTCCGCGAGTTCGCCGACCTCGCTCGCGAACGCGACGCCCGAGAGGTAGTCGTCGAACTCGTAGACGCGTACGATCTCGTCGCCGTCGCGCTCCCACGCGGGCGGCAGTCGCTCGTCTATCTCGTCGGCGCTCAGGGTCTCTGCCATACGGACCCGATCGCTCGCCAGAACCAAAACCGTGGGGGCGGCGTCCCGCGATCAGTCGTCTTCGGACTCCGCGGCCGCGGCGGGCGCGGAGAGGGCGTCGCCGAGCGGCGACTGTTCGCCGTCGTCGAGGTCCGGGTCGAAGAGGCGGAGCGCGGTCGCGATGGTCTCCCAGTCGTCTCGTTCGGCGGCCTCGCGGAGGCTCCGGGTGGGCGCGGCGAGCAACTGGGAGACGAGCGCGTCCGCGAGCGACTCCACGACCTCGCGTTCGGCGTCCGAGAGTTCGTCGTCGGCTTCGAGGCGGGAGAGCGCGGTCGCGACCTCCCGGTCCTTCAGGCGCTCGGCGCTCTCGTACATCTGCGCGATGACGGCGTCCGCGCGCTTTCGCTTGTACTGCGCGAGCAGGCGGTCGAACTCCTCGTCGATGATCGTCTCGACCTCGGCGGCGGCGCGCTCGCGACGCGCGCGCGTCTCCTCCGTGACGTCCTCCAGGTCGTCGAGGTCGTAGCGCGCGGCGCCCGCCACCGCGTCGAGGGCGGGGGAGACGTCTCGCGGCTGGGCGAGGTCGACGTAGAACGTCTCGCCGGCCGCGTCGGCTATCGCGGGCGTCACGACCGGGTCGTCGCTCCCGGTGGCGGTCACGGCGACGTCCGCGTCGGCGAGCGCGGACGCGAGGTCGTCGAGACCGACCGCGCGCCCGGGCGCGTCGACGTCCGCGCGAACCCACTCGGCGTGCTCGACCGTCCGGTTCGCCACGACGAGGTCGGCGACGTCCGCCGAGTCGAGCGCTTTCGCGGCGAGCGACCCCATCTCGCCCGCGCCGACGACGAGCGCGCGCGCCTCGGAGAGGTCGAGGTGGGCGTCCGCGAGGCGGGCCGCCGCGCTCCCGAGGCTGACGACGCCCTCGTTGATCGCCGTCTCGTTGCGCGCGCGCTCGCCGACCCGAATCGCCTTCGTGACCGCCTCCTCGAGCACGGGACCGATCGCGTCCGCGCCGACGGCGCTGTCGTAGGCGTCCCGGACCTGTCCGAGGATCTGATCCTCGCCGAGGACGAGCGATTCGAGGCCGGCGGCGACGCGCATCAGGTGCCGCAGGCTCTCCTCGTGCCCGCTCTCGACGGACGCCTCCCGGCCCGCGACCGGCGTCGAATCGAGCGCGCGCCGGCCGGACTCGGGGTCGGCGGTGACGACGTACGCCTCCACGCGGTTGCAGGTCTGGAGCGCGTACGCCTCCTCCACCGCCGGTTCGGCGCGCAGCGACGCGAGCAGCGACGACGCGTCCGGCGCGCGCGCTGCCTCTATCTCCTCGACGGTCGCGTCGGGATGGGCGACCCGGACTCCCGAAACGACGCTCGTGTTACGATTCACGGTGTGTGTTCCCCGTCGACGACGTCCGCCACCGCCCGGGCGACGGCGTCGTCGACCTCTTGGTCGCCCTTGGCGTCTGCGCTACGTAAAGCCTTCCAAACCGGGGCCGAGCGCACGACGGCGCGGAGCGCGTCGCGTCGCCGCTCCGGCGGGACGCCCCGAGCGCGCAGGTCCGCGCGCACCGACGCGGTCAGCGACGCCATCGCGCCCGCGCCCGCTATCTCGTCCTCGACGCGCTCGCGGAGGTGGCGCGCGAGCGCCGGGCTCGTCCCGCCCGTCGAGACGGCGACCGTCACGGGGCCGTCCCGGACCGTCGCCGGCACCGCGACGTCGTCGAACGCCCGCTCGCCCGCGTTATCGGCGCGGTTCACGAGCGCGCCCGCGTCGCGCGCCGCCGCGACGGCCGCGTCGTTCACCGCCGAATCGTCCGTCGCCGCGACGACGAGGACGGGGTCGAGGCGCGAGACGTACGCGTCCAAGATGGCGGGGTCGGCGCGGGCGCGAACGAGGGCGGCGTCGCCGAAGTCCGCGTCCGCGAACGTCGGCGCGAGGACGACGACGCGGGCCTCGCGGGCGAACCGGCGGGCTTTCCGCGCGCCGACCGGGCCGCCGCCGACGACGAGCACCGCCTCGCCCGCGAAGTCGAACGCGAGCGGGATCACGGCTCCCCCGCGTCGGCGGCGGAGAGGGGGTGCGCCGCGAGTCGGAAGCCCGTGCGTTTCAGGGTGCGCGTCTCGTCGAGCGTCACCCGCTCGTCGGGCACGTCCGCGCGGACCGCGACGGCCGCGCCCGCCCGCTCCACGCGCTCGCGGCGCTCCTCGGGGGTGCGCGCGAGGACGGACGCGTAGACGTTGTACGGCCAGGAGGAGTCGGGGGGCTCGCGCTCGTGACAGCACCGCACGGCGTCGCAGTCGGCGAGCGCGTCGCCGACTGCCGCGACGGCGTCGGCGGGGACGTCCCACGCGGCCGTCGCGTTCGCGGTGTAGCCGAGCGCGCGCGGGTCGACGACGGCGCCGACGCGTCCGATCTTCCCCTCGACGTTCAGGCGGCGCAGCGTCTCCACCACCCACTCGGGGTCGCGTTCGATGCGGGCGGCGACGTCCCGATAGGGCGTCTCGCTCAGCGGGAGGCCGTCACCGAGCGCCGCGAGGAGCGTTCGCTCCGCCGCCGTCAGTCCGGTCGCGTCGGTGGGTTTCGGGTTCGGGCCGAGGTCGGAGAGGTCGACGTCGACCGCGAGCGTGTCGTCGACGGGGAGCGTCGCGTCGTCGCGGAACGTCGTCGTCGCGGGGAGCGCGTGCGGGCGATACCCGGTCTCGGCGGCGACGGCGTCGAGCGTCTCCGCGACGCGCGTCGGGTCCGCGGCGGCGAGCGAGAACCACAGGTTCAGTCGCGCGCCCTCGAACTCGTGGCTCTCGACGACGGCGCGGTGGTCGTTCACCGCGGCGACGACCGAGTCGAACTCCGGGGCGGGGACGTGCATGGCGGCGAGCGTCGCGCGCCCACCGATGGCGTCCGCGTCGACCACGGGGCCGAAGCGCGTCAGCGTGCCGCCGGCGAGCAGGCGTTCGACGCGGGCGACGAACGTCGCGGCGTCCACGGTGACGCCCTGCGATCGGAGGGCGTGCGCGGCGGGTTCGAACGGGCGCTGCACCACGGGGAAGCCGCGCTGGAAGGCGGCGACGATGGCCCGGTCGACGTCGTCGATGCCCGCGTCGGTCATGGGGGCCACTGCGGCCCCACGCGGTATAAGGGTTGAGTTCGTGCGTGCGACGCGCTAGCGCGTCCGGGGGCCGTCCTCGGTGACGCCGACGACGCCAGTCGCGTCCAGGGTCGCGTCCAGGTCGTCGACGACGGCGTCGAGGTCGTCGGTCGCCTCCCAGTAGAGCACGAGGTCGTACGTGTTCTCGCGCATCAGCTGCTGGCACTCCCAGACGAAGTCGTCGCCGTCGACGGTGCGGCCCTGATGCTGGTTCACGCCGAAGCGGTCGTCGTCGTTCCCGGAGTAGACGTACGTGTCCGTCGGATCGAGGCCCGCGTGCTCGGCGACGACGTCGCCGGCTTCGAGGGTGAGCTGGTGGAGGATGCTCTCCTCGTTCCCGTCGAGGTCGGTGTGCACGACCGCGCCGTGGAGCGCGATGTCGCCGGGTTTCAGGAGGTCGGCCGCGCGCCGGTAGAGGTCCGCGTTCGCCGTCTCGGTCATGTGAGAGCCGAGGCACGGGCGCGCTAAAGGGCTCACGGTCGGCCGCCGTCGGCCGGCGTCAGTGGTCGAACGTGGAGTCGTGCGCCGGATCGAACGTGCGCGTCGGGAGGCGCTGGTCTATCTTGCAGTCGAGGACGAGCACGCCGTCCGGGTCGGCGATGCGTTCGGCGTTCGCCGCGACGTCGTCGGGCGAGCGCACCGTCAGCCCGCTCGCGCCGTACCCCTCCGCGATGGCGGCGAAGTCGGGCGACGGGACGCGCGCGGGCTCCGCGGACCCGCTCGCGGTCCGCATCCGGTGGAACTCCGCGCCGAGCGCGTCGTCGTTCATCACGACGACGAGGAACGGGCGATCCATCCGGACGGCCGTGTTCAGCTCCCCGATGGACATCTGGAAGCCCGCGTCCCCGCAGATGGCCACGGGCAGACGGTCGTCGTCGCCGTGCGCGACGCCGAGCGCGACCGGTTGCGCGAGCCCGATGGTCCCGAACTCCATCGGCCAGACGAACGCGCCGCCCGCCGGAATCGAGAGGTTCTCCGTCACCCACTCCGTGAAGTGGCCGGCGTCGGTGACGACGTGCCGGGCGGCCGGGAGGACGTCGTCGAGTTCGCGCAGGACGACGCGCGGGTCCGCGTAGCCCTCGACGGGTTCGAACGGTCGGTCGTCGACCTCCCCGCGCTCGCGCGCGTCGTCGATTCGCGCCGGCGTGCCGTAGTCGCCGTCGAGGCCGCGCTCGGCGAACGCCGCGTCGAGCGCGTCGACCGTCGGGGCGACGCCGCCGACGACGCCGACGTCAGCGCGCGCGCGCCCGCCGACGTGGGACGCCTCGCGGTCGACGTGCACGACCGTCGCCGCGTCGCCGACGAGGCGGCCGTTGTCCGTCGTGTGCTCGTTCAGGCTCGCGCCGAGCGCCAGCACGTAGTCGCTCCCGGCGAGGAGTTCGTTCGCCGCCGGGTCGCCGTAGCCGCCGACGAACCCCGCCGCGTTCGGATGGTCCGCGAGGAAGCCGCGCGCCGGGAGCGACGTGACGAGCGCGGCGTCCAACCGGTCCACGAGGCGTCGGATCGCGTCGTCTGCGTCCGCGCGCTTCGCGCCGTCACCGGCGAGGACGACCGGCGGGACGTCGCCGTCGCGCGCCGCGTACGCGTCCACGGCCGCCGCGACGCGCGCGGAGTCCGGCCGCACCGCGTTCGGGTCCGGACGCTCGTCCCCGATGGTCGTGTCCTCCCAGCCCGCGACGTCCACGTCGCCGTCGAGGAGGTCCCACGGGAGCTGGACCGCGACCGGCCCGCGGCCCGCTCGGAGCAGGCGGAACGCCTCCGCGAACGACGGCGCGAGCAGCGCGTCGTCGTCCGCGACGAACACCGAATCGAGCAGCGTTCGCAGGAAGTCGGACTGATCGAACTCCTTGTTCAGCCCGTCCGAGTACGCGTCCCGCGGGCGGTCCGCGACGAGCAAGAGGACGTCAGAGCCGCGCTTCGCCGCCGTCGTCAGCGCCGTCCCCGTCTGCGCGACGGCCGGCCCGCGGCCGACGAGCGCCACGCCGACGTCGCCGGTCGCGCGCGAGTAGCCGTCCGCCATCGCCACCGCCGCCTGCTCGTGGCGCGCCTGCACCAGCGGGAGCGACTCCGGGAGGTTCCCCGCGAACCCCATCAGCTCCTCCGAGAGCAGCGTGAACAGCGGCCCGACGCCCTCCGCGTCGAGGAACCGTGCGACCGCCTCGTGCCCCTTCATCGCCCGCCCCGCGTCCGTCGTGCCTGACTCATTCTCTACGGCGGACGTCGGCGGGCGCGACCCTATAGCTTTCCACCCGCCCGGGGACAAGGCTGATACCGGAACGGCCGCAAGCCAGAGGCATGGAGTGGCTCCGCCGGCGTTTCGACGCCGCCTACGAGCGCGTCCTCGCCCGCGAGGTGTCGGGCGCGCCCACGCACGTCGCCGTCATCCAGGACGGCAACCGCCGGTACGCCCGCGAACGCGGCGGCGACCCGAGCGACGGCTACGACGCCGGCGCACAGACCACCGAGCGCGTCCTCGACTGGTGCGCCGACCTCGGCGTCGAAGAACTCACCCTCTACGCGTTCTCCACCGAGAACTTCGACCGTCCCGAAGCCCAACAGGAGCCCCTCTTCGAACTCCTCGAATCGAAACTCCTCGAGTTCGCGGACGCCGACCGCGTCCACGAGCGCGAAGTCCGCGTGCGCGCCATCGGCGAAGTGAACAGGCTCCCCGAGCGCGTACGCGACGCCGTCGCGTACGCCGAACGCCGCACCGGCGACTACGACGCGTTCACGCTGAACGTCGCGCTCGCGTACGGCGGGCGCGCCGAACTCCTCGGCGCCGCCCGCGACGTCGCCCGCGCCGTCGACGCCGGCGACCTCAGCCCCGACGACGTCGGGGTCGCCGAAATCGAGTCGCGCCTCCACGAGGACCCCGTCCGCGACGTCGACCTCATCGTCCGCACCGGCGGCGACGAACGCACCTCGAACTTCCTCCCGTGGCACGCCAACGGCAACGAAGCCGCCGTCTTCTTCTGCGCGCCCTACTGGCCCGAGTTCTCCAAGGTCGACTTCCTCCGCGCCATCCGCACCTACGAGGCCCGCGAAGCCTCCTGGCAGCGCGCGAAAGCCGAACGCGCCCTCGCGCTCGTCCGCGCGTTCGGCAGCGTCGAACTCCGCGAAGCCCGCGACGTCCTCGCGCGCCTCCGCCACTACCTCCCCGACGGCGCCGACGTCGACGTCGAGAACGAAGAACGCACCGCCGACTAGCGGCCGGAATCGGCCCGAGTCAGCGCAGAACTGGAAGCCCTGCTGGGTTCGGCCTATCGGCCGAACCTCCGCTGACGGTCCTGATAGTCGAGTAGCGCGCGGAGGTAGTCGCGCGCCCGGAAGTCCCGCCAGTTCACGTCCGTGAAGTAGAGTTCGCTGTAGACGGACTGCCAGATCATGAAGTCGCTGAGGCGCTCCGCGCCGGTCTTGATGACGAGGTCCGGGTCCGCGGGGAAGACGAGGCGGTCCTCGACGGCGGCCTCGTCCACGTCCGACGGGTCGGCGTCGCCGGCGTCGACGGCGTCCGCGAGGGAGCGCACGGCCGCGGCGAACTCGTGCTTCCCGCCGAGGCCGACGCTCACCTGCACGGGCGCGTCGGCGCGCTGAGTGTCGCCGCGCGCGCGAACTGCCACCGCGCGCGGGCTCTCCACGGCCGCGAGTTCGCGCTCCAGGGTCGGGATGACGGCTTCGTCGAGGACGCTGACGTAGACGGTGACGCGCGCCGCGCCGTAGTCGAACGCGAGCGCGAGGAAGCGCTCCAGCGTCTCGTACGCGCCGCTCTCCAGGAGGTCGCGTTCGGTGATGACGAGCGCGACGTGCGCGGGCGGGTCGGCCGCGTCGCGGCGCACGCGCCACCCGAGGTAGCGGTCGTAGAGGCTCACGGCTCACGGTCCGGGCCGCGGCGCCCTAAACCCCTCGGCGGCCGCGGTCCGTTCGGGATTGTTAAGTACGCCGGCGGTGATACCCGCCGATAGTGACTCTCCCGCTCCGTCGGGCGGTCGCGTACGCGCTCGTCTCGACGCTCGCGCTCGCCGCGCCCCTGCTCGGCCGGTTCGCGGCGGCGCCGTTCGCGGCCGTCGCCGTGCTCGCGTACGTCACGACCGACGGCGCGGCGTTCCGCCTGTTCGCCTACCCGTGGGACGAGAACGCCGGACGACTCCGAACGCTCGTCGGGTTCGCGCTCGCCGTCACCGGCCTCGGCGTGTTCGTCGTCGCGACCGACCTCCCGTTCGACGTCTTCGTCGTCCCGACGCTCGCCGTCGCGTACGGCGACTTCGGGCGGCGCCTCGTCCTCGAATACTACGAGGAGGCCATCGGCGGGACTGTCGGCTTCGTCGCCGTCTCGCTCGTCGGCGCGTTCTGCGGACAGGCCGTCGTCGCGGCGGCCGTGACGGCCCCGATGGCGTTCCTCGCGGCCGTCGCCGCGCTGCTCGCCGCGCTCTGCCGCGAGGTGTTGACCGAGCGCGACTACCCCTACGTCGTGTTCACCGTCGCGCTCCTCTGCTGGCTGCTCGTCGCGCTCTCCCCCACCCCGGGCTGGGTTCCCGTCGGCGTCGCGCTCGCCGTCACCGTCGTCTTCGGCGGCCTCTCCTACGCGCTCGGCGCCGCCTCCATCACGGGGATGCTCACCGGCGTCTTCCTCGGCGTGCTCGCCGTCGTCCTCGGCGGCTACGGCTGGTTCGTCGTGCTCGTGACGTTCTTCGGCGTCGGCGGCATCGCCTCGAAGTACCGCTACGACGAGAAGGCGGAACTCGGCGTCGCCGAGGAGAACGACGGCGCGCGCGGCAGCGGGAACGTCCTCGGGAACTCGCTCGCCGCGCTCTTCGCGCTGCTCGCGTACGCCGCCAGCCCGATGCTCCCCGTCCACGGCGTCGTCTTCGCGTACGCGTTCGCCGGGAGCGTCGCCACCGCGCTCGCGGACACGCTCTCCTCCGAGATCGGGACGCTCTACGGGCCGCCCCGCCTCCTCACCACGCTCGAAGAAGTGCCGCCCGGCACCGACGGCGCGGTGACGTGGCAGGGCGAACTCGCCGGCGTCGCCGGCGCACTCGTCGTCGCCGCCCTCGCGTACGCCCTGCTCTCCGTCTCCGCGTTCGGCGCACTCGTCGTCGTCGCTGGCGGCATCGTCGGAATGACCGTCGACAGCGTCGCCGGCGCGACCATCGAGGGCCGATACGCCGGGAACCAGACCGTGAACTTCCTCGCGACGCTCGCCGGCGGCGTGGTCGCCGCGCTACTCGCGCTCGCCCTCTAGAGGTCGTCGAAGCCGTGCACGGCGACGGTCGCCGGCTCCTTCACCACGTCAGCGCGGCCGTCGCAGACGACGCGCGAGACGCCGCGTTGTGCCGCGACGTCGAGGAGGCGCTGGCTCACCGCGTCGTCCACCACGACGGTCGCGGGCGCGTCGTCCGCGTCCCGGACGAGCGCGAACGCCGCGTCCGCCTCGCCCTCCGCGAGCGCGTCGAACCCGGCGCCGTAGAGCCGACACGTCCCGGTGCCACGGACCGCGTCGGCCGCGTCCGCGGTCGACGTCGGACCGGCCGGTTCGGTCGTCTCGGCCGCGTCGTCGGACGCGTCGGGGTCCGCGGTCTCCTCGGGCGCGTCGTCCGCGACGGACTCACCGTCCGCGCCCGACTCGTCCGGAGCGGACGGCGTCGGCGCCGCATCGGCCGGGGGAGACGGGACGGCGCTCCCGTCGGTCGCCGCCACCGCACGCGCGTCGTCGACGGCGGCGGCGCGCGTCTTCGACTGGAGGGCGGCGTGGACGGCCGCACGCGAGAGGTCCTCGACCGACTGGCCCTCCGGAGTCGCAGCGACGTAGTCCACGTCCCCGACCTGCCGGAGTTCCTGCAGGATGAGGTCGCCGCCCCGGTCGCCGTCCACGAACGCGGTCGTCGTTCGTTCGCGCGTCAACTCGGCGACGGCGTCCGGGACGTTCGTCCCCTCGACCGCGAGGGCGTTCTTCACGCCGTACTTCAGGAGCGTGAGGACGTCCGAGCGCCCCTCGACGACGACGACGGCGTCGCTCGACTCGACGTTCGGGCCCGCGGGGAGGCCCTCGTACTCCGTGACGTCCCCGACGCGCACCGACTCGCGGACCTCCGTGAGGATGTCGTCGCTGTCGATGGCGCCCTCGTCGAACGTCGTCGCGAGCAGTTCCTTCGCGCGCTCCGTGACCTCGCGGCGCTTCGCCGCGCGCAAGTCCTCGATGCGCGCCACCTCCACGTCCGCCCGGCAGGGGCCGACGCGCTCGATGGCCTCCAGGGCCGCGCCGAGCACCGCCGTCTCGACCCGGTCGAGGTTGGACGCGAGCGTGATCGTGCCGAACGACCGGCCGCCCTCGGCGTCCACGCTGACGTCGAGCCGGCCGAGCTTCGAGGAGTCCTGGAGCGAGTGGATGTCCAGGTCGTCCCCGAGCAGGCCCTCCGTCTGGCCGAACACCGCGCCGACGACGTCGCTGCGTTCGACGACGCCGTCGGCGACGATGTCGGCGTGAATGAGGTACTTGGCGGTGTCTTCCATCGGAGCCGTATCGGCGTATGGTTGGCCCGCGCGCCGGAAATAGCTGTCGGGGCGCGCGCTCGAACGCGGCCGCGCGGGGGCCGCGGACGCCCTCGCGCGCCCCGCGACCACCCGACTATATGCGCGCGCGCGCCGTCCCGTCGGCCATGTCCCGGCTCGTCCGCTCGCGCGAGACGCTCCCCGCGCCCGAGGACCTCCCGTGGTACGTCGCGCCGCTCCCGCGGCGCGTCGAGGACGTCGGCCTGCGCCTCGTCTGGCCCGTCGTGCTCGCGAACCTCCTCGGAACGATGTTCGGCTTCTGGTACTACGTCCCGCAGTTCTCCGTCGAACCGACGCTCCTCTGGCCGTTCGTCCCGGACAGCCCCGTCGCGACGCTCTTCATCGGGACGTCGCTCGCGCTCTGGGCGAGCGGCCGCGGCCGCGAGTGGGTGCACGCGCTCGGCTTCTACGGCTGTATCGTCCTCGGCCTCTGGACGCCATACGTCCTCGTCACCTTCCGCGAGGGGTTCTCGTATCTCCCGTGGCCGATGTACGCGTTCCTCCTCTGCTCGCACCTCGCGATGGCCGTCGAGGCGTTCGTCGTCCACCGCTACGCCGACTTCCGCGTGCGCGCCATCGCCGTCGCGTTCGCGTGGTACCTCCTCAACCTCCTCCTCGACTACTTCCTCCCCGTCCTCGGCACCCCCCACCACACGTTCGTCCCCGCGGAGTCCGTCGGCACGGCCGTCGGGAGCTTCCTCGGCCAACCGCTCCTCTCCGGCCCCGTCGTCCACGACCCGCACGCGCACGCGCTCGCCGCCGCCGGCGCCGTCACGCTCACCCTCCTCGCCACGTTCCTCGCGCTCGCTACCCGCGTCGCGAAACTCGAAGCGGACGGCGCCGCCTGAACCGGCCTTTTTGCCGACGCGGGCCGACACGCCGATATGACGCTCTACGAGCGCCTCGCCGACCGCCGACTCACCGTCGACTCCATCGAACGCGAGCGAAACGCCCGCGACACCTCCAGCGGCTTCGAGCGCGTCACCACCACGTTCGTCCTGCGCGGCGACGGCGCCGTCGGCCGCGGCGAAGACGTCACCTACGAGACCGAGGATCACGACGCCCTCGACACCGATTTCCCCGAACTCGAAGGCGAGTGGACGCTCGACTCGTTCTCCGACGAACTCGCCGCGCTCGATCTGTTCCCGTCGAAACCACCCGAGCGCGAGGACTTCCGGCACTACCGGCGGTGGGCGCTCGAATCCGCCGCGCTCGACCTCGCGCTCGCACAGGCGGGGACGCCCCTCCACGAGGCGCTCGAAATCGACCCGTCGCCCGTGCGCTTCGTCGCGTCCGCGCGCCTCCCCGACGGCGACACGGATCGGGTCCATCGCCTCCTCGACCAGCATCCCGACCTCTCCTTCAAACTCGACCCGACGCCCGAGTGGCCGCCCGAGACGTTCGACGACCTGCGCGAGACGGGCGCCGTCGCCGTCCTCGACCTGAAGGGCCACTACGAGGGCACCGAGGTCGACCAGGACCCCGACCCCGACCTCTACGAGCGAGTCTTCGCGATGGACTGCGTCGTAGAGGACCCCGCCATCACCGACGACACGCGCGATCTCGTCGAGGCGAACGCCGAACGCGTCTCCTGGGACGCGCCCATCACCGGCCTCGACAGCGTCCGCGCCCTCCCGTTCGAACCCGACTGGCTCAACGTCAAGCCCTCCCGGTTCGGCAGCGTCGAATCGCTCCTCGACACGATCGAGTGGGCGCACGACCACGACGTCGCCTGCTACGGCGGCGGCCAGTTCGAACTCGACGTCGGCCGCGAGCACGTCCAGTTGCTCGCCTCGCTCTTCTACCCGGACGGCCCCAACGACGTCGCCCCGCGCGCCTACAACGACCCCGACGTGCCCGACGGCCTCCCCGGAAGCCCGCTCGCCTCGCCCGCGAACACGCGCGGACTCCGCTGGGAGTAGAGGACGGCGCTCTGCTCGGCGTGCTCGCGGGTCGTCCCACGCGGTTCGACGGGCGACGTATCGCCCGTCGAGCCAGTGGGGCGCATCGCGTCCCACGCCGCTCGCTCGTTCGGGGACCCCTCGCTATCGCTCGGCGTCCCCTAGTCCCCCTGGTGCGCCCGGACCCAGAGTTCGCCGATGCGGGAGAGCCGAGTGCGGTGGGCGTTCCCGCGGGACTCCTGTTCGACGTAGCCCTTCCCGTCGGGGCCGAGCCTGTCGACGTTGTAGATGACCTTCGAGCGGAAGCTATCGGTGTACTCCTCGTTGAGTTCGCCGGCGAGCGTCTCGGCGAGTTCGCTGACCGACTCGAACTCGCCGTGGTCGCCGAGCGTGTAGAGGATGAGTTCCTCGAAGGGTTTGACGTTAGAGAAGGAGGCGACGGGGAACTCGATGATGTGTCCGCCCTCCAGTTCCTTCGCGCCGATGGTGGTGCCGCGCTCGTCGAACTCGCCGAGGAGTTCGCGCGCCGAACGGGCGTGCTCGGCGGCCGCGTCCGAGTCCGCGTCGCCGTCCGCGGCGTCCTCGAGGAGGGAGACGGCGGCGCGGAGCTCCTCCGCGAGTTCGGTTTCGAGGTACTTCTCCGGAGCGGTGTAGTAGGTGTGGACCCGGTCGCGTTCGTCGTCTCGCTCGATGACGACGGAGTCCGCGGCGGTGGCAAAGGCGAAGCTGACGGTGCGGGGCATCGAGGAGATGTTCACCCAGACGTCGCCGTCGGAGCTGTCGAGTTCGTCGTTGATGAGGTCGAACGCCTGCTCGAAGGCGGCGTCGTAGTCGTAGACGTCCGCGACGTTCAGTCGCTCCGTCTCCGCGCCGAGGAGGTTCTCGAAGTCGCGGGCGAGTTTCTCCGCGAGGTCCCGCGAGTACTCGACGTTCGCCTCGCTCCCGACCGCGCCTTCGAGGAGGACGACGCGATCGACGGAGAGGCGTTCGCGCACGAGCGGCGCGATGAGCCGGTCGTAGTCGAAGCCGACCGGGACGACGTGAGTTGCCATGCCCGAACCGAAGGCCCGAACGATGGATAAGCGTTACCGACGCCGTTCGAAGAAGAATGTTCTTCGAAGTCCGCCATCGTACGAAAACCACCCACTATTATGTATCCCTGATACTCAACGGAGAACACATGCCCGATACGAACGCGTCCGGTGTCGCACAGGCGCTCGACCACATCCCGATCGGTGCCTTCCACCGCCGCCTGCTAGCCGTCTGCGGCACGGCGTGGGCCTTCGACGGGATGGAAGTCATCCTCATCAGCTTCACCCTCCCCGTCCTCCTCGACGCGTGGAACCTCACCGGCCTCGCCGCCGGCGTCCTCGGGTCCGCGAGCCTCATGGGGATGATCGCCGGCAACTGGGGGTGGGGGTACGTCGCCGACCGCTACGGCCGCAAACCCGCCTTCCAGTGGACCGTCCTCACCTACGCCGTCTTCGCCGGCCTCACCGCCCTCGCCGTCGGTTTTTATAGTGGGTTCGCGCTCCGCTTCCTCACCGGCGTCGGCTTAGGTGGCGCCCTCGCCGTCGACACCTCCTACCTCTCCGAACACCTCCCCACCGAGCGACGCGGTCGCTACCTCGTCTACCTCGACGCGTTCTGGCCGCTCGGCTACGGTCTCGCCGTCGGCCTCGCGTGGCTCTTCCTCTCCGCCCTCCCCAGTGGTGGCACCGTCGCCGTCCCCGGCGTCGGCGCCGTCGCCGACTGGCGCCTCCTCTTCGTCGCGTCCGCCATCCCCGGCCTCCTCGTCTTCGCCATCCGCTACGGCCTCTCCGAGACCCCCTACTATCTCGCGCGGACCGGGAACATTGAGGCCGCGAACGAGCGCCTGCGCGCCATCGCCGCCGAATCCGGCCACGAGTTCGAGCCCATCGACCCCGACGCCGTCGAGACCCGAACCGGCAGCGTCCGGGAACTCTTCGCGAGCGACCTGCGCCTGCGCACCCTCACCATCGCGTTCGCCTGGTTCGCCATCAACTTCGGCTACTACGGCGTCTTCATCTGGCTCCCCAAGACCTTCGGCGCGGCCGGCACCGTCCCCGCCCTCACTCTCGGCGGCGTCACCCTCGGCGGCGTCTACAGCTACTTCCTCCTCATCGCCCTCGTCCAGTTCCCCGGCTACGCGAGCGCCGCCTACCTCGTCGAGAAAGTCGGGCGCAAACTCACCCTCGGGAGCTACCTCGTCGCGTCCGGCGTCTTCACGTTCGTCTTCGCCAGCGCGATGCCCGGCGCCGGCTTCGGCCTCGGCATCAGCGGCTTCTGGCCGTTCTTCCTCGCGCTCCTCGCCTCCTCCTTCTTCACGCTCGGTGCGTGGGGCGCCATCTACGCCTACACGCCCGAACTCTTCCCCACCAGCCTCCGCGCCACCGGCAACGGCTTCGCCGGCGGCGTCGGCAAGATAGCCGCCGTCATCGGCCCCATCCTCGCCGGCGCCCTCGTCCCCGTCGGCTACGTCGCCGCGCTCCTCCCCCTCGCCGTCGCGTTCGCCCTCGGCGGCCTCGTCGTCCTCGCTCTCGGCGTCGAGACGAAAGGCCAACCGCTCCGCTAGGCGAGCGCCGCAACCGGCATTCCTTTGACGATCCCGCCGCTACCTCGCCACATGACAGAGACCGACTTAGAGGACCTCCGACGCGGCACCGACCTCGTCAAGCGCGGGTTCGCGCGCATGCAGAAGGGCGGTGTCATCATGGACGTCGTGAACGCCGAACAGGCCCGCATCGCCGAAGACGCCGGCGCCGTCGCCGTTATGCACTTAGAGGCCGTGCCCGCCGACATCCGCAAGCGCGGCGGCGTCGCGCGCATGGCCGACCCCGGCACCATCGACGAGATCATCGACGAAGTCTCCATCCCCGTCATGGGGAAGGTCCGCATCGGCCACCGCAAGGAGGCCGAGATCATGGAAGTCGCCGGCGCCGACATGATCGACGAATCCGAGGTCCTCACCCCCGCCGACGACAAATACCACATCGACAAGCGCGACTTCACCGCCCCATTCGTCTGCGGCGCGCGCAACCTCGGCGAAGCCCTCCGCCGCATCGACGAGGGCGCCGCGATGATCCGCACCAAGGGCGAAGCCGGCACCGGCGACGTCAACCAGGCCGTCCACCACCAGCGCACCATCAAGAGCGAGATCCGCAAACTCGAAGGCATGAACCACGAGGAGCGCGTTATGTGGGCGCGCGAGAACGAAGCCCCCGCCGAACTCGTCCACGAGACCGCCGAGATGGGGCGCCTCCCCGTCGTCAACTTCGCCGCCGGCGGCATCGCCACCCCCGCAGACGCCGCGCTCATGATGTACCACGAGTGCGACGGCATCTTCGTCGGCTCCGGCATCTTCGGCGCCGAAGACCCCGAGAAGATGGGGCGCGCCGTCGTCGACGCCGTCAACAACTGGGACGATCCCGAACGCTTAGAGGAGATCGCCTCCGACATCGGCGCCGGCATGAAAGGCGAAGCCAACGTCGACCTCCCCGAAGAAGAGAAACTGCAGGGCCGCGGGAACTAGACGCACCGTCTCTCTCCGACGCGCGAACGCACGCCGCGTGGCGCGTTCGGGCTATCCGTCGAACGGACCGACGCCGAACGGCCTCGACGGACTGCACAGCGACGACGCACGGCGACGGCAGCGTTCGCGGCCACAACTTATT
>JBDGUG010000058.1:0-21651 GCA_042216135.1 Halarchaeum sp. | reverse complement strand
TCCGCGAGGCCGACAACCACTTCGAGGCGCAGGCCGCCCACGACGCGATGAGCGAAGCCCACGGCGCCCTCCGCGTCGTCGCCGGCAGCCTGAACAAGATCGCGAACGACCTCCGCCTGCTCGCCTCCGGCCCGCGAAACGGCCTCGGTGAGATCGAACAGCCGGAGAACCAGCCCGGGTCCTCGATCATGCCCGGGAAGATAAATCCGGTCGTCGCGGAGTCCATCAACCAGGTCCACAAGCAGGTCGTCGGCCACGACGCCGCCATCTCCGCCGGCGCCGCCGAGGGCCAGATCGACCTGAACCTCTACAAGCCCGTACTCGCGTTCGACTTCCTCGAATCCGCGGCCCTCGTCGCGAACGGGAGCGAGGCGTTCGCGGAGAAGTTCGTCGCGAAACTCGAAGCGAACGAGGAACACTGCGAGGCGCAGGTCGAGCGCTCGATGGCGCTCGCCACCGCGCTCAACCCCGCCATCGGCTACGACAAGGCGAGCAAGGTCGCGAAGAAGGCCATCGCGGAGAACAAGACCGTCCGCGAAGTCGCCATCGACGAGGGCTACCTCACCGAGGAGGAGGCCGACGAGGTCCTCGACCCCGAGAAGATGACGCACCGCGGCATCCTCGGGGAGTAGGTCGAGCCGAGCGGTAGCGAGGATCGACCGGACGTACGAACGGGGCGTGTAACGTCCCGTGAGTAGTCCGACGGCGAAGCCGTCGGACGAACGGACGAGCGCGAGCAACGCGAGACGCGAGTAACGCGGTTCCGGAGGGCCCGCAGAGCGGCGAGCGGGGACGGAGGATCCGCGAGCGGCCGAGTGCTACCGTGCTTCGCTCGGACCCCGAACGCGCGATTCCGCCACGTCGCACCCCTACCTTCTTGAGTGAGAGCGCCGCAGGCCGTGGTATGGAAGCCCTCCACTCCCGCGTCCTCGTGCTGTGGGTCGGCGGCGCGGCGCTCGCCGCGGCCGTGCTCGCCGCCGTCGCGGGCGCGCTCGCGTGGGCGGACCCGCTCGGGTTCGCGTTCCCGCCGCTCGCCGTCGCCGGCGGCGTCTTCGGCGTCGTCTTCGTGCTCGGCGCGACGTACGCGGGCCTTCGCTATCGGCTGTGGCGTTTCGAGGTGCGCGAGGACACGCTCTACATCGAGCGCGGCGTCTTCACGCGCGTGCGTACGGTCGTGCCGTACGTGCGCGTCCAGCACGTGGACAGCCAGCGCGGCCCCGCGGAGCGCGCGCTGGGGCTGGCGACGGTGGTCGTCTACACCGCTGGGTCGCGGGGCGCGGACGTCTCGGTTCCGGGGCTCGAGCGGACGCGAGCGAACGACCTGCAGGAGCGACTGCGCGCGCTCGCCATCGAGAGCGAGCCGTCGGACGCGGTATGAGACTCCACCCGCTCTCCGTGCCGTACCGGGTCGCGAACCAGGTGGGGCGGTTCGGCCTCGGCATCGTCTTCGGGTTCGCGGGGCTCTCCTCGCTCCCGTTCGTCGACTCGCTGTGGCTGGTCGCGGCGGGCGCGCTCGGCCTGCTCGCGCTCGTCGGCTACGAGGTGGCCTACCACCGCCGGTTCGAGTACGCGCTCGCGGACACGACGCTCGACGTCGCGTCGGGGGTGCTCGCGCGCCGCGAGCGCGAGATTCCGCTCCGTCGCGTCCAGAACGTGGACGTCTCGCAGAACGTCGTCCAGCGCGTCCTCGGTATCGCGACGGTGCGCGTGGAGACTGCGGGGGGCGGGTCGACGGAGGCGGTCCTGGAGTGCGTGAGCGCCGTGGAAGCGGAACGCCTCCAGGACGAACTCCGCCGGCTGAAGCGCGCGCTGGACGACGACGGGGCGCGCGCGGACGACGTCGCGGACGCGGGGACGAGCGAGGAGGCGGCGGAGACGGTGTTCGTGCTCGATTCGACCGCGCTCCTGATCGCGAGCGCGCTCTCCTTCGACGCCCGACTCGTCTCGGTGGCGTTCGTCGCACAGCCGTTCGTCTGGCCGGTCGTCTCGGCGTACGTCCCGACGCTCGTCGGGGTGGCGCTCGCGGCCGCTATCGCGCTCGTCGTTCTCCTCGGCGTGGTGGCGCTCTGGGCGGTGAGCGCGCTCCGGACGTTCGTGCGCTACTACGACTTCCGGCTCACGCGCACGGGCGACGACCTGAGGTACGAGCGCGGCCTGTTCCAGCGCTACACGGGGACGATTCCGATGGAGAAGCTCCAGACGGTCGTCGTCCGCGAGACGGTCCTGCAGCGCCACTTCGGCTACGCGTCGCTCGCGGTGACGACGGCGGGCTACGCGCCGGGGTCGGGCCCGTCCGGCGGGTCGGAGGCGGCGGTGCCGCTCGCGACGCGAGAGCGCGTCGTCTCGCTCGCGCGCGAGTTGGAGCCGTTCGCCCCGCCGGCGCTGGAGCGCCCGCCGACGCGCGCGCGCCGTCGCTATCTCGGGCGGTACGCGCTCGGCGTGCTCGCGGTGACGGTGGGCATCGCGGCGGTGAACGCCGCGCTCGTTCACGTCCCGCTCTGGTGGACGCCGCTCCTCCTGCTCGTCGCGGCACCGCTCGCCGCGCACCTGAAGTGGCTACATCTCGGCGCGGACGTGGACGACGCGCACGCGGTGACCCGCCGGGGGTTCTGGACGCGCCGCACGCACGTCGTCCCGCACCATCGCGTGCAGACGCTCATCGACCGGCGAACGATATTCCAGCGCCGCTGGGGGCTGGCGTCGGTGACGGTGGACACGGCCGGGCAGGGCGGTCTGGGGAACGGGGACGCCGTCGCGGTGGACGTGGACGACGCGCGCGCCGACTCGCTCGTGGCGACGATCAGCGAGCGCGTGCGCGCGGCCATCGCGCGGCGGGCACGCGGCCGACGAGCGGGCGGCCGCGATGAGCGCGAACGCGGAGCGACCGACGAGAGCGATGCGTGAAGCCGGACCGGCGTACGTGAGGTGCGGTGACCGGTCGCGGTCGGTGGTGCAGTGCTGTCTGTGCAGCGAGCGCGTTCTCGTCCGCGCGCCGGAGGCGCGCAGCAAAAGGTCGTACTGGACGGTTTTTTAGTCCCTGACCGTTGAGTGTCGGGTAATGACCGACGGCGAGTTCGATTACGAGGAACTGGGGCTGGTCGCCGGCCTCGAGATCCACCAGCAGCTCGACACGGCGACGAAGCTCTTCTGTGGCTGTCCGACGACGCGGCGAGAGCCGGAGGAGCACGCGCGGACGTTCACGCGCTATCTGCATCCGACGAAGAGCGAGTTGGGCGAGGTGGACGAGGCGGCGCTGGAGGAGTCGCAGGTGGAGCGGGAGTTCGAGTATCTGGCGTTCGATTCCACGTGCCTGGTGGAGGAGGACGACGAGCCGCCGCATCGGCTGGACGAGGAGGCCCTGGCGGTGGCGATGGAGGTGGCGAACCTGATGGACATGACGGTGCTGGATCAGGCGCACGTGATGCGGAAGGTCGTCATCGACGGGTCGAACACGTCGGGGTTCCAGCGCTCGACGCTGGTCGCGCAGGGCGGCCAGATAGAGACGAGCGAGGGGGCGGTCGGCGTGGAGGACATGATGCTGGAGGAGGAGTCGGCGGCGCGCGTCGAGGAGTCGGAGTCGGGCGCGACGTTCGCGCTGGACCGGCTCGGGATCCCGCTGGTCGAAATCGGGACGGAGCCGGACATTCGGACGCCGGCGCAGGCCCGGGAGGCGGCGGAGCGCATCGGGATGTTGCTCCGGTCGACGGGCGAGGTCAAGCGCGGCCTCGGGACGATTCGCCAGGACGTGAACGTCTCTATCGCGGACGGCGCGCGCGTGGAGATGAAGGGCGTGCAGAGCCTGGACGACATCGACGACCTGGTGCGCTTCGAGGTGCAGCGGCAGGTCCGCCTGCTCGAAATCGCGGACGAACTGGACGAGCGGGACGCGTCCGTGGGCGAGGTGCGGGACGTGACGGACGTGTTCGCGGACACGGAGTCGTCGGTGGTTCGGGGCGCGCTCGACGCGGGCGGACGGGTGTGCGCGGTGCCCCTGTTCGGCTTCGACGGCCTGGTCGGCCGGGAACTCCAGCCGGATCGGCGCCTCGGCACGGAGCTCTCGGATCACGCGAAGCGCCACGGCGCGGGCGGCATCTTCCACACGGACGAACTCCCGGCGTACGGCGTCACCGAGTCGGAGGTCGAGGCGCTCCGGGAGGCGGTGGGTGCCGGGCCGACGGACGCGGTGGCGATGGTGGCGGCTGACGCGGACGTCGCGCGCGGGGCGACGGAGGCCGCGGCGGACCGCGCGCGAACCGCTATCGAGGGCGTGCCGGAGGAGACGCGGGGCGCACGCGACGACGGGACGACCGAGTATCTGCGCCCGCTCCCGGGCGCGGCGCGGATGTATCCGGAGACGGACGTGCCGCCGGTGGAGCCGGACCCGTCGGAGGTCGAGGTTCCAGAGTTGCTGACGGAGAAGGTCGAGCGCTACGTCGCCGAGTTCGACCTGAACGAGGACGTCGCGGAGCAGGTGGCGTACGGGCGGCGGTGGCGGCTGTTCGAGGACGCCATCGCGCGGGGCGTGGATCCGAACCTCGCGGCGCGCACGGTCGAGTCGACGGTGACGAGTCTGCGCCGCGACGGCGTACCTGTAGAAAACCTCGCGGCCGAGCACTTCCACGGGGTCTTCGACCTCGTGGCGGCCGAGGAGATAACCCAGGAGGGCGTGCCGGAACTCCTCACCGCGCTGGCGGAGGAGCCGGATCGGACGGCCGCGGAGGCCGCCGAAGACGCGGGGCTCGGGTCGGCGGACGAGGACGTGGTGCGCGAGGCGGTCGCCGAGGTCGTCGAGCGGAACGCCGAGCAGGTCGAAGCGGAGGGGATGGGCGCGTTCTCGGGCCTGATGGGCGAGTGCATGGGCGCGCTGCGCGGGAAGGCGGAGGGCGACCTGGTGAGTCAGGTGCTCCGCGAGGAGATCCAGAAGCGGAGCTAGCGCGGCCATCGCCGCGCGACCCGTCGGGCGACGACCGCAACCGCTTTAGGCCGTCCTAAAGTATTCGTTGGCGTGTCGGAGGCGCTCCGCTCAGTCGCGCGGCCGCCGCGGATCCGAGCGCCCACGCTCCGACAATCGCAATGGTTTTAGGTCGCCCTAAAAATTGATTCGTATGGTCAGAGACACCCGGACGCTCCGCACGCTCACCGCGCTGCTCCTCGCGGCGCTCCTCGTCGTTCCGACGGGCGCCGCGGCGGCCGCACCGACCGCACCGACCGACGCGAACGCGGCGGTCGACGCCCCGTACGCTTCTAGCACCGACCACGACGAGAACGCCAGCCCCGACGACGCCGTCTCCTTCGTCCGCACCGTAGAGGAGATGAAGGGCCACCTCGCCGTCTCCGTCCAGTACGCGAACGGCGGGAACGCCGAGATGGCCGCGCACCACGCCGGCCACCCCCACGAGGAGTACTGGAGCGCGGTGAACGCGACGCTCAGCGACGCGAACGCCAGCCTCGCCGCCGACCTCGAAGCGAAACTCCTCGCCGCGCCCGACCGCGCCCGCAACGACTCCGCCGCGGCGTACGGCGAG
This sequence comes from Halarchaeum sp., assembly GCA_042216135.1. Lineage (GTDB taxonomy): Archaea > Halobacteriota > Halobacteria > Halobacteriales > Halobacteriaceae > Halarchaeum. The sequence continues at coordinate 16,126 of JBDGUG010000058.1, read as the reverse complement.
TACGTCAACGAGACGCTCTTCCCGGCCTTCGACGACGCCGAACGCGCCGTCGCCGGCGACCAGGTGGACGACGCCGCGTTCACCGGGAAGGTCGCCAGCGCCCTCCTCCAGCGCGCCGTCCAGGAGTACGGCGAGGGCGTCGCCGCGAACGGCACCGTCGTCGAGCGCATGGAGTACGACGACGCCCACGGCTTCGCCGTCCGCGCCGACGCGCTCTACCGCGCGCAGATCCGGCCGACGCTCGACGACCACCCCCGCGAGGAACTCGACGAACTCCACGCGTCGCTCGCCGACCGCATCGCCGACGCGGCCTCCCCCGAGGACCTCGAAGCCACCACGTCGAGCATCGCCGCGGAGTACGGCGAGTACCTCGGCATCGACACCGGCAGCAGCGAGACCGACGCCGAAGAGACCGTCGAGACGATCAAGTCCGACCTCGACGAGGCGGCCGACGCCTACGCCGCCGGGAACGACGCCGAAGCCAAGGAGATAATCCGCCAGACCTACCTCTCGCACTTCGAGGGGCTCGAAGGCCCGCTCATCGAGAAGCGCCCCGAACTCGTCGAGGACCTCGAAGCCGACTTCAACGAGGACCTCCCGGGCCTCATCGACGACAACGCCTCCGCGAGCGAGGTGCGCGCGAAGGTCGACGAGATGGACGGGAAACTCGACACCGCCGCCGAGGTGCTCTCGGAGACGGATACCGAGACGACCATCAACCTCGAGAACCAAACCACGAGCACGACGGACGAGACGACCACTACGAGCGAGACGACGAGCGGGTCCTCGCCCGGCCTCGGGGCCGGCGTGGCCCTGCTCGCGCTCCTCGGTGCAGCGCTCGTCGCAGCACGCCGTCGCACCTAGAGACGCCATGACTCGGGACCGGACCTCACGACGCACGAACCGCCGCGCGTTCCTCGCGAGCGCCGCGAGCACCGCGGGCGCCCTCGGCCTCGCCGGCTGTAGCGGCTTCACCGGCGGCGGGAGCGCGAGCGGGAACGACACGACGACGCTCGGTGGCGGGAACGCGAGCGGCGGCGTCTCCATCGACGACCTGCCGGCGCTGGAGGGCGACCTCACCGTCTACCTCGGCCGCGGCGAGGGCGGCGCGTACGGCGACCTGGTGAACTACTTCCAGGACTCGCTCTACGACGACTTCTCCGTGACGCTCAAGCGCGGCCCGTCGTCCGGTCTCGCGAACACCATCCTCACCGAGGCGGACAACGGCGAGTCGCCCGCGGACGTCTTCTGGTCCATCGACGCCGCGTCGCTCGCGCTCGTCGCCGAGCAGGGCCTCGCCGCGTCCCTCCCGGCGGAGATAACGAACACCGTTCCCGCGAAGTTCCGCGACACGAAGCGCCGCTGGGTCGGCCTCACCGGCCGCGCGCGCGCCATCCCGTACAACACCGAGAAGCTCTCCGCGAGCGACGTCCCGGACAGCGTCTTCGACGTCCCCGGACAGGACCGCTTCCGGGACGCGCTCGGCTGGGCGCCCTCGTACGGGTCGTTCCAGGCGTTCGTCACCGCGATGATCCACCTCGAGGGCGAGTCGCGCACCCGCGAGTGGCTGAACGCCGTGCAGGCGAGCGGCGTGCAGTCCTATCCCGGCGAGTTCGGCGTCACCTACGACGTCGCGCAGGGCACCGTCGCGGCCGGGTTCGCGAACCACTACTACGCGCTGCGCCTGAAGCAGGCGCGCCCCGACGCCCCCCTCGACCTCGCGTTCACGAGCGGCGGCCCCGGATCGCTCATCAACGTCGCGGGCGCGCTCGTCCTCGACTCCACGGACAAGTCCGACCTCGCGCAGAACTTCGTCAGACACCTGCTCGCCGCGGAGGTCCAGTCCTACCTCGTCGAGCACGTCTACTCCTACCCGCTCGCGCCCGGCGTCTCCCCGCCCTCCGGCGGCGACATCGACCTGCCGACGCTCGACGAACTGAACCCGCCAGACATCGACCTCGCCACGCTCGGCGACGTCCAGAACACCATCGCGCTCCTCCGAGATACCGGCGTCCTCTGAATGTCCGACGACACCTTCGACCTCGAATCGCTCACCGACATCGCCACCGGGCTCCGCCCCGGAACCGGCGAGAAGCCGCCGCTCGCGCTGCTCGCCGTCGCGTCACTCGTCGCGCTCGCGGTGCTCGCCCCCATCGGGTGGCTCGTCGCGCGCGCGTTCGAAGTCGAGACGGCGCGGGCGCTCGCGCTGCTCACGAGTTCGTCGACGCTCACCGTCCTCGCGAACAGCGTCGCCCTCGTCGCCGCGGTCACCGCGGCGTCCACCGCCCTCGGGGTGCCGCTCGCCGTCGCGACGGCGCGCACGGACCTCCCCGGTCGGCGGCTCTGGACGGTGGCGCTCGCGCTCCCGCTCGTCGTCCCGAGCTACCTCGGCGCGTTCGCGTACGTCGCCGCGTTCGGGCCGAACGGGACGCTCGCCGACCTCCTCGCGCCGCTCGGCGTCGAGTCGCTCCCGTCCATCTACGGCTTCTTCGGCGCGGCGCTCGTGTTGACGCTCTACGTCTACCCGTACGTCTTCCTCGGGACGCGCGCCGCGCTCCTCACGATGGACGCCTCGCTCGTCGAAGCGGCGCGCACCCTCGGTGACTCCTCGCTCGCGGCGTTCCGCCGCGTCACCCTGCCGCGCATCCTGCCCGGCATCACCGCGGGCGCGCTCCTCGTCGCGCTCTACGCGCTCTCCGACTTCGGCACGCCGACGATCATGCACGTCGACGTCTTCACGCGCGTCATCTACGTCGAGTACTCCTACTCGCGGGACACCGCCGCGCTCCTCTCCGTCCAACTCCTCCTCGTCACCGCCATCGTCCTCCTCCTCGAATCGCGCGTCTCCGGCGCGTCCGGGTCCGGGTACGCGAGCGGGCAGGTGCGCTCGGCGAGCCGTCTCGAACTCGGCTGGCTCACCGTCCCCGTCCTGCTCGCGTGCACGGCCGTCGTCTCGCTCGCGCTCGTCGTCCCGCTCGGCGTCTTCACGCACTGGCTTCTCGGTGCGAACGCCCTCGGCGGTTACGGGAGCGGGTTCTCGTGGACGTACGCCGCGAACTCCGTCTACGCGGCCGCGCTCACCGCGGGCGTCGCCGTGCTCGCCGCGCTCCCCGTCGGCTACCTCTCCGGGCGCTACGACTCCCGGCTCGGCCGCCTCGCGGAGCGCGCGACGTACGCGGGCTACGCCGTCCCCGGCATCGTCATCGCGCTCGCGCTCGTATACGTCGGCGTGCGCTACGCCCGCGGCCTCTACCAGACGCTCCCGCTGCTCGTCTTCGCGTACGTCGTCCGCTTCCTCCCGCAGGCCGTGGGGACGACGCGCTCCAGCGTCGTGCAGGTCGACCGCCGCCTCGTCGAGGCCGCGAAGACGCTCGGTGACTCCTCGCTCGCGGCGTTCCGCCGCGTCACCCTCCCGCTCATCCTCCCCGGCGTCTCCGCCGGCGCCGCGCTCGTCTTCCTCACGACGATGAAGGAACTCCCCGCCACTCTCCTCCTCCAGCCGGCGAACTTCCGCACGCTCGTCACCTACATCTGGACCGCGCGCGAGTCCGGGTTCTACGGGCGCGTCGCCGTCCCCGCGCTCTGCCTCCTCGCCGTCTCCGCGCTCTCGATGCTCGTCATCCTCGCACGCGACAGACACACCGACTAACATGAGCGACACCCACCACACCGTCCAGACCGAACACGGCGTCGACGCGCCGCGCGACGCCCCCGACGCCGACAGCATCGCGCTCGAACTCGACGGCGTCACGAAACGCTACGGCACCGAGACGGCCGTCGAGGACGTCTCGCTCGCCGTCCGGGAGGGCGAACTGTTCACCCTCCTCGGTCCCTCCGGGTGCGGGAAGACGACGACGCTGCGCCTGCTCGCCGGCCTCGAAGGCCCGACGGCGGGCACCGTCAGCATCGCCGGGTCGGAGGTGGCGGACGCGGAGCGCGCGAGCCCTCCGAACGAGCGCGACGTCGGCCTGGTCTTCCAGGACTTCGCGCTCTTCCCGCACCTCACCGTCGCGGAGAACGTCGCGTACGGCATCCCGGACGCGAGCGACGCCGAGCGAGACGAGCGCGTCAGCTCGCTCCTCGAGCTCGTGGACCTCGCGGGCTTCGAGGAGCGCGACCCGAGCGAGCTCTCGGGCGGCCAACAGCAGCGGGTCGCGCTCGCCCGCGCGCTCGCGCCCGAACCGGACGTCCTCCTGCTCGACGAACCGTTCTCCAGCCTGGACGTCCGCCTGCGCGTCGAGATGCGCGAGGAGCTGAAGCGCATCCTCTCCGCCGCGGGCGTCACCGCCGTCTCCGTCACGCACGACCAGGAGGAGGCGCTCAGCATCTCCGACCGGGTGGGCGTGATGCACGACGGCCACCTCGAACAGGTCGGCGCCCCGGAGGCCGTCTTCGAGAACCCCGAGTCGCGCTTCGTCGCGTCCTTCCTCGGGCAGGCGGGCTTTCTCTCCGGGCACATCGAGTCCGACAGCGTCGAGACGGCCGTCGGGGAGTTCCCGCGCGAACAGCTCACCGGCTCCACCGAACAGTACGTGGACGCGCTCGTGGACGTGCTCGTTCGGCCGGACGACGTCGCGCTCTCGCCGGCGGACTCGGAGATGGACGCGGACGGCGTCGTCGTCCGACGCCAGTACACGGGGCCGTCGTTCGTCTACCACGTCGAACTCGACAACGGCGACCGGGTGCGCTGTCAGCACAACCACACGGAGAGCTACGACGTCGGCGAACCCGTCGACCTCGCGTTGGTCGCGGACCACGCGCTCGCGTGGTACCCGTCGATATAGCGCGACGAATCTGATTCGACTGGTCGGCTACTTCTTGGAGGCTATTCCGACTCTTCGTCGACGAGTTCGTCGATGAGGGTGTCGAGCGAGTACGTCTGGAGGGGCCGGGGCGTGTCCTTCGTCCGGGAGGTGACGAACGTCGAGTTCGTCCGATCGACCTCCGAGACGCCCTCGAGGTCGGTGATGAGGCGTTCGACGGCGTCGGAGTCCGGGAGGCGGGCGATGACCATGAAGTCGTACTCCCCCATCGTGAAGAAGACCTGCGTGACGCCCTCTATCGCCTCGAGTTCGGCGGCGACGCCGCGATAGCTCCCGCTGTAGGAGGTGTAGACTTCGGTGACGACGGTGACGCCGAGGCCGAGGGCGTCCAGGTCCAGGTCGTAGAGGTCGTTCTCGATGACGCCCTCCTCGCGGAGGCTGTTCAGCCGGTAGTGGATGGTGGAGACGGGGATGTCCGTCTCCTCGTGGAGCCGTTCGGGGCTCCCCGTTCCGAGGTCGGAGATGGCCTTCAGGAGGCGCACGTCCCGCTCGTCCATGTTCTCGGCTTTCGCGTCCGCCCTCAATACTCCACCGGACCGCAGACGGGGCACCCGGGACCGTCGGCACCGCGACGGGACCGCACCGCGCCCACCCCTCCAATCGATCATGGATAATAATCTTGGAGATAGATACGAGAATACTACCATCTGTTGTAGTTAGGTTTAATTTCTTCCGGTCGGTAGGTGTGGGTGAGCAGATGACCTCCACACCCTCCCTCCGCGGGCCGCGCGCCAGCGCCGCGATGTTCGTGGCGCTCGCCGCCTTCTGGGGCACGTCGTTCGTCGCCATCGAGGCCGGCATCGACTACTTCCCCCCGCTCCTCTTCGCGGCCCTCCGATACGCCATCGCCGGCGCCGTCGTCCTCGCGTACGCCGTCGCCACCACCGACCGCTGGCGCCCCCGAACGCGCGGCGACTGGGCGAGCGTCGCCGCCGGCGGGGCCCTCGTCATCGCCGCATACCACGGCCTCCTCTACCTCGGCCAGCGAAACGTCCCCGGCGCCGTCGCCGCCGTCGTCGTCGCCACCGCGCCCGTCCTCACCGCCGTCTTCGCGAGCGCCGTCCTCGGCGACGACAGCGTCGGCCCCGTCGAACTCGTCGGGTTCGCGCTCGGCCTCCTCGGCGTCGTCGTCATCGCCGCGCCCGACGCGAGCGCGCTCACCGCCACCACCCTCCTCCCCGTCGGCCTCGTCTTCCTCAGCGCCGTCGCGTTCGCGCTCGGCGGCGTCCTCACGCGCCCGTTCGACACCACCCTCCCCGCGCGCTCCACGCAGGCGTGGACGATGCTCGTCGGCGCCGCCGTCCTCCTCGCCGGCGCCGCCGCTCGCGGCGAGTCCCTCCGCGACGTCACGTGGACGCCCACCGCGCTCGGATCGCTCGCCTACCTCACCGTCGTCTCCGGCGTCTTCGCCTTCCTCCTCTACTTCGAACTCCTCGACCGCACCGGCCCGAGCACCGTCCACCTCGTCAGCTACCTCGAACCCGTCGTCGCGACGGCGATGAGCGTCGTCGTCCTCGGCCACGGCGTCGCCCCGGACGTGCTCGTCGGCTTCCTCGCCGTCTTCGCCGGCTTCGCCGTCGTCGAACGCGACCACCTCGTCGCCCCGCTCACCGACGCCCACCGGCGCGTTCGAGCCGTCCGCGGCGTCCACGCCGTCCGAGCGCTCCGCGACGCCCGCTACCGCGTCCGGGCCGCGCTCGCCGTCCCCGACATCCCCGACGACGCCGGCGCGTCCCACGCCACCCTCCCCGAACGGGACGCGTCCGGCCGCCGTCGCACCGGCGACCCGTCGGACTGACCGGCGCACCCGCTGGTCGGTACTGCCAGGTTTTACTTCGCCCGGAGAGTAATGCCGTCGAACCGGAGTGTGGCCTCCGGTTCACTGGCTGCAGCCAGCGGCCGATGGCGGCGTCGACTCCCCCGAGTCGACCGCTCGTGGCCGGACATTTCGATCACCGGGCGCTCGCCCCGCGCGGGGATGCCCGGTGGTCGTCGCCTCCGGCCGTGGGCACTCGACGAGAAGACGAGCCACGCCTAATGGCGTTGTGGCCAGCTATCGCGAGTAGTCCTCGTCGTCGACGGAGTCCTTTCGACCGTTCCCCTCGATGTGCCAGCGAGCGCGCCGGAGGATGCCGTGCAGCGTGTTCACCTCGCGGCCCGTCGGGTGCGCGCGCCCGAGGATGCGCCGGACCATCCGCCCCGTCTTCGCGCGCTTCTCCTCCGGGTAGTCCACGAGGCCGAGGAAGTCGTCGAAGTGCTCGTAGAACGCCTCTATCTCATCCTCCTCAGCCCGGTGGACCGACACGTCGGGGAGCTGGGTCTCGTCGACCGTGATATCGCGGAGTTCGTAGAGCGCGACGGTCGCAGCCTGCCCGAGGTTGAGCACGGGATAGTCCGCGCTCGCCGGGATGGAGCACACCTCGTCGAGGCGCTCCATCTCGCGGTTGTGCAGGCCGACGCGCTCCCGGCCGAAGAGCAGGCACGTCGGCGCCTCGACGTCCCGAAGGCTCTCCGCGAGTTCGTCCGGCGTGCGGAACGGGAAGCGGACGTGCTTCGTCGCGTCCTCGTTCGTGATGGCGGTGAAGCCCACGGTGTGGAAGTTCTCCACGAGGTAGTCGAAGGAGACTTCTTCGGCGTTCGGCAGGACGTCCTCCCGGGCCTGTCCCGCGAACCCGTACGCGTCCGACTCCCGGGAGACGTCCGGCGGGTCGACGAGGTAGAGGTCATCGAACCCGAAGTTCTTCATCGCGCGCGCTATCGTGCCGACGTTCCCCGGCGTCTCCGCGTCCACGACGGCGACGGCCGGCGCACTCGAAGCCATTACCCCGGATAGTCGGCCGGCGAGTAAAAGCCGTGCGTCACGACCCGACGCCCGCCCCGCGCCGACCTCCCCCCATCTCGGCGCCCCGCCCGAACCACCTCGCCCCGTCGCCGTCCCCGACCGCGGGTTCTATGGCGCTGGCACTCTCCCGGCCTGTATGAACACCGTCACCGCCGCCGGTCTCCCCATCGGCGACGACCACCCGCCACGCATCATGGGGGTGTTGAACGTCTCCGAGGAGTCGCCGTACGACCCGAGCGTCTTCGACGACCCCGCGGAGGCCGCGCGGTACGTCGACGAGGAGCTCCTCGCGGAGGGCGCGGACATCGTGGACGTCGGCCTGGAGTCCGCGAACAAGCGCTTCGACGTGCTGGACGCCGCCGAGGAACTGGAGCGCCTCGACACCGCCATCGAGGCTATCGAGCGCGTCGAGGGCGACGCCGTGTTCAGCATCGAGACGCGCTACTCGGAGGTCGCGGACGCCGCCCTCGAACGGGGGTTCGACATGGTGAACGACGTCTGCGGGTTCGCCGACCCCGAGATGCCCGAGGTCTGTGCGGCCCACGACGCCGCCGTCGTGAAGATGGCGTCCCCGCCGGACCTCGACAGGCCGGGCGCCATCGCCGACGTGGACGACATCTACGACGCCCTCTCGCGGAACGGCCTCACCGAGAAGACCATCGTCGACCCCGCGTTCGGTGGGTGGACCGAGGAGAAGACCCTCGACGACGACCGCGAGACGTTCCGGCGCCTCCGCGAGTTCCGCGGGTACGGCCAGCCGATACTCGTCTCCATCAACCGGAAGAACTTCCTCCGGGACATCGCCGACCGCTCCACCGAGGACGCCCTCCCCGTCTCGCTCGCCGCGACGTCGATGGCCGTGGAGCGCGGCGCGCACGTGATCCGGACGCACGACGTCGCGGAGACGCGGGACGCCGCCCTCGTCGGCCGGGCGTTCACGCGCGAGCGCCACCGCGACCGCGCCGTCGAGGAACTGGACGTCACGACGACCCGGGAGGCCGAGCGGCACATCGACCGCCTCGACGGCGTTCACGGCGCCGCCCGCGGGAGCGTCGCGCGCGCCTTCGAAGTCCACCCGCCGCGCGACTCGCGCGCCCAGCTCGTCGACGCCGCCGCCGCGACGGGCGTCGTCTGCACGGGCCGGGACGCCGCGCTCTTCGTCGCCGGCACCGACGCCGAACTGCACGCGTTCGCCGACCGCGTCGCGAACGCGTCGAAGGCCCTCGCGGGCGTCGCCGGCGAGATACGCACGAGCCTCTCGTAACGGGAAAGCTTATGCCGAACCCCTCGCAATTCGGGATTGGAAGCCGAGACCCCGCATCGGTAGGGGTACACACTTGCGGGGACTCGGCTCGAACCATCCGGTTCCGGATTTTTCTTCCCAACCCGGTGAGACGATAGTGCGCTTCGCAGAGTGGGAACCCGCCTACGAGGCCATCCTCCGCGACTTCGGCTACGACAGGGCGGGCGACGAGGCCGCCCGCGACGAACTCGCCGCGCTCGTCTCCGACTTCGACCTCGACCGACTCGACGCGACCGGCGAGACGGTCGCCGTCGTCGGCGCCGCCCCCCGCCTCGCCGACGAGCTAGCGCGCGTTGCGGCCGCGGACCGCGTCTTCGCCGCGTCCACCGCCGCCGACGTCTGCCTCGATCACGGCGTCGACGTCGACGTCCACGTCACCGACCTGGACAAGAACCCAGCGACGAGCCGTGACCTCTCCCGCCGGGGCGTCCCCGTCGCCGCGCACGCGCACGGCGACAACCGCGAACTCGTCGCCGAGTGGATCCCCGAGATGGACGACGCGAACGTCCTCGGCACCACGCAGGCCGCGCCCGTCGACGGCGTCCGGGACGTCGGCGGGTTCACGGACGGGGACCGCGCCGCCTTCCTCGCGGACCACGTCGGCGCCGACGCCCTCGTCTTCGCAGGCTGGGACTTCGACGCGTCGTCCGGGACGAAACGCCGGAAGCTCCGGTGGGCCGCCCGCCTCCTCTCGTGGCTCGAAGCCCGGCGCGACGAGACGTACGAAATTCTCGACGGCTACCGGGACACCGACTGGCTCGACGCGCTCGCGTGAGCGCCCGCGGGTCTCGCCGCTGCCTCGTCGTTTACCCGTGCGACGACGCTACGGGCACGCGATGACAGAGACCACGGACGCGGTTCGATCACGGAGCGGCGTCGAGGGGAAGACGGCCGTCGTCACCGGCGCGTCGTCCGGTATCGGGCGCGCCATCGCGTCGGTGTTCGCCGCCGACGGCGCCGACGTCGTCGTCTGCTCGCGCACCCTCGCCGACGTCGAGGCCGTCGCGGACGAACTCGCCGACCTGCCGGGGGACGTCGAGGCCGTCGAGGCGGACGTCACCGACCGGGACGACGTCGAAGCGCTCGCCGCGGCCGCGGAGGACGAGCTCGGCGGCGTCGACGTCCTCGTGAACAACGCCGGCGGCGGCGCCGGCCTGATGCCGCTCGACGAGGTGGACGGCGACCTCTGGGACGCCGTGGTCGGCGTCAACCTCACCGGCGTCTACAACGTCACCCACGCGTTCTCGGACGCCCTCCGCGACGGCGACGCGAGCGCCGTCGTGAACGTCGCGAGCATGGCGGGCGAGTACGGCGTCGAGGGGATGGGGCCGTACAGCGCCGCGAAGGGCGGCGTCGTCTCGCTCACCCGGACGCTCGCGCGCGACTGGGCCGACGCCGACGTCCGCGTGAACGCCGTCTCCCCCGGCTTCGTCGCCACCGAGAAACTACGGGAGGGCTACGGCCTCGAACGCGAACTCGACCGAGCGAACGCCGAGCGGACGTGGGGGACGCCCGCGGAAATCGCGGACCTCGTCCGGTTCCTCGCCTCGGATGCGGCCTCGTTCGTGAACGGCCAGTCGGTGAACGTCACCGGGACGCCGAACACGTACGAGACGCCCGACCGGTAGGGACGTCCGAAGCGTTATCCCGCGCCCGCCCGACCCCCCGGCCATGCAGGTGTTCTGGCACCGGCGGGACCTCCGCGTGCACGACAACCGCGGCCTCGCGACGGCCGCCGAGTCGGGCGACGTCGCCCCGGTGTTCGTCTTCGACGACGAAGTGCTCGCGTACGCGAGCGACCGCCGCGTCGCCTTCCTCAGAGAGGCGCTCGACGCGCTCCGCGACGCCTACCGGGAGCGCGGGAGCGACCTCCTCCTGCGGCGCGGCGACCCGTCCGCGGTGATTCCGGACGTCGCCCACGAGTTCGACGCCGACGCCGTCCACTGGAACGCGGACTACTCGGGGCTCGCCCAGGAGCGAGACGAGGCCGTGGCGGACGCGCTCTCCCACGACGGCGTCGAGACCGAGCGCCACCACGACGCCGTGCTGCACGAACCCGGGACGATCCGGACGAACGCGGGCGACCCCTACCAGGTCTTCACGTACTTCTGGAAGAAGTGGCGGGACCGCGAGAAGGCCGACCCGTTCGACCCGCCCGCCGCTACCGCGCTCGCGGACGTGACCGGGGACGCGCTCCCCGACGCGGCCGCCCTCGGCTTCGACGACCCGGACATCGACCTCCCCGCCGCCGGCCACGCCCCGGCGCGCGAGCGACTCGACGACTTCTGCGAGTCCGAAATCTACCGGTACGCGGACGCCCGCGACTACCCCGCGGAGGGCGCGACGTCCCGCACCTCCCAGGACCTGAAGTACGGGACGCTCGGGCCGCGCGAGGCGTACGCGCGCACCGTCGAGGCGAGGGCGGACGCGGCGGGCGAGGACGACCGCGAGAGCGTCGAGGAGTTCCGATCACAGCTCGCGTGGCGCGAGTTCTACGCGCAAGTCCTCTACTTCACTCCCGACGTGGTCGCATCGAACTACAACGAGTACGAGAACCCCATCGAGTGGCGAAACGACGAGTCGGAGATTTCGGCGTGGAAGGCCGGGGAGACGGGCTATCCGATCGTCGACGCGGGGATGCGACAGCTCCGCGACGAGGGCTACGTCCACAACCGCGTGCGAATGATCGTCGCGTCGTTCCTCACGAAGGACCTGCTCGCGGACTGGCGGATCGGCTACGCGCACTACCGCGAGCACCTCGTCGACCACGACACCGCGAACGACAACGGCGGCTGGCAGTGGGCGGCCTCGACGGGCACCGACGCCCAGCCATACTTCCGGATCTTCAACCCGCAGACGCAGGGCGAGAAGTACGACCCGGACGCCGAGTACGTGCGCGAGCACGTCCCCGAGCTCGCCGACGTTCCCGCCGAGAAGATCCACGACTGGCCCGAACTCGACCCGGCCGAGCGCGACGAACTCGCGCCCGACTATCCCGCGCCCGTCGTCGACCACGGCGAGCGCCGCGAGGACGCCATCCGGCTGTTCGAGCGAGCGCGGGGCGAGTGACGACGGCCGGCCCGGCGGTCAGAGCACGTCGCCGACGTCCCCGATGTCGTCGAGGACGTACGTCGGCTCGACGTCGGAGGCGGCGACGCCCTCGCGCGTGGAGACGCCGCTGAGGACGAGCGCGGTGTCCATGCCCGCGCGTTCGCCCATCAGGACGTCCGTCTCGAGGTTGTCGCCGATCATCAGGCAGTCGTGGACGTCGGCGTCGACGCGTCCGGCGGCGAGTTCGGCCATCCGCGTCTCGGGCTTTCCGACGACGACGGGGTCGTGTTCGACCATCCCCTCGATAGCGCTCACGAACGCGTTCGCGCCGGGGACTGGCCCGTCCGCCTTCGGCGTGGTTCGGTCGCGGTTCGTCGCGACGAAGACGGTGCCGGGACCGAACGCGCGCAGGGCGGCGGTGAGCCGGGCGAAACTCACCCGGTCGTCGAAGCCGGTGACGACGACGTCCGCGACGCCCTCCGTGGTGAGCGAGAGGTCGGCGCCGGCGAGTTCGTCCTCGAGCGCGTCCTGTCCCACGACGTGGACGTCGGCGTCGGGACGGTGCTCCGCGAGGTAGGCGGCCGTCGCCCACGCGGCGGTGACGACGGGCGCGTCGTTCGGGACGTCGAGGGCGTCGAGGCGCGCGCGCACCGCGTCGCGGCTGACGCCGGTGTTGTTCGTGAGGAAGACGACGGGGACGCCGGCGTCGCGGAGCGCGGCGAGTCCGGCGGCGGCGCCGGGGACGGCCTCCCGGCCGCGCCAGACGGTCCCGTCAAGGTCGACGAACGCGGCGGCGTAGGACACGCCTCGGCTTCGCGCGCCGCCCGCCTAAATCCCCTCGGGTGACGCGCGAACTACCGCCGCCTGAAGCTTTAACAGGCACGCGAGCGCAGTACGTAGTGGAGGAACTTCCTATGAGTGATTACGAGCTGCCGCCGCTGCCGTACGACTACGACGCGCTGGAACCGAGCGTTAGCGAGCAGGTGCTGACGTGGCATCACGACACCCACCACCAGGGCTACGTCAACGGCTGGAACAGCGCCGAGGAGACGCTCGAATCGAACCGCGAGGAAGGCGACTTCGGCTCGTCCGCGGGTGCGATTCGGAACGTCACGCACAACGGCTCCGGACACGTCCTCCACTCCCTCTTCTGGGAGTGCATGAGTCCGAACGGCGGCGACGAGCCGTCCGGCGCGCTCGCCGCGGCCATCCAGGAGGACTTCGGGTCGTACGAGGCGTGGAAGGGCGAGTTCGAGGCCGCGGCGTCCGCCGCCGGTGGCTGGGCGCTCCTCGTCTACGACACGCACAGCAACAAGCTCCGTAACCTCGTCGTGGACAAGCACGACCAGGGCGCGCTCTGGGGCGCACAGCCCATCCTCGCGCTGGACGTCTGGGAGCACTCCTACTACTACGACTACGGCCCCGCCCGCGGCGACTTCGTCAGCGCGTTCTTCGACGTCGTCGACTGGGAGACGCCCGCCGACCGCTACGAGGAAGCCGTCGCCCGGTTCGAGTAACGCGACGTCGAAGACGTCGCGGGAAGACGAGCGGCGCTACGCGCCGCGAGTCAGCCGCGTCGGAGCGATCCACCGATTTTCTTTCGCGCACGAGTCGGCGAGCGGCGGCTACGTCACGGGACGTTTTTGCGTTCGGCCGGCGAGGCTCTCGGTATGCCACGCGCGAAGGACGAGTTCGACGAGCTGTACCCGTGTGATTTCTACGAGCCTGACGAACTCCTCGAGGGCGATCAGATGTACACGGTGTACGAGATCGCGCGCCTCCTGCAGGGGCTCGATCCGGACGAGGCGCTCGAGCCGGGGACGGAGGACGTCCTGCTGGACTGGGCGATCCCGTGGATCATGCGGCACAGCGAGGCGCTCGTGGTGGCAGAGCCGCCGAGCGACGACGAACCGGGCTACTACGGGCTGAAGGATTAGGCGTTGAATCGGGCGGCGCGCAGCGACGCCTCGACCTGCGGGAGCGGGTCGTCGAGCGGGGCGCCGTGGCCCGTGTAGCAGGTCTCGACGTCCGCGTCGATGGCGTCGTGGAGGCGTTCGACGCTCTCGACGAGTGCGCGCGAGTCGCCCTGCGGGAGGTCGGTGCGGCCGAACGCGCCGTTCGCGAAGACGAGGTCGCCGACGAACGCGGTCGTGGGGGAGACGAAGACGAGGTGGTCGTCGCGGTGGCCGGGCGTGTGGAGCGCGGTGTAGTCGTCGTCGCCGATGCGGACCGCCTCCTCGTCCGCGATGGCGTTGTCGACGGTGGCGTGCTCGGGGTCGAACCCCCACGTCTCGACGTCGAACGCGTCCCGGAGTGCGGGGACGTTCTCGACGTGGTCGGGGTGGGTGTGCGTGAGGACGACGGCGTCGAGCGAGTCGACGTGCTCGCGGACGGCGCGCGCGACGTCGTAGTCCGATCCGGCGTCGACGAGCACGGTCCGCTCGCCCGTGGCGAGGAAGACGTTCGACGTGAACGCCTCGACGCCCTCGGAGAGGTTTCGGATCACGCGCGGACGTAGGCGGTCCCGGTAGAAAGAGGCGACGTTCGCGGGGTGGCGGGGCGCGCCGCGTTACGCGGGCGCGCTCGCGAGAACGAGCTTCGAGAACTCGTCGCGGTTCCGTATCTGTCGCTCCTCGTCGGGGCTGACCCGGACGGCCTCGTCCGCGTCGAGGGAGACGGTGCGTTCCCCGAGGTCGACGTCCACGCCGCCGGTGACGACGTAGTAGACCTCCTCGATGTCGTCCTCGACGTGCGCGTGACTCATCGACTCCTCGCCGGGTTCGAGGGCGAGCACGGTGAATCCGAGCGTCTCCGTGTCGAGGTCGTCGCGGAGCATCCACATCTCGCCCATCACGTCGTCGGGGAGGACTGACTCGGCGTCGCTGACGCGGGCTTTCGTGTACGTCACGTCGGCACGTGCGCTCGCGCGCTCCTTCAAGGTGTTCGCCGACGCGGCGACGCGTCAGTCCCGCTCGTCCGGCGCGTCGTCCCCGTTCCGGAGCGACGCTTCGAACGCGGCGCGGCGCTCCTCGACGCGTTCGACGGCGTCGAGGGCGTCCTCGATTCGGGCCGGGTCGCCGTCGCGGGCGGCGGTGAGGTGTTCGCGTGCCGCCGCGACGCGGAGCCGGCGTCGGCGCGGCGGAGAGTGCGAACGATTTTACCGCGGCGGGTCGTGGGAGCGGCCGTGAACGTCGAACTGCTGGAGGCCACGCCGAATCCGGAGGAGGTGATCTGTCGCGCCGCCCGCAACGACTACATGAGCGAGTACGGCGCCGACGAGTCCTTCGAGGACGTCATGGCGGGCATCGAGGGGGAGGATTTAGAGGAGAAACAGCGCACGCTCATCGGCCACCTGCTCGACCACGGCCACTTCGGGCCGTTCGAGCACGTGCAGGCGACCTTCCACGTCGAGGGGATGAGCCGGTCCTGCATGGCGCAGATCACGCGACACCGCCACGTCAGCTTCGACGTGCAGTCGATGCGGTACGTCGCGTTCGACGACGTCGACCCGAGCGACGTCGGCGACGGCGAGATGGTCGTCACGCCGCCCTCCGCGAGCGACCCGAACTGGGTCGGGCGCAACCAGCAGGGCGGCGCCGTCGACGAGGACACCGTCGCGAAGCGCGAAGCAGTCTTCACCGAGGCCGTCCAGCGCGCCGTCGAGGACTACCAGGAGCTCCTCGAACTCGGGATGCCGCCCGAGGACGCGCGCTTCGTCCTCCCCATCGGCACGCAAGTGAACGTCGTGATGAGCCTGAACGCCCGCATGCTCATGCACGTCGCGGACATGCGCGCCGCCGCCGACAGCCAGTGGGAGATTCGCGGCCTCACCGAGGACGTCCTCGATATCGCCGCCGAGTGGTGTCCGCGCACGTTCGACCACTACGAGGCGAAGATGAAGAACCGGAAGAACCGACTGGCCCCGTAGCGCTCGCCCCCCGCGCTGTCGTGCGGACCCGTCCCACGGTACGCGCGGTTCAACGAGTTTTTATACGACGGGGTACTCGAATCGAGTGCAGACGCACGACGCGTGCGTCGGACCACCGTGCTCTGGTGGTGTAGTCCGGCCAATCATCTTGCCCTCTCACGGCAAGGACCAGGGTTCAA
>JBDGUG010000008.1:0-21841 GCA_042216135.1 Halarchaeum sp. | reverse complement strand
AATCACTCTATGTCCACAGAAAAGAACACCCTCAGACGCACCCTCGACCGGCTGTTCGTTCCGCTCACGGTCGGTCCGACGCTGCTCTGGATCGCGGCTATCATCGTCTACCCGACGCTGAAGCTCCTCTGGAGTAGCGTCTTCTGGCAGAACCCGATCAGCGGCGAGAAGCAGTTCGTCGGCCTCCGCAACTTCGCGGAACTGCTATTCGCCACCGGCTCCCAGACGGGCGTCTTCGGGCTCGCACCCGACTTCGTATCGATCACCTGGCACACCGTCGTCTACGTCGGGCTGAGCGTGAGCATCTCGTTCTTCCTCGGCCTCGGCATCGCGCTGCTCCTCGACCGTGACCTCCTCGGGCGCGGGTGGCTCCGCACCGCGGTCATCGTCCCGTGGGTCCTCCCGTACGTGATGAGCGGCCTGATGTGGCGGTGGATGTTCCAGTCCCAGTACGGCGCGATAAACGGCCTGCTCACCCAGTCCGGCCTCCTCTCGGAGAAGATCGCGTTCTTCTCGGACGGGACGCTCTCGATGATGGCGCTCATCGTCGCGGACATCTGGGTGTTCACGCCGTTCATCATCATCATCCTGCTCGCCGGCCTCCAGAACGTCCCCGAGCAACTCTACGACGCCGCGGAAGTCGACGGCGCCGGCCGGTTCTCGCGCTTCGTGAACGTCACCTACCCGTTCCTGAAGCCCTCGATCCTGGTCGCGTTGACCATCCGCATCATCTTCGACATCCGCGCCCTCGACCTCGTCTGGGTCATGACGCAGGGCGGCCCGGGGAAGTCGACGGAGGTCTGGGCGTCCTGGCTCTACCGCACCGCACAGGTCTTCAATCGCCCCGGCGAGGGCGCGGCGCTCGGCGTGGTCCTGCTCGCCGTCACGTTCCTGATCGTCGCCGCACTCTACCGGATCTTCGGTGAGTCACCGTACTAATGAGCACGAAACGATCAACTCTCGATAGCGTCGTCGATGCGCTCGGCCTCGACACCGAGGATGAGTGGCCGTACATCGTGCGCGAACGCCTCCTCGCGTACGCGCTCCTCGCGGTGTACGTCGTCGTCATCTGGTTCCCCATCTACTACATCCTCATCACCAGCCTCAAACCGACGACGGAGGTTCTGCAGATCCCCGTCACGTTCGTCCCCTCGCATCCGACCCTCTCGAACTACGTCGAGATCTTCCAGAATCGGCCGTTCGGGACGTTCACGCTGAACAGCCTCGTCGTCGCGGTGACGACGACGGTCATCTGCGTGACGCTCGGGACCGTCACTGGCTACTCGTTCTCGCGCTACGATTTCTTCGGGAACAAGGCGCTCTTGCTCTCCCTCGTCGGCGCGCGGATGATCCCGCCCATCGCGCTGATCGTCCCGTTCTTCAGCATCATGTCCAACCCGCCGCTCATCGGCGGACTCACCGGGAGTCTCTACGACACGCGAATCGCGTTGATCCTCACGTACACGTTCTTCAACCTCCCGTTCGCCGTGTGGATCATGAAGAACTACTTCGACGGCGTCCCGGAGTCGCTCGACGAGCAGGCCCGTATCGACGGCTGTTCGCGCTGGGAGGGCTTCGTGAAGATCATCCTCCCGATGGCGAAACCCGGAATCGCCGCGACGGCCATCCTCGCGTTCATCTTCTCGTGGAACGAGTTCGTCTTCGCGCTCGTTCTCACGTCCTCGCCGCAAGCACAGACGCTCCCGATAGCCGTCTCGCTGTTCGTCGCGGACGACTTCGTGGACTGGGCCCACCTCGCGGCCGGTGGGATGATCGCCGCGCTTCCCGGTATCCTGTTCGGACTGTTCTTCCAGCGCTACATCGTGAGCGGCCTCACCCAAGGGGCCGTCAAGGAGTAACCTACTATGGCACACGTCAACCTCACCGACCTCGTAAAGCGATTCGACGACATCACCGCAGTCGACGGTATCTCCCTCGACATCCCCGACGAGAGCTTCACCGTTCTCGTCGGGCCGTCCGGCTGTGGGAAGACCACGACGCTCCGCCTCATCGCGGGCTTGGAGCGTGCGACCTCGGGCGAGATACGCATCGGCGACCAAGTAGTGAACGACCGCCGTGCGTACGAGCGCGACATCGCGATGGTGTTCCAGAACTACGCGCTCTACCCGCACAAGACGGTCGAGGAGAACATGCGCTTCGGGCTCGAACAGCACGACACCCCGGAGGACGTCATCGAGGAGCGCGTCACCGACGCCGCCGAACTCCTCCAGATCGAGGAGCTCCTCGACCGCCGCCCCGCCGAACTATCGGGCGGTCAACAGCAGCGTGTGGCGCTCGGGCGCGCCATCGTCCGTGACCCCGCGGTCTTCCTGATGGACGAACCGCTGTCGAATCTGGACGCGAAGCTCCGCGTGCAGATGCGCGCCGAACTCAACAAGCTCCACGAGACGCTCTCCACGACGACCGTCTACGTCACCCACGACCAGGTGGAGGCGATGACGCTCGCCGATCAGATCGCGGTGATGGACGGCGGCGAGATCCAGCAGGTCGGCGCGCCGACCCGCGTCTACTCGAACCCGCGGAACATGTTCGTCGCGGGCTTCCTCGGGTCGCCGTCGATGAACTTCCTCGAGGGGACGCTCGAGGAGAGCGAACCGGGGATGCTCGAACTCGACCTCGGGACGCACACGCACGACGTCCCCGACGAGTTCACGGACGTCCTCGCCGACCGGGTCGGAGAGCGCGTCGTCCTCGGAATCCGCCCGGAGAACATCTCGCTCAGCCAGGACGGCGTCGCCTCGAACCTCCATCCCGCCACCGTGCAGGTCGTCGAACCGCAGGGCGAGAAGACCGTCCTCGAACTCGACTTCGACGGGACGCAGACCATCAAGGCCGCGGTCGATCCGGACACGACGGTGTCGATGGACGACGACGTCAACCTCCGATTCGACCGCGACTCCCTGCACTACTTCGATCCGAAGACGGGCGCGTCGCTGACGTACGAGACGGACGAACAGCGGCGAGTGACGGCGTGACTATGCGGTCGGCCGCCACCCGTGACGTCTCCCGCACCGCCGCCGGCTCGTTCGCGCTCGCCGGCCTCCTCGTGTGTATCGCCGTCTACGACCTCGCGACCGGCGCCAGTGGCGGAGCCATCGTCACTAGCGTCGGTGTGGTCGTCACCGCCCTCTTCGGTGTCCTCGCTGACTGACCGGGCCAGATGACCACGCGAATCCCCTCCCGGTGGACTAGAACCGTCCGCAAGCGCCGCGGTGCCAGCGACTGCTATCGCGGCGGCACCGACGAATACGAACCAACGCTTATAGTTCGCGATGGCTTACGCACGAATCATCCCATCCCGCCGCTCACACGGATCGAGGTCCGGGATACTACGTGACTATGATGCCTGAGAAGCGCCGGGAAGAGATCGTCAAACGGGTGAACCAGTCCGATCGGATGACCGTCGAGGAGCTGACGGAGGCCTTCGGCGTCTCCGAGGCGACGATTCGCCGCGACCTGGCCACGCTCGCCGAGGACGGGCTGATCGACCGGTTCCACGGCGGCGCCCTTCCGGCGTCGGAGCCGACGACTGCTTCCCCCTCTCTCGAGACGTCGCTGGATAACCCGAACGGTAAGCGCGCCATCGCGCGCCGCGCCGTCGAGGAACTCCAGGACGGCGACGCGGTCTTCTTCGACACCGGCCAGACGACGATGGAGGTTGCGAAGGCGATTCCGGACGGGCTCTCGTTGCTCGTCGCGACGAACTCCCCGGAGAACGCGTTCGTCCTCCGGGAGTCCTGCGGCGACGTGAAGGTCGTCGGCGATTCGCTTCGCCGGAGCTCGGACGCGCTCGTCGGGCCGAGCGCGGAGTCCTACCTCCGAAAGACGAACTTCGATCTCGTCTATCTGGAGACGGACGCCGTCCAGTCCGACGGCGGACTCTCCGTCTCGAACGAGGACGAGGCGCGGATCAAATCACTGCTCTGCGAGGGCGGCCGCCGCGTCGTGCTCGTCGTCGACGGGAGCAAGTTCGACCAGCAGAGCTTCCGCGAGTTCGGGACGGTCGACGACATCGACGTCGTCATCACGGACGTCTCGCTCGACCCGGAGATGCGCGCGCTCTTCGAACGCGCGGGCGTGGAGATCGTCGCCGGTCTCGCGCTGGCGAACTGACCTCGACGCCCTCTCTATTATACGCTGAACAGGCGCAATACCACGGCCTTCGGGTCGTAGATGTGGTAGCGGTGGCGGCCTCGAACCCCGCGGTGCGTTCGGGCGGCCGACCGGCCGCGCGCCTGCGTCCCGCGAGCTCGGTGGACTACTACGGGCGAGCGCCCCGCAGGGGCGCGAGGGCTTAGTGCGGAAGCGTTTTGCTCTTTCGTCGGCGAACAACACCTAATGAGCGACCTCGAAGCGGAGTACCGTCTCGAGTATTTCGAGGAGGAGGGGTTCCGACGCGGGGAGTGTACGGAGTGCGGTGCGCACTTCTGGACGCGGGATCCGGACCGGGAGACGTGCGGTGAGCCGCCGTGTGAGGAGTACGGCTTCATCGACGATCCGGGCTTCGATGATGAGTACTCGCTGGTGGAGATGCGCGAGCGGTTCCTCTCCTTCTTCGAGGCGCACGATCACGAGCGGATCGAGCCGTATCCGGTGGCGGCGAATCGGTGGCGGGACGACGTCCTGCTGACGCAGGCGTCCATCTACGACTTCCAGCCGCTGGTGACGTCGGGGGAGACGCCGCCGCCGGCGAACCCGTTGACGATCAGCCAGCCGTGCATTCGGATGCAGGACATCGACAACGTCGGGAAGACGGGCCGGCACACGATGGCGTTCGAGATGATGGCGCATCACGCGTTCAACGCGCGCGAGGACGCGGACCGCGAGTACGCGTACGAGGGCGAGGTGTACTGGAAGGACGAGACGGTGGCGTACTGCGACGAGTTCTTCCAGGACATGGGCGCGGACCCGCAGGACGTGACGTACATCGAGGACCCGTGGGTCGGCGGCGGGAACGCGGGGCCGGCGTTCGAGGTGCTCTACAAGGGCGCGGAGCTCGCGACGCTGGTCTTCATGTCTATGAGTCAGGACCCGGAGGGCGAGTACGAGATGAAGGACGGGAACTCGTACTCGCCGATGGACACGTACATCGTGGACACGGGCTACGGCCTGGAGCGGTGGACGTGGGTGTCGCAGGGGACGCCGACGGTGTACGAGGCGGTGTATCCGGACGCCATCGCGTACCTGAAGGACGCGGCGGGGATCGACCACACGGAAGAGGAGGAGACGCTGATCCATCGCGCGGCGAAGCTCGCGGGCCACCTCGACATCGACGAGGTGGAGGACATGGACGCGGCGCGCGACAACATCGCGGACAAACTGGACGTGTCGACGGAGCGCCTCCACGAGCTGATGCGGCCGCTGGAGGACATCTACGCAATCGCGGATCACGTCCGCACGCTGGCCTACATGTTCGGTGACGGCATCGTGCCGTCGAACGTCGGGACGGGCTATCTCGCGCGGATGGTGCTCCGGCGGACGGCCCGGTTGATCGACGGCGTGGACGCGGACGTGGACCTGGAGACGCTGGTGGATCGGCAGGCCGAGCGGCTCGGCTACGAGAACCGGGAGACGATCCGGGACGTCGTGCGCTCGGAGGTCGGGAAGTACGAGGAGACCCTGGAGCGGGGCTCTCGGAAGGTCGAACAGCTCGCGGCGGAGTACGCGGAGCGCGGGGAGCCGATCCCGGCGAGTCAGCTGGTGGAGTTCTACGACAGCCACGGTCTCCAGCCGGACATGGTGACGGAGATCGCGGAGGACGTGGGCGCGACGGTGGACGAGCCGGACGACTTCTACTCGCTGGTGGCGTCCCGCCACGACTCGGGGGAGGCGTTCGGGGAGGAGTCGGAGACGGACGAGCGTCTCGGGGATCTGCCGGACACGGAGGAGCTATTCTACGACGACCAGTATCGCGCGGAGTTCGAGGCGGTCGTCCTCGACGTCTTCGAGCGCGACGGGGAGGGCGAGGACGGCGGGCCGGCGTACGACGTCGTGCTGGATCAGACGATGTTCTATCCGGAGGGCGGCGGTCAGCCGGCGGACCGCGGGACGCTCTCGACGGACGACAAGACGGTGCAGGTGGAGGACGTGCAGGTGCGGGACGGCGTGGTTCTGCATCGGACGGACGAGGACCCGGGGAAGGGCGAGTTCGTGCGCGGCCAGATCGACATGGCGCGTCGCCGTCGGCTGATGCAGCATCACACGGCGACGCACGTGATCGGGCACGCGGCCCGCGAGGTGCTGGGGCCGCACGTCCGGCAGGCGGGCGCGCAGAAGGGGACGAACTCGTCGCGGCTGGACGTCCGTCACTACGACCGGATCACGCGCGACGAGGTGAAGGCGATAGAGCGCATCGCGAACGAGATCGTGACGGACAACACGGCGGTGGAGCAGGAGTGGCCGCACCGTCACGAGGCGGAGGCGGAGCACGGCTTCGACCTCTACCAGGGCGGGATTCCGCCTGGCGAGAACATCCGGCTGATCCACGTCGCGGAGGACGTGCAGGCGTGTGCGGGGACGCACGTGAAGCGCACGGGCGACATCGGGACGATCAAGGTCCTGAACACGGAGCGCGTGCAGGACGGCGTCGAACGCGTCACGTTCGCGGCGGGGACTGCCGCGATCGAGCACGTGCAGGACGACGAGGACGCGCTCCTCGACGCGGCCGACACCTTCGACGTCTCCCCGCGGGACGTCCCGGAGACGGCCGCGCGCTTCTTCACGGAGTGGAAGGAGCGCGGGAAGCGCATCGAAGAACTGCAGGACCAGCTCGCCGAGGCCCGCGCCTCGGGCGGCGCGGCCGGCGAAGAGGTCGCCGTCGACGGCTGGACCGCGGTCGTGCAGCGCGTCGACGGCGACATGGACGCGCTCCGCGCCACCGCGAACGCGCTCGTCGAGGACGACAAGATAGCGGTCGTCGGCAGCGGCGCGGACGGCGCGCAGTTCGTCGTCGGCGTCCCGGACGGCGCGCCCGTGAACGCCGGGCGCGTCGTGAGCGAACTCGCCGCGCTCGTCGGCGGCGGCGGCGGCGGTCCCGCGGACTTCGCGCAGGGCGGCGGCCCCGACGCCGAGAAGGTCGACGACGCCCTCGACGCCGCCCCTGACGTCCTCCGAGAGGTCGCGACCGCGCAGTCGTAGGCTCCGGCAAACACCCCTCGGCAGCGACAGGCCTTTTCCCCCGCGTCCGGTGACTAGACGTATGCACCGCCCTCGTATCGCGCTCCTGAACGCCGCGCGCGACCCCGCCGACAACGCGCGGAACTTCCGGCGCGAACTCGACGCCGATCTGGTGGAGTTCCACGCGGCCGACGGCGAACTCCCCGACGGATTCGACTTCGACGCGGCCGTCGTCACCGGCTCCCGCGTCTCCGTCTACTGGGACGAGCCCTGGATCGACCCGCTCCGCGAGTGGGTCGCGGCCGCCGACGACCGAGACCTCCCCCTGCTCGGCGTCTGTTTCGGCCACCAGCTCGTCGCGGACGCGCTCGGCGGCACCGTCGAGCCGATGGGCGAGTACGAGATCGGATACCGCGAGGTCACCCACGACGGCGCGGACCCGCTCTTCGACGGCGTCGACGACTCCTTCACCGTGTTCACCACGCACTCCGACGCCGTCGCGGAACTCCCGCCCGGCGCCGACCTCCTCGCCGAGAACGACTACGGCGTCCACGCCTTCCGCCGCGGGAACGCCTACGGCGTCCAGTTCCACCCCGAATACGACCCCGACACCGCCGAACGCGTCACCGCGCGCAAGGACGAACTCCCGGACGCGCGCAAGGACGCCGTCGTCGCCGGCATCACCGACGAGAACTACGCCGCCGCCTGCGAGGCCAAACAGCTCTTCGAGAACTTCCGCGCGCTCGCCGCCGAGCGCACCCCGCTCGCCGCGGACTGAGCTCGCTCGTTCGGCGGCGCGTCGCTACGCTCGGTTCCGCGTGCCTCGCGCCTCGCTACGCTCAGCGCTCGCTCGTTCGGCGGCGCTCGCTACGCGTCGCACCGCCGGGCTCACGGCTCGCGCCGCTCGCCGTTCGCGCTGGTCGCGACGTCTCACTCCGTTCGACGTCGCGCGGCTCGCGGCTGTCGCCGCTCCCTCGTTCGGCGGGCCTTCGCTTCGCTCAGCCCCGCCGTGCCGGCGGGCACGCGCTCACAATCTCCCCCCACCAGTCGCGGTGGTCGGCGCCCCACCGGTAGAGCCGTTCGCGGAGCGTCCGGTACGTCGCGAACGCGCGCAGTTCGTCGACCACGCCCGCGAGTTCGGGGAACATCCGGACGAGCGCCTGTTCGACGGCTTCGCCGGCGGAGTAGACGGCCGAATCCGTGAGGAGGTGCGCGGACGTCTCGTAGTCGTCGGGGAGGCGCGCGCGCTGGTCGGGCGTGAGTTCGGAGAACCCGACGGGCTCGAACTCGCCGTAGTCGAGCGCTCGCTCGACGCACCACGTGCAGAAGCCGCAGTCGTCGTCGTAGACGAGTCGCGGAGGCGCGCTCACGTGTATCGCTCCGTGACACTCTCGCAGGCGGTGCAGCGCGCGAGGACGGCGTCGTGGTCGTCCGCGAGCGCGATCTCGTGTTCGGTCTCGCCGCCGCACGCCTCGCACTCGCGGCGGATGAGGGTCTCGCCGGCGTCCTGCGGGGCGCCGACGGCGAGCACGACGGCGGTGCCGTCGCCCGTGTTCTCCGAGCGCTGGAACTCGCCGGGGCCGAAGCGGACGAGTTCGCCCGATTCGATCACGGCGTCGCCGTCCGCGGTGCGGAAGGTGAGTTCGCCGGACTGGACGTAGAACACTTCCTCCTGGGACTCGTGGGCGTGATAGCCGTACGCGGTCGACTCGCCGGGGTCGAGTTCGTAGTAGTTCAGCGCGACGTCGCTCGCGCCGAGCGCGTCGGTGAGCGCGTAGACGGTCGCCGCGGGCCCCATCCGGGACGTCTGCTCCGCGAGCGAGACGGTGTGCATACCCGACGATTGGGTCGCCCGCCCCTCAAGCGTGCCGGCTCGGCCCGCGCCCCCACTCCTCGTCGCCTTTAACCGCGCGGGCGCTCTCTCCCCGGTATGGCCATCGATCCGAACTTCGACGAGAACCGGGAGGTCGTGGACGAACACGAGGGCCACGACGTCTGGGGGCCGGTCGACGAACCGGAGCAGCTCGGCGTCCACGGCACGCACGTCGCCGTGGACTTCGACATCTGCGACGCGGACGGCGCGTGCATCGAGGACTGTCCCGTGGACGTCTTCGAGTGGGTGGACACCCCCGGCCATCCGACGAGCGAGAAGAAGGCCGACCCCGCGAACGAGGCGCAGTGCATCGACTGCATGCTCTGCGTGGACGTCTGTCCCGTGGACGCGATCGACGTGGACAGCACGCGAGCGTGAACGAGCGAACGGGGAGGAACGACCCGTGAGCGGTCGCGCCTGAGCGACGCGAAGGCGGGACGAACGCGCGAGCGGCGTAGCCGCGAGCACACGCTCCTGACCGAAGGGGAGGCGCGACCAGTGCGAACGCGCCGCTGGCGGGCGAGCGATGGGTGCCCGAGAATCCCGGGCGCTCCTGTTCGTAGCTACTGCTCGTGACGAGAACGACTTAAACGACGGCGGGGTGGCTCGGTGCGGGCGCGCGGCGGCGACGGGTGGGGAGGGCTCAGGCGCGGTCGATGTCGAGCTGCTCGCGGAGTCGGGAGAGCGTCTCCGAGTCGGCGAGCTCGTCCAGGCGCTCCTGGAAGTGCTCCTCGCAGAGCCCGACGCGTACGCCGGACTTGTCGACGGAGACGTCTGCGCTCCGGTCGCAGTAGTGACAGCGCATATCGGACGTAACGTGGTGAACCACCTTAAGTTGGCGGCCCGCTCACCGTTCGATGCGGCGCCGGAGACGGCGGTATTCGCCTCGTTCGACGCCGGCGGCGCCGACCGTGTCGCCGTGCGCGTCGCTCCCGCCGAGCGCGAGCAGACCGTAGCGTTCGATGGCGTCCTCGACGAGGGCGACGCCGCCGTCGTGGTCGTCGGGGCCGGTGCCGACGGGTCGGTCGTAGGGGTAGTGGCGTTCGACGGCGTCGAGGCGTTCGCAGCGTTCGAGCGCGGCGGCGGGGTCGTCGTATCGGAGCGGGTGGGCGAGGCCGACGGCGCCGCAGGCGTCCGAGAGGAGGCGCCGTCCGGTCTCGAAGTCGGTGACGTCGCGGGCGACGTAGCAGGGGCCGCCGTCGCCGACGAGGTCGGCGAAGACGCTCGCGACGTCGTCGTAGTCGGTGTCGGGGTGGGCGACGACGGCGCGCGCGACGTGCGGGCGGCCGAAGCCTTCCTCGACGGTGACGTCGAGCGAGACGCCGAGTTCGGCTTCGACGGCGGCGACGATGCGCTTCCCGCGCTGGATGCGGTCGCGCTGGATGCGGTCGAGTTCGTCGCGGAGCGCGTCGGTCTCGCGGACGCCGTAGCCGAGGATGTCGACGCGTTCGTCGTCGGTTTCGACGCGGAGTTCGATGCCGCGGACGAGTTCGACGCCGTCGCGCGTGGTGAGCGGGCGGTCGAGGCCGGGATGGACGGTGTCGTGGTCGGTGAGGGCGACGGCGGCGACGTCGGCGCGTCGGGCGGCGTCGGGGACGTCGTCGAGTTCGAGGGCGCCGTCGGAGGCGGTGGTGTGGACGTGCAGGTCGGCGTACGGCACGCGCGAACGTCGGGGCGGGCGGCCCAAGAGCGTGTCCGTGTCCCGTTGGCACGCCCCCACAAAATTCTTCACGATTCCTCACGTTCTCTCTGGTGATGACACTCGCTCGTATCCCGGACCTGCTCGAACGGCCGACGTATCCCGTGAGCACCGAGACGCTCCGGGAGCGCTACGGTGACGCGCGTATCGACCACCCGAACGGCGAGGAGCGACTCGGTGACGTGCTCGCGCGCACGGGCGTGGACGAGTTCGCGGACGCGGACGAGGCGACGACGGCCGTCTACGCCGCGCTCGGCCGGGCCGCCGTGGGGCGCGTCGGCTACTCGGATCGCGACCCGGCGCCCGCGGACGTCGGCACGCGCGACCCCGTCTCGTTCTGAGCGTGACATTCTTTGTCACCAACCTTTCCCTTTAAGTAGTATGTACCGCCTACCCATGGGTAGAGGTATCATGTCCATCGGTTCCTACGACGAAGACGAGCACGAGCGCCGCGAACGGAAGAACGCCGACGTCGAGGTCAGCGACGACGACGACCGGACCGACTATCGCGGCACGGTCACGTACGACTCCGGCGACGACGCGGAAGCCTTGCTCGACCAGTTCAAGCGGATCAAACACAATTAGCCGCGCTCTCCTGCGACCGTCCCACCACTAACGCCACACGCGAGCGACGGCCACGACGCCGACCACGGCGACGACGTGCCCGCCGACCGCGAGCGCGAGCAGCGGCGCCCGCCCGAGGAACGGCACGAGGAGCAACTGGAGCACGCCGAACGCCGCGACCCGCAGGTCCGCCCGGCGCGCCGCCGCGTCCGCCGACGCGTCGAGGTCGAACGCGACCGACCGCCAGAGCGCCGTCACCGCCGCCCACCACCCGACGCCGATGCGATAGCAGACGTCCCAGCAGACGAGGAGCGCGAGGAAGACGGCGGGAGCGGGCAGCGACGGCCCGACGAGCGCGCCGAGCAGCGTCGTCCCGTCCCGCGGATCGACCGCGAACAGATAGGTGCAGAGCGCGACGTACGCGAGCACGCCCAGCACCGTCTCCACGCTCGACCCGAAGACGACGTGCGTGTACGCGTCCGGGAGGTCCGCGCGCCGGAGTCGCCGACCGAGGTCGAGCATGAGCGCGCTCCCCGCCGTCGCCACCACCACCGCCGCCGTCGCCGCCGGCACCGCCGCCCACAGGCCGTAGACGCCGGCGACGGCGAGCACGAGCGTCTCGAAGAGCGCGAACTGGACCGCGAGCGCCACCCCGTCCGGCACGTCCACGCCCGGAACCGCGCCGACAATGCTCTCGTACGTCCACGTCCGCCCGTAGCGCTCGGCGTCGCGGTCGACGCCGTCCGACGTCGCCCTATCCATCTCGCCCCTCGTACTCGTCGAGCGCGCGCCGCACCGCCTCGTCGAACCGCGTCAACTCGGGCGCGACGTGCTCCCGAATCGGGCCGTCGTCAGCCACGACCGGGTTCCGCAGGCCGTGCACGAGCGGGTGAACGATCTCGCGCGGCGCGTCCGTCACGAGGTCGATCCAGTACGTCGAGAGCGTCGGCGACAACACGGGCACCGGTATCACGCGGAGGCGACGCCCCATCAGCGCCGCGGTCCGCTCCAGCATCTTCTGATACGTCAACACCTCCGGCCCCCCTATCTCGTACGTCCCACCCGCCGTCTCCGGCGCGTCGAGCACGCCGACGAGGTACGCGACCACGTCGGCCACGGCGATGGGCTGGCAGGGCGTGCGCACCCAGCGCGGCGTCACCATCACCGGCAGGCGCTTCGCCAGCTGGACGACGACGTCGAACCCCGTCGACCCCGCGCCGACCACGACGGCCGCGCGCAACACGGTGAGGTCGTAGTCGCCGTCCCGCAGTATCGCCTCCACCTCGCGCCGCGAGCGCAAGTGCGCGCTCAACTCGTCCGACTCCCCGCCGAGGCCGCCGAGGTAGACGACGCGCTCCACGCCCGCGGTTTCGCGGCTCTCGTCGCTCGCCGTGTTGGCTCGCGCATCGCTTCGCTCCGCGCTCGCTCGTTCCGCGGACTCGCTGCGCTCGTCCGCGTCGCTCGCGTGTCGCTCACGTCGTTCGCTCCCGCTCGTCGTTCCGCGGCGTCCGCCGGTCGCCGCGGACGCCGCGTGTGCGAAGTTCCGCGCGGCCCGCCGGTCGCGCTCCTCGAACTCCTCGCCCGCCGTCATCGAGTGCACGAGGTAGTAGGCGGCGTCCACGCCGTCGAAGACGCCGTCGAGCGTCTCGGGGTCGAGCAGGTCGCCCGCGACCACCTCCACGCCCTCCGGCGCGTCGTAGCGCGACGGATCCCGAACGAGCGCGCGCACGTCGTGGCCCGCCTCGACGAGCGCCGGCACGAGGTGGCTCCCGATGAAGCCGGACGCGCCGGTGACGAGGACGCGCATCTCAGCCCTCCCACCCCGGCGTCGCGGGCGCGCCCCGTGACTCCTCGACCGTTCGGCCGAGCGCGGGATCCGGCGTCTCCTCCTCGGCGCGCGCCGCCCACTCGTCGAGCGCGTCGTCCACCCACGACGTGCGCTCGCGCGCCCGTTCCTCGTACTCCTCGCGCTTCTCCGAGGCGACTCGGGTGGTTCCGGGCGCGCTCGCCGCGGCCACCCCGACGAAGGACGCGCGGGTCTCGCGCGAGAGGCCGTCTGAGAGAACCGATTCGAGGACGCCGTCGAGTTCGTCGGGGTCGGGATAGCAGAACACGGTCTGTCCGACCGCCTGCGGGCCGAGGAGGACGCCGGCGTCGTCGGGCGCCGCGTCGTCCAGGAGGCGCGTCCCGCCGAAGGCGGCCTCGACGCGCTCGCACTCCGTCTCCGCGCCGAGCGCGAGGTTGTCGCCGGGATAGGTCGCGCACGCTTCCGGGTAGACGTCGGCGTCGTGGACGCGACACTGCAGGGTCTCGGGGTCGAGGAACGCGCACGTCGGCAGCCAGCGCGGGTCGGTGTCGAAGGGGCCGACGGGCTTCGGGGGTTTGCGGATGCCGACGAAGAACACCGGTTTCCCGCTGATAGCCGCGATTTCGCGGCCGTCGATAGTTACGGCGTCGTCGCCCTCCGCGGCCGCCCAGAGCCGCGGCGTCAGCGCGGCGGCGTGGCCCGCGTCCACGAACGCCCGCACGTCCTCGCGGGTGAGCGGCACGAGGTTGTACGCGTCGTCCAGCGGCGCGCGCGGGCCGCGGCGCTCGTGGTCGACCGTCCCGTCCGCGAGCGGCTGCCAGTCGACGCAACAGCCGGCACAGCCCTCGCAGTCTACCTCCATCGCGTGGGACTACGTCGCACGCGACGAAAAAACGTCGGGCGACAGCTCGAAGGCACGCGCCCCCGAACCCGACGTATGGGAAAGCGACGCTGCGACGCCTGCGGGACGCGCGTCGAGGTTCCGGGGGGCGTCGGGGACTTCTGGGACTTCGGCTCGCTGGACAAGGCGGGGCCCGGCGGACTGACGCTCGAACTCGGTGACGGAAGCGAGTTCTTCCTCTGCTTCGACTGCATCGAACGCCTCCCCGAGGACCCGACGCGGGCGGACGTCGACGCGCTCTCGGAGTGACGCCGGCGCGCGAGGCGGGCGGCGCGCGCGACACGACGGGCCGGGCGTTCGACCCCCGCGAGCGTGGTGGTTAAGGAGCGCGCGGTCCCACCTCAGGGCAGTGAACCCGGCGCGCATCCACGACGAGTTCCCCGCACCGTCCTATCGCGGGGCGCAGGAGCGCGCGCTCTCCGACGTCCGGGACGCCTTCGAGGCGGGGAACGACGTGGTGCTGGTGCGCGCGCCGACGGGATCCGGGAAGTCCCTGCTGGCGCGCGCCATCATGGGGTGTGCGCGCACCGCCGAGGAGGCCGACCCGGCGCAGGCGACGGGCGCGTACTACACGACGCCGCAGGTCTCACAGCTGGACGACGTCGCCGACGACGACCTGCTGGACGACCTGAAGGTGATCCGCGGGAAGAACAACTACACGTGTATCCTGCCGGACGAGACGCACACGCCGGTCGATAGGGCGCCCTGCGCGCGAGAGCGCGGCTACGACTGCGCGGTGAAGCACCGCTGCCCGTACTTCTCGGCGCGCGCCGTCGCGTCGGCGCGCTCGCACGCCGCGATGACGCTCGCGTACTTCATGAACACCGCCGGGTCGGACGTCTTCGGGATGCGGGACGTCTGCGTCATAGACGAGGCGCACGGCCTCGCGGAGTGGGCGGAGATGTACGCGACGGTCGAACTCGGCCCCCAGACGGTGCCTGTCTGGGACGACCTGCGCGTCCCCGACGTGGACGGCCCGGAGGCCGCCGCGCGGTTCGCGGACACGCTCGTTTCCGTCGCGGAAGCCCGGAAGGACGAACTGCTCGGCGCGGACGAACTCGACGCGGCGGAGGCCGCCGAACGCGACCGCTTACAGGAACTCATCAGCGAGGTGTCGTGGTTCACGGAGGACTATCGGGACCCGCAGTCCGCGACGACGTGGGTGGTCACCCAGGCAGGCGAGCGCATCACGGCGAAGCCGATGAACCCCGAGCGCTACCTCCGCCACACCGTCTGGGACCGCGCGAGCAAGTTCGCGCTGCTCTCCGCGACCATCCTGAACAAGCAGGCGTTCTGTCGCTCCGTCGGCCTCGACCCCGCGAACGTCGCCCTCGTGGACGTCGAGCACACCTTCCCGCTCGATAACCGGCCGCTCTACGACGTGACGTGCGGGAAGATGACGTACGAGGAGCGCGACCGGACGCTCCCGCGGGTGGCGCGCGCCGTCGCGCGCGTGATGGCCGCCCACCCCGACGAGAAGGGAATCGTCCACTGTCACTCCTACGCGATTCAGGAGCGCCTGCGCGACGAACTCGACGGCCTCGGCGTCGCGGACCGGGTGCGCGCGCACGGCGCGGACACGCGCGACGCCGACCTGGAGGCGTGGAAAGAGAGCGCGGAACCGGAGGCGTTCCTCGCGGTGAAGATGGAGGAGGCGCTCGACCTGAAGGGCGAGTTGGCGCGCTGGCAGGTCGTCTGCAAGGCGCCGTTCCTGAACACCGACGACGCGCGCGTCGCGCGCCGACTCGAAGACGACCAGTGGGCGTGGTACTATCGCGCCGCCCTCCGAACGCTCGTTCAGGCCGCGGGCCGCGTCGTCCGCGCGCCCGACGACTACGGCGCGACCTACCTCGCCGACGACTCCATTCTCGACGTCTTCGAGCGCGCCCGAACCGATATGCCGCCGTGGTTCCGCGAGCAGGTGGACGCGATGACGCGTCCCGACCTCCCCGAACTCGACGCCGACGCCGCCACTGCGAACGTCACGGCGGGCCCGCCGAAGCGCCCGGATTCCACTGGAAACGAAGGGGGCCGCGGCGGGGCGGCCGACGCGGGTGCCCCGCGCTCGCGCGACGCCGGCGACGGCGACACCGGCCGCGAGCGCCGCAGCCCCATGGCGGACGTCTGGGACGTCGACTAGATAGCCGAGACGACGTACGCCACCGTGGACGTGCACATCAGGAGCGCGAGGAAGAGAGCCATCGCACGCTGTCGATCCATACCCACCAGTACGCGCTCCCGCGAGAAAAACCGTCGCCCTCGATCAGACAAGCGCCCACGCGACCGTCGCGCCGACCAGAAGCAGGACGAGCAGGATAGCGATCCAGACGTGCCGCTCGCCCTCACCCATCGTGCACCTCCACGTCGAGAACGCCGTGCACGACGCCCTCGCTGTGCGACTTCACGACGCGCGCGTCGGTGACCGTGACGCTCGCGCCGTGTTCGGCCGCGATGGCCTCCACGCGCGACCCGGCGCGCTCCGGGAACCGGGCCTCCGGACTCGTCGTGTGGACGTGGACGACGCCGCCGTCGCCGAGCGCGTCGAACGCGCGCCCGAGATAGGCGTCCTCGCGGGCCGACGCGTCGCCGCCGTTCACGGGTCGTTCCTCCCCGTTCGCGCTGGCCGTGGCCTCCCGCTGGCCGGCCACGCTGTTCGCGGCGGCGTCGTCGCCGCTCACCGTGCCGCGGGCCGTCGCGTCGCGTCGCCCCGCGTGCCCCCCGATGCTGTCGTAGTACCCCATCACGACGCGGTCGAAGCCGGTGCCGTCGTGCTCGCGGCAGTCGCCGAGGACGCACTCGACGTTCGCGGCGACGTCGTTCAACTGGGCGTTCTCGGCGAGGTAGCGGAACGCGACCGGGTTCTTCTCGACGGCGACGACGTCCGCGCCCGCTCTCGCCATCGGGAGCGCGAAGTAGCCGACGCCCGCGAACATGTCGAGGACGCGCTCGTCGGCCCCCACGATTTCGCCCATGCGGACGCGCTCGGCCTGGTTGCCGGGCGCGAACATCACCTCGGCGAGGTCGAGCGCGTACCGAGTGCCGTGCTCGACGTGGACCGTCTCGGTGTCGCCCGCGCCGGCGACCACCTCGACGTCCGGGGTGCGGGTCTCCCCGGTGATGCCGCCGCGCGCGAGGACGGTGTCGGCGTTCCCGTGCACGTCGAGCAGGGCGTCGCCGACGGCCGCGCGGTCCGGGCAGTCGTCGGGGAACGAGACCAGTATCACGTCGCCGACGACCGCCCACGAGGACGGCGCGCGAGCGAGTTCGTCCTCGGACCAGCCGCGTTCGCGGAGGCGGTCGGCGAGGCCCGCGGTCCGGACCTCCGGATCTTCTTGCACGAGGAGTTCGTCGAACGTCGTCGCGCGCGGTTCGGCGAGCACGGGGAGTTCGACGCGCGCCGCGTCGTGCTCGCGTACCTTCCGCGACTCGTCGTAGACGCCCTCGCCCCGCAGGGTCTCCAGTTTCAGTTCGGCGTCGTCCTTCGCGACGACGACCGCGAGCGCGTCGCTCACGGCAGGACGTGGATGCCCGCGCGCGACTTCAGCACGTCCACGGTCGCGTCGTCCGGGTCGAGGTAGTCCGGGCGGGCGACGGTGACGGACTCGTACGTCTCCGGATCGAGGACCTGCACCGCGTTGTCGTCCTCGACGGCGACGAGCGTCGTCTCCGTGCCGTCCGCGCGCGTCCCGAGCTTTCGGGCGTCCGGCGCGTCCCCGACTTCGTGCGTCGCCTCGAACGGCTCGCCCGTGGTGAGTCGGACGCCCTTGAGGTTCCCGCGCACCGAGCGAACGAGGACGGGGCCGTCGTCGTCGTCCGCGAGGTCGATGACGTCCCCCGGGACGAACTCGGGGAGGCGCACCGCGAACGTCACCCGGTACACCTCGTTCCCGTCCTCGTCCTCCGTCACGAGCGTCTCCGAGGACGTGTACGCGCCGCCGAACTCCTCCGTGAGCTTTCGCGCGACGTTCTTCCCGATCTTCGTATCGGAGAGCTTCAGGTCGAGGCCCTCCGGCCGCTCCGTCACCTCCGTGACGAACGCGTTCCGATCCCCCGTCGCCTCCATCGACTCCGTGATCTCCTCCGCGATCCCGCGGGCGCGCTCGGTCTCCCCCCCCGTCGGCGTTCGCTCGCCCACGGCGCGCACCTGCACGACGCTCGCGTAGTAGTCGCCCGCGATCCGCCCGCATCGCTGGCAGGTCTGCTTCCCGATCTTCACCGGCACCGTGAACTCCTCCACGAGCGGTTCGCCCCGAACCACCCCGGAGAACTGGCAGTGCATCCGGATCGTCGTCTCGTCCACCTGCTCCGGGTCGACGCCCCACGAGACGTCCGCCGCGTCCACGTGCACGCCGAGCGCCTCCGAGACGGCCTCCACGGCGATGTCCGTGTAGTCGCGCGCACCCACGTCCTCCCAGCGGTTCTCCCGCTGGACCGCGCCGCAGTGCGCGCAGACCGTCACCTCCACGCGCTCGGGCGCGTCCACGAGGTCGAAGTCGTCGAAGTAGCAGTCGTTGCAGAGCGCCCGCTCGCGGCGCGTGTGTCCCGTCGCCCCCTCGGGCGCGGGGTCGCCACAGCGGGGGCAGAAGACGGCATCGCTCATATCCCGGCTAGCGCGCGAGAACGGTTAAACTCGGCCCTTCGACGGCTCGCGCGCCCGACGTCGCCGCGCGGTTCCGCTCACCCGCCCGCGACCGCGCGCGGGCGACGGCTTTTACGCTCGCGCCCCTAACGGCGGGTATGGAGTGGAACGCGGACTGGGGCCTCCGGGCGCGGATGGCCCTCACCATGCTGTTGCTGTTCGGCCTCTACGTCGTCTTCGCCAGCGTCATCGCGTGGTACTTCGGCGGCGGCCTGCTCGTGATGGCGCTCGTCGTCTGCGGGTTCCCCATCGCCCAGTACTTCTTCAGCGACCGGCTCACCCTCTGGAGCGTCGGCGCACACGAAGTGAGCGAGGACGACTACCCCCACCTGCACGGCGTCGTCGGACGCCTCGCCCAGCAGGCCGACCTGCCGAAGCCGACCGTCGCCGTGATGGACTCCGAAGCCCCGAACGCCTTCGCGACGGGGCGCTCGAAGGACCACGCGGTCGTCTGCGTGACCACCGGCCTCCTCGACACGCTGAACGACGAGGAACTCTCTGGCGTGATCGCGCACGAACTCGCGCACGTGAAGAACCGCGACATGATGGTGATGACGATGGCGTCCGTCCTCACCGTCCTCGCCGTCTTCGTCCTCCGGTGGGGGTGGCTGTTCGGCGGCGGCCGCAACCGCAACCAGAACGGCGGCGGCGCTATCGTCGTCGCCATCGCCGCGTCCCTCGCCGTCTACGTCGTCTCCTACCTCCTCATCCGCGCGCTCAGCCGCTACCGCGAGTACGCCGCCGACCGCGGCGGCGCGCTCATCACCGGCAACCCGGCGGCGCTCGCGTCCGCGCTCCTCGAGATCGACGGCCGAATGGACCGCGTCCCCACCGAGGACATGCGCGAGCAGGCGGAGATGAACGCGTTCTTCATCATCCCGTTCTCCGGCGGGACGCTCACCCGCCTGTTCAGCACGCACCCCGCGACGGAGAAGCGCGTCGAGCGCCTCCGCGCGCTCGAACGCGAGATGGAGACCGCGGTGAGCGCCTGATGGGCGTGCTCGACGCCGTCCGGGACGTCCTCGGCCTCGGCGCCGAACGCGACGCCACCCGCCCCGCCGACCCCGAGGACTTCTTCCAACTCAACAGCGCCTCCGTCACGATGGAGGCCGACCTCGACTATCGGCCCGCGCGCCGCGCCGGCCTCTGCCTCTCCGCGATGGCCTCCACGGACTTCGAGAGCACCCTCCGGGACGTCGCGGACGTCCTCGACGGCGACGGCTTCAGCGAGATAACCACCGACGGCCACGGCTACACGTGGGCCGTCGTCGAACGCGACGACGTCACCGACCTCACCACCGAACTCTACGTCGCCGCCGACACCCTCGCCGACCGCGGATACGGCGACCGACTCCTCGCCGCCGTCTTCGGCTTCGACCCCCTCGACGGCGGCGACCCCGTCTACTGGGTCTACTCGTTCAAACGCGGCTCCTTCTACCCGTTCGCTCCGCGCGGCCACCACGAGCGAGACTCCACCGTCGAGGTGAAACTCCAGTCCGTCATGGACGGCGAACTCGACGTCGAGGAGGATACGGCGTACTGGTATCCGCTCTGGCCCGATACGGCGGGCGGGAAACCCTGGGAGTAGCCACGCCCGATAGACGAATCGCGCCGCACGGAACTGCTCTTCGCGCCTAAACCCTCGCCTCGACCGTTCGAACACCCGATCCGCGTCCCGCGATTTCACTTTCACTCTGCTGTATACGAGGCTTTATCCTCTGGGCCGCACAACGAACGGGTATGCCCGAAGAAGACCTTGAGGCACTCTCCGGTGTCGGCCCCGCGACCGCCGAGAAGCTCCGCGACGCCGGCTACGACTCCTTCCAGAGCATCGCCGTCGCCAGCCCCGGCGAACTCTCCAACACCGGCGACGTCGGCGAGTCCAGCGCGAACGACATCATCCAGAGCGCCCGCCAGCAGGCGGACATCGGCGGCTTCGAGACGGGGACGGACGTCCTCGAACGCCGCGAACAGATCGGGAAGCTCACGTGGGGCGTCCCCGAGGTGGACGAACTCCTCGGCGGCGGCGTCGAGACCCAGTCCATCACCGAAGTCTACGGCGAGTTCGGCGCCGGCAAGTCCCAGGTGACCCACCAGCTCTCCGTCACCGTCCAACTCCCCGAGGAGCACGGCGGCCTCGAGGGCTCCGCCGTCTTCGTCGACTCCGAGGACACCTTCCGCCCCGAACGCATCGACGACATGGTACGGGGCCTCGACGAGGACGTCCTCGCGGACACCATGGAGCTCCACGGCATCGAAGAGGGCGACCCCACCGACGACGACGACCTTGACGCCCTCCTCGAGAGCGTCCTCGACAAGATTCACGTCGCGAAGGCGTTCAACTCCAACCACCAGATCCTCCTCGCCGAGAAGGCCAAGGAGGTCGCACAGGAGAACGAGGACACCGACTGGCCGGTCCGCCTCCTCTGCGTCGACTCGCTCACCGCGCACTTCCGCGCGGAATACGTCGGCCGGGGCGAACTCGCCGACCGACAGCAGAAGCTCAACAAGCACCTCCACGACCTCCTTCGCATCGGCGACCTGCACAACACCGCCGTCGTCATCACCAACCAGGTCCAGTCCAACCCGGACTCCTTCTTCGGCGACCCGACGAAGCCCATCGGCGGGAACATCCTCGGGCACACCTCCACGTTCCGCATCTACCTCCGGAAGTCCAAGGGCGATAAGCGCATCGTCCGTCTCGTCGACGCCCCGAACCTCGCCGACGGCGAGGCCATCATGCGCGTGCAGGACGGCGGTCTGAAGCCCGAATAGCACCGCGAGCGAGCGAAGCGAGCAAGCGGGCCGAGGAGAGGCCGAAGGCCTCGACGAGCGCTTTTGGTCCAGCTTTTGCCGAGCGCGGCCGTCGGCCGCGCGCAGCGCAAAAGGTGGCTTCGAACCTCGCCGACGGCGAGGCCATCATGCGCGTGCAGGACGGCGGTCTGAAGCCCGAATAACGCGATTCCGACGGAACCGCGCTTCCGCTACGCGCCTTCGACGAGCCGTTCTTTCTCCGCGCGCGAGAGCTGTTTGATGGCGTACTCGCGGCTCATCGCGGCGCTCTTCGTCTCGAAGGATTCCGTGTGGACGAGCGTGACGGGCGTTCGGCCGCGCGTGTACTTCGCGCCCTCCCCCGCGTCGTGCTCTTCGACGCGCCGCGCCACGTCCGTCGTGTAGCCGGTGTAGTAGGTGCCGTCCGCGCACTCGACGACGTAGACGTG
>JBDGUG010000039.1:0-21948 GCA_042216135.1 Halarchaeum sp. | reverse complement strand
TGCACGAGTACCAGGCGAAGGAAGTCTTCGCCGATGCGGGTATCCCGACGCCCCCGTCCGCGCTCGCGACCACGGTCGACGAGGTCGTCGAGCGGGCCGCGGAGGTCGGCTATCCGGTCGCGGTGAAGGCACAGGTCCACGTCGGCGGACGCGGCAAGGCCGGCGGCATTCTGCTCGCCGAGAACGAAGACGAGGCGCGCGAGGCCGCCGAGTCCATCCTCGGGATGGACCTCAAGGGCTACACGGTCGATAAGGTCCTCGTCGAGGGCGCGGTCGACTTCGTGAACGAGCTCTACGTCGGCGTCACGATGGACCGCGGCGAGGGCAAACCCGTCGCGATGGTGTCCACCGAGGGCGGCGTCGACATCGAGGAGGTCGCCGAGGAGACCCCCGAGGCCATCGCTCGCGAACACATCGACCCCGCGTTCGGCATGCACCCCTATCAGGCGCGGAAGGTCGTCTACGACGCCGGCGTCCCGAAGGAGTTCGCGCGCGACGTCGCGAGCGTCCTCACGACGCTCTACGACCTCTGGGAGGACTCGGACGCGAGCGACACCGAGATCAACCCCCTCATGATCACGAGCGACGACGAAGTCGTCGCCGCGGACGCGGTCATGAACATCGACGAGGACGCGCTCTTCCGTCACCCCGACCTCGCGGAGATGGAGGACGAGGCCGCGGGCGACGAACTCGAAGCGAAGGCCAACGAGTACGGCTTCGACTACGTCCGTCTCGACGGGAACGTCGGCATCATCGGCAACGGCGCCGGTCTCGTCATGACGACGCTCGACCTCGTCGACTACTACGGCGGAGAGCCCGCGAACTTCCTCGACATCGGCGGCGGCGCGAAGGCCGAGCGGGTCGCGAACGCGCTCGACATGGTCTTCAGTGATGAGAACGTCGACGCCGTCGTCTTCAACATCTTCGGCGGGATCACGCGCGGCGACGAGGTCGCGAAGGGCATCAACGAGGCGCTCGGGCGCTTCGACGAGATCCCGAAGCCGGTGGTCGTCCGACTCGCCGGGACGAACGCCGCGGAGGGTCGTGAGATCCTCAACGACGAACTCGTCACGGTCGAAGAAACCCTCGAAGGTGCCGTGCAGCGCACCGTCGAATACGCGGAGGAAGAAGAATGAGCATTCTCGTAGACGAAGACACCCGCGTCGTCGTCCAGGGCATCACTGGCGGCGAGGGCAAGTTCCACACCGAACAGATGATCGAGTACGGGACGAACGTCGTCGCCGGCACCTCGCCCGGGAAGGGCGGGCAGGAAGTCGCCGGCGTCCCCGTGTACGACACGGTCGAGGAGGCCGTGGAGGCGGAGGACGCGGACGCGTCCGTCGTGTTCGTCCCGCCGGCGTTCGCCGCGGACGCCATCTTCGAGGCGCTCGACACGTCGCTCGACCTCGTCGTCGCCATCACGGAGGGCATCCCGACGCAGGACATGGCGAAGGTCAACAAGCGCCTCTCCGAGGTCGACACGCGCCTGCAGGGCCCGAACTGTCCGGGCATCATCACGCCCGGCGAGGCGAAACTCGGCATCCTCCCCGGGAACATCTTCTCGGACGGGAAGGTCGGCCTCGTCTCCCGCTCCGGCACCCTCACCTACCAGGTCGTCGACAGCCTCACTCAGCGCGGCATCGGCCAGACCACCGCCATCGGCATCGGCGGCGACCCGATCATCGGCACGGACTTCATCGACGCCCTCGAACTCTTCGAGAACGACGAGGAGACCGAGGCCGTCGTCATGTGCGGTGAGATCGGTGGCGAGGACGAGGAGGAGGCCGCCGCGTACATCGCGGAGAACATGGACACCCCGGTCGCGGGCTTCATCGCGGGCCGCACCGCCCCGCCGGGCAAGCGCATGGGCCACGCGGGCGCCATCGTCTCCGGGTCCGGCACCGGCACCGCGCAGTCCAAGATCGACGCGCTGAACGACGCGGGCGTCCCCGTCGGCGACACCCCCGAGGAAGTCGCCGACAACATCGAAGACATCCTGTAACGCCCCGCACTCGTCTTTTTCCCGTCGTCGCGCGGCCGGTGGGTCTACCCGTCTCGAACGCCACGAGTACGTATGGACGAGGACCTCGGTCGCGCGACCATCGTCTACGAGAACGCGGACGGCGACACCGTCGAGCGGACCGTTCCGAACGAACACATCGCGTACGTCCAGGATCACTGGATCCTCAAGACGGACGGGGACGAGTCCGGCGTCGACACCGTTCGCCGCATCCCGATCCAGCGGGTCTACCACGTCGAACGGGACGTGGAGGAGTTCCGCGAGGAGGTCGAGACGCTGCGCGATCAGGTCGAGTCCGTCGCCGACGACTTACGCTCGCGCCTGCTCGGCGGCCGCGACGACGGACGCGACGAAGGCGAGGACGTCGTCCACATCGACGTCGAGGAGGCCGACGAGCGAGACGACGACTCGAGCTAGCGCCGACGCCGCTACCGAGGGGTTGAAGCCGTTTCGGGCCGGAGCGACGAGTATGACCTCGCGGCCCGCGACGCGGCGCCTCCCGGGATTCTTCTATCGGTTCGCACACCCGCGCCTCGCCGTCGTCTCCACCCTCGGGTGCGTCCTCTGGCTGGCCGGGTTCGCCGTCGCGGGCGGCGGCGTCGTCCTCCGCCCGAGCGACCCGCGAACCGCCTACCTCCTCTTCTTCCTCGGCGGCCTCGTCGGCCTCCTCGGCGTGGTCGTCATCGCCGCCGTCGTCGTCTACCTCCTCGCGCTCTGGGTCCTCCGAGACGTCCTCGACGTCCTCGACCGGGAGAAGCCCGAACCGGGCGCGCGCCGCTGAACGCCCCCTCCCTTCTGTCCCTCGAATCCGACCCCGAACGGTTATCCGGGCCGCCGGCCACCTCCCGGTATGGAGACCACGCACCGCGTCGTCGCCGGCGACGCGCGCGAACTCGACGCCCTCGACGACGACAGCGTCGAACTCGTCGTCACGTCCCCGCCGTATCCGATGGTGGAGATGTGGGACGGCCTGTTCGCGGACGCCGACCCGGCGGTGCGTGACGCCCTCGACGCGGGAGACGGCGCGCGCGCCCACGAGGCGATGCACGGCGTCCTCGACGCCGTCTGGGACGAGGTGGCGCGCGTCCTCGTCGACGGCGGCCTCGCCTGCGTGAACGTCGGGGACGCGACGCGCACGCTCGACTCGTTTCGCGTCTACCGGAACCACGCCCGGGTCGCGGACGCGTTCGTCGAGCGCGGCCTCGACCCGCTCCCGGAGGTGCTCTGGCGCAAGCCCGCGAACTCGACGGCGAAGTTCATGGGGTCGGGGACGCTCCCGCCGAACGCGTACGTCACGCTCGAACACGAGCACGTCCTCGTCTTCCGGAACGGCGAACGCCGGGCGTTCCCGCCGCACGACGACGACCGGTACGCGTCGGCGTACTTCTGGGAGGAGCGAAACCAGTGGTTCAGCGACGTCTGGACGGACGTCACGGGGGCGCGCCAGTCGCTCGACGGCGCGGACGGCGACCGGGAGCGCTCCGCCGCCTACCCCTTCGAGATACCGTATCGGCTCGTGAACATGTACAGCGTGCGCGGGGACACCGTCCTCGACCCGTTCTGGGGGACGGGGACGACGACGCTCGCGGCGATGGCGGCCGGTCGTTCTTCGGTCGGCTACGAACTCGACGACTCGCTCGTCGCGGGGTTCGACGACCGCCTCGACGGCCTCGCGTCGTTCACCGCGGACGTCGCGCGCGAGCGACTCGAACGCCACCGCGAGTTCGTCGCCGGGTCGAGCGGGGAGTTCGGCTACGAGGCCACGCACTACGACGTCCCCGTGAAGACGAAGCGCGAGCGAGACATCCGCCTCTATCGGGCCGAGGGCGTCTCGCGGGCGGCGGACGACCGCTCCGGCGAGCGCTACCGGGTCGCGCACGCGCCCGTCGCCGGGGCGCCCGCGCCCGAGTCGTAACCCCTCCCGATCCCCCCGATTTTATGCTGCGCTCGGGAGTATGCGACGATATGACCCCGCGCAGTCGCCTCTACGTCGCGGCGCTCGTCGGCGCCGTCGTCGGCTACCTCTTCACCGTCATCGCGTTCACCGGCCGCTTCGACCTCGTGGAACTGATGATATTCGCGGCCGTCTTCCTCGTCGTCACCGCCGGCTTCGACTGGTTCGTGGAGTGGGCGACGGGTCTGGAGGACTGACCGACGTCGCGCGCGTCAGTCGAAGACGCCGGCGGTGAGGTAGCGTTCGCCGCTGTCCCAGAACATCGTGACGACGAGCGGGTCCTCGCCGTCGTCGGCCTCGTACGCGTAGCGTTCGGCGACGCGTTGGGCGACGAGCGAGACGGCGCCGGAGGACTGCCCGACGAGCACGCCCTGCTCGCGCGCGAGCGACCGGCACTCGGCCTCGGCG
Organism: Halarchaeum sp.; assembly: GCA_042216135.1. Classification (GTDB taxonomy): domain Archaea; phylum Halobacteriota; class Halobacteria; order Halobacteriales; family Halobacteriaceae; genus Halarchaeum. The sequence continues at coordinate 17,566 of JBDGUG010000039.1, read as the reverse complement.
TCGTCGATTTCGGCCGTCTCGACGGTGTCGATGACGTCGACGTCGAGGATGTCGGAGACGAACCCCGGTCCCATCCCCTGGAAGGCGTCCTCGCCGGGTTCGTCGCCGGATAGCACGGCGTTGTCGGCGGGTTCGACGGCGACGACTTCCATGTCGGGGTACTCCTCCAGGAGGCGGTGGCTGGTGCCGGTGATCGTCCCACCGGTACCGACGGCGGCGACGAACGCGTCGATGTCGCGGCCGCCGACCTGTTCGAGTATCTCCTCGGCGGTGGTGCGGTAGTGCGCGCGCGGGTTCGCCTCGTTCTCGAACTGCTTGACGTGGTAGGCGTCCGTCTCGTCGGCGATGGCGGCGGCGCGGTCGTTCGCGGTGGTCATCCCGCCGTCGACGAGTTCGAGGTCGGCGCCGTACGCGCGCAGGAGGTTCCGGCGCTCCTGGGACATGCTCTCCGGCATGACGATGGTGAGGTCGTAGCCGCGCGCGGCGGAGACGACGGCGAGGCCGATGCCGGTGTTCCCGCTGGTCGCCTCGACGAGTCGGTCGCCGGGTTCGATGTCGCCCGCTTCCTCGGCGGCGAGCACCATCTCGCGGGCGGGCCGGTCCTTCGCGGACCCGCCCGGGTTGAACGACTCGACCTTCGCGGCGATGGTCGCGCCCTCGGGCGACGGGATGCGGAGCAGGGGCGTGCCGATCGCGTCGAGGATGCTGTCTATCATCGCCTCGGGGTACGCGTGAAGGGGGTAAAGCGGTGGCGTTCGCTCTGCCGGGTGCGCGGGCGTTAAGCCCCTCCGGTCCCTTGCCTCTCGTATGAGCGAGACGCTCGAAACGATGACGCCGAACCCGGCGTGGGACGCGGACGCACACGAGGAGACCGTCGCGACGTGGGAGCGCGTCGCGGACGACGTGACCGTGAAGGTGTGGGGCGGCGACTGGTGCGGCGACTGCCGCGGCCAGCTCCCCGACTTCGCCGCGGCGCTGGACGCCGCGGGCGTCGAGAACGTCGAACACTACCCCGTCGAGCGCGTCGACGGCGAGAAGCAGGGGGAGGGCGTCGAGGAGTACGGCATCGCGCTCATCCCGACCGTCGTCGTCGAGGACGCCGACGGGAACGAGCTCGCGCGCTTCGTCGAGGAGGAGGACCGACCGATCGCCGACTGGCTCGCCGCGCGCCTCGACGAACTCGAAGCGTCGGCCTAACGGTACTCTTCTAGCCACTCGACGAGCGCGTCGGCGTCCGTGACGGGCGGGGAGCACGCGCGCCGACAGACGTACGCGGTCGGAACGCCGTCACGGGTCTCCCGGCCCGCCCAGATCGGGGGCGCCTCGTCGAGGTCGAGTTCGTCGAGCCACGCGTCGAGGCCGTCGTCCGTCGGCGGGCGGCGCGTGAGCAGGCGCTCCGGGAGGTAGCGCGACCCGACCGCGGCGCGCCACGCGTCGGGCACGCCGTCGGCGGCGACGGTCACTTCGAGGCGGCCTCGCGCGCGGGCGTCCGCGGCGAGCGCGAGCGACGGGTGGGTGAGCGGGCGCTCCGCGGCGGTCGCGGCGTGCGTCGCGAGCACCTCGGCCGCCGCGTCGCCGTAGCCCGCGTCGGGGCGGAACGCGTCGAGCGCGGCGAGGACGTCGACGGCGACGCCGACCGGGGAGGGCGTCGAGCGGTCCGCGAGCTCCTGCGGGCGCGCGAGCAGGCGCTCGCCGCTCGCGGGCGTGAAGTAGAGCGTGCCGTCGTCGCGGAACTCGGCGAGGAGCGCGTCCGCGAGGTCGCGGGCGAACGCGAGATGGTCGACGTCCCCCGTGGCCTCGTACGTCGCGAGCGCGCCCGCGGCGAGGAACGCGTAGTCGTCGAGGTAGCCGGTGCCCGCCGTCTCCCCGTCGGCCCAGCGGCGCGCGAGCCGGTCGCCGTCCCAGAGGCGGTCGCGGACGAACTCGAGCGCTTCGACGGCCCGCGCGGCGTACGACTCGTCGAGAGCGAGGCCCGCCTCGGCGAACGCCCGAATCGCGAGGCCGTTCCACGCGCCGATGACCTTCTCGTCGCGCGCGGGCCGCGGGCGCTCGGCGCGGGCCGCCTGGACCTGTTCGGTCGCGCGCGCGAGGCGCGCTATCGCGTCCCCGTGCGACACGTCGAGGTCGTCCGCGACCGATTCTACGTCCCGGCGTCGCGTGAGGACGTTCGCGCCCTCGAAGTTCCCGGACTGGGTGACGCCGTAGTAGGCGCCGAAGACGGTGGCGTCGGTCGGGTCGTCGACGGCCTCGCTCACCTCGTCCAGCGTCCAGACGTAGAACTTCCCCTCTTCGCCCTCGCTGCGCGCGTCGAGCGTGCCGTAGAAGCCGCCGTCGGGGTGGGAGAGTTCGTCCGCGAGGAAGTCGAGCGCGCCCGTCGCGACGTCCCGGTAGCGGTCGTCGCCGAAGCGCCGGTAGCCGTCGAGGTAGACGCGCGCGAGTTCGGCGTTGTCGTAGCACATCTTCTCGAAGTGCGGGACCGTCCAGTCCCGGTCGACGCAGTAGCGGTGGAAGCCCCCGCCGAGTTGGTCGTAGAGGCCGCCGTTCGCCATCGCGTCCAGCGTCTCGCGCGCCACGGCGTCCGCGTTCTCGTCGCCGTCCGCGCCGGCGCGGAGGAGGACGTGGAGACGGCTCGGCTGCGGGAACTTCTGCCCGCCTCCCCAGCCGCCGTGTTCGCGGTCGGCGTGCTCGACGGCGGCGCTCGCGGCGGCCTCGCGGAGGCCGCTCCCGGGCGCGTCGCTCGCCCGTTCGGGGACGTCTTCGAGTTCGCCGCGCAGGGCGGCGCTCCACTGGTCGGCGCGCTCTTCGACGCCGTCGCGTTCGTCCGTCCAGCGCTCGTGGAGCGAGCGGAGGACGTCGCGGAATCCGGGCTGGTTCCCCGTCGCTTCGGGCGGGAAGTAGGTGCCGACGTAGAACGGGCGCTTGTCGGGGGTGAGCCAGACGGAGAGCGGCCACCCGCCGCCGCCGGTGGCGAGCTGGGCGGCGGTCATGTAGACGTCGTCGACGTCCGGGCGCTCCTCGCGGTCCACTTTCACGGGGACGAAGTGCTCGTTCAGGTACGCGGCGATGTCGGGGTCCTCGAAGGACTCCTCGGCCATGACGTGACACCAGTGGCAGGCGGAGTAGCCGACGGAGAGGAAGACGGGGACGTCGCGTTCGCGCGCGGCGTCGAACGCCGCGTCGTCCCACGGCTGCCAGTTCACGGGGTTGTCGGCGTGCTGTCGGAGGTACGGGCTCGCCTCCTCGTCGAGGCGATTGCGCGCCGTCGGGTCGCTCATGCGAACGGGGAGGGGCCGCGCCCGGAAAAGCACCGACATCCACAGACGTGCATACTTCGACGGCTCTCAAGAGCAACGTTTACACGCCTGTGCTTTCTCTCTCCGGGCATGACAGAGACCGTCCTGCTGGTCGGCGGCGGCGGCCGCGAGCACGCCATCGCGCGAGCGCTCGCCGACGACTGCGCGCTCTACGCCTGCGCGTCGAATCGCAACCCCGGCATCGCCTCGCTCGCCGCCGCGGTGGAGACGCTCGACGAGAACGACCCCGCCGCCGTCGTCGCGTACGCCGACGAGGTGGACGCCGACCTCGCCGTCGTCGGCCCCGAGAGCCCCCTCGCCGCCGGCGTCGTCGACGCCCTGGAGGACGCGGGCGTCTACGCGTTCGGCCCGCGCGCCGCCGAGGCGCGTATCGAGACGGACAAGCAGTTCCAGCGGGCGTTCATGGCCGAGCACGACGTCCCCGGCACCCCGTGGTTCGAGACGTTCGACGACGCCGAGGCGGCGGCGGAGTACGTCGAATCGCTCGCCGAGGACGGCGAGGACGCCGCCGTCAAGCCCGCGGGCCTCACCGGCGGGAAGGGCGTGCGCGTCACCGGCGACCAGGTCACGCACGCCGAAGCCGCGGCCTACGTCCGCGAGAGCGGCCACAACGAGTGGGTCGTCGAGGAACGACTCGTCGGCGAGGAGTTCACCGTGCAGGCGTTCGTCGCCGACGGCGACGTCCGCCCGACGCTCGCCGTGCAGGACCACAAGCGCGCGTTCGAGGGCGACGAGGGCCCGAACACCGGCGGGATGGGAAGCTACAGCGACACGGGCGCCGCGCTCCCGTTCATGACCGAGAGCGACTACGAGGCCGCCGTCGACATCATCGACGCCACCGTGGACGCCCTCGACGGCTACCGCGGCGTCCTCTACGGCCAGTTCATGCTCACCGCGGACGGCCCGAAAGTCGTCGAGTTCAACGCGCGCTTCGGCGACCCCGAGGCGATGAACACCCTCTCCGTCCTCGACACGCCCTTCATCGACGTGCTCACCGCCGCGCGCGACGGCGACGGACTCCCCGAACTCGCCTTCTCCGGGGAGGCCACCGTCTGCAAGTACGCCGTCCCCGACGGCTACCCGACCGACCCCGAGGCCGGCGCCGAAGTCACCATCGACGAGTCCAGCGTCGGCGACGCCCTCCTCTTCTACGCGAGCGTCGACGCCCGCGCTGATGGCGTCTACACCACCACCTCGCGCTCGCTCGCCGTCGTCGGCCGCGGCGACTCCATCACCGAGGCCGAGAAGCAGGCCGAGGCCGCGCTCGACGGCCTCGGATCCGGATTCCGCGTGCGTCACGACGTCGGCAAACCCGCGCTCGTCCAGCGCCGCATCGACCACGTGGCGGACCTGCGCGACGACTGATCCGGCCGCGCTCGCCGCATCCGCCCCCCAACTATACGTGTCCGTCGCCCGAACACTCGGGTATGGCAGACGACGAGGTCGTGCGCCTCCTGAAGACGGCGTACCAGGACGAGATCGAGACCGTGATGAACTACCTCTCGAACAGCATCGTGCTCGACGGCCTCCGCGCCGAAGAGGTCAAGGAGTCCCTCCAGACGGACATTCAGGAGGAACTCGGACACGCCGAACAGCTCGGGAACCGCCTGAAGCAGCTCGAAGAAGCCCCGCCCGGGTCCGGCGAGTTCGAGGCCAAACAGCACAGCCTCCAGCCGCCCGCGGACACCACCGACGTCGTCTCCGTCATCGAGGGGGTCCTCGACGCCGAGAACGACGCCATCGACACCTACCGGGACCTCGTTCACGCCGCCCGCGACGCCGACGACCCCGTCACCGAGGACCTCGCGACGACCCTCCTCGCCGACGAGGAAGCCCACCGCACCGAGTTCCGCGGGTACCGGAAGGAGTACGACGAGTAGGGCGACCCATCGAGTCACCCGGGCGGGCGAGCGAAGCGAGGCGTCGCGAATACGCGAGCGCGGAGCGACGCGACGCGCGAGTAACGCGGAGCAGACCGGAGAGGGTCCGCGAAGCGGTGAGCGGCGAGCTTACGCGGCCGTTCTTTCGACTGCCGACACCGCGAGCGCTCGCTACGTCACGCGCTCGGCGTGCTCGCGCGCCGCGTCGAGAATCGCGTCGGCGTCGACGCCCGGGTAGTCGCCGTGGTCGTAGCGGACGTCGCCGTCGACCATCGTGAGGACGACGTCGTCGCCGTGCGCGGCGTAGACGAGGTGGGAGCGTGGGTCGTGGACGGGCGTGGCGCGCGGCCGGTCGGTGGTGAGGCCGACGAGATCGGCCTTCCAGCCTTCGGCGAGGCGGCCGACGCGCTCGAAGCCCGCCGCTCTCGCGCCGTTCCGGGTCGCCATGGCGAAGACGGTTCGGGCGTCGAGGACTGTGGGGTCGAGGGCGTCGACTTTCCCGAGGAGGCTCGCCTGGCGCATCTCGGTGAACGCGTCGAGGGTGTTGTTGCAGGGCGGGCCGTCGTTCCCGAGGGCGACGTTGATTCCGCGTTCGAGGTAGTCCCGGACGGGCGCGACGCCGGACGCGAGTTTCATGTTCGATGAGGGGCAGTGCGTGACGTGCGTTCCCGTCTCCGCGAGGAGTTCGCGCTCGGACTCGTGGGTCCAGACGCAGTGTGCGAGCACGACGTCGGGTCCGGTGAGGCCGACTTCGTCGAGCCAGTGGAGGTTCCGCATCCCCGTCCGGTTCTCGACGGCCGCTATCTCGGCGCGGTTCTCGCTGGCGTGCGTGTGGATGCGGACGCCGTCGTGGCGGTCCGCGAGTTCGCGCGCGCCGCGCAGGCAGGCCTCGGTGCAGGTGAGCGCGAACCGGGGCGTGACGGCGTACCGGATCCGGCCGTCGGCGGCGCCGTGGTAGGATTCGACGAGGCGTTCGGAGTCGGCGAGTGCCGTCTCGGTGTCCTCTTCGAGGCCGGGCGGGCTCTCGGTGTCCATCAGGACCTTCCCCATGCGCGCGCGGATCCCGCAATCGAGCGCGGCGTCGAACGCCCGGTCGGCGTGGTTGACGGAGAGGTGGTCGACGACGGTGGTCGTCCCGCCGGCGAGGCATTCGAGGTAGCCGAGCGCCGCCGCGGCGTACATCGCGTCGGCGTCCATCGCGGCTTCCATCGGCAGGACGGCCTCGGAGAGCCAGTCGAGCAACTCGGTGTCGTCGGCGAGGCCGCGCCCGAGGCTCTGCACGGAGTGGACGTGCGCGCCGACGAGGCCGGGTGCGACGATATCGACGTCGCGGCGCTCGCGGTCGGGGTATGCGTCGACGAGGGTCGAGCGCTCGCCGACGGCGGCGATGCGGTCGCCGTCGGTCACGACTGCGCCGTCCGGCACGACGGTGTCGGCGTCGGCGACGACGGTTCCGGTGAGTAGCATCCGCTCTCCGTTGTGGGCGCGCGGAGAAATAGCTGTGGCGTCGCTCAGCCCCAGCGCGCGGTCGTGGGGACCGCCGTGGTGGTCGGGCCGCCGCCGCGGTCGGTCGCGCTCGGGTCGCGCGCGCTGGTCGTCGCGTGCGCGCCGGGCGTCGTCGTCCACGCGTCCGACGTGCTCGCGTTCGTCCCGGTGGACGGGTCGGTGAGGCGCTCGGTCACGTTCGCCGCGACCGTTCGGTTCGTCGCGTCGGCCCCGGTGTCGCTCCGGTCGCGACCCGTGGCGTTCGCGGCGCGGTCGCTCGCGTTCTCGGCGTCCGAGAACGGGCGCGCCGTCCGGTTCTCGAACCGGTCGCGTTCGCCGCCGCCGATCCCGCGCGCGATAGCCGCGACTTCGGGCCCGCTCGCGTTCGCCGCGCGCTCGCGGAGCGTCTCGAGGGCCGAGACGTTCACGCCGTGTCGCGCGAGCGCCTCGTCGGGGAGGCCGCGCGCGGCCGTCTCGGTGTCGTTCGCGACGCGCTGGACCGCGTTCAGGCGGGCGTGAATCCGTGCGGTGCGGGCGGCGTACGCACCGTAGCCGATCGATCCGTTCGCTCGCGCGGCCCGGAGGGCGTCGAGTTCCGCGCGGAGGTCGGCGAGTCGCTGTTCGCTCTGCTCGGCGCGCGCGGCGACGACGCCGGCCTTCGCGTCCTCGCTCTCGGCGCGTTCGAGTCGGTGCTGGAACGCGCGCGATTCGAGGACGCCGGAGAGCGTCGCGCCCTGTACGCCGATGGCGCCGGCGAGGCGCGCGCCCGGTCCGATGGACGCGCTCTCGTTCGCCGTCGCGTTCCCGTCGGTGGCGTTCGCGGCCGCGGCGCCGCCGTCGACGGCGCCCGTCGCGGCCGCGCCGAGGGCCGCGTGGGGGGTGCCCGTCGCGGCGCCGAGGACGAGGAGCGCCACGGTGAGGGTGGTGACTGTCTCTACCATCGCTGTCCCACGCTTGGACGCCCACGCCCATATACGCCCGCGTTCGTCAGCCCCGCTTCGGCCCGTTTAAGCCGAATTAAGCGTCCGAATCGTCCCCGTCGGGGAGCTTCACGACGTTCTCGCGGCCGATGCGGAACGTCTCGACGTCGCCGTCGTCGCGCAGGCCGCTGATGACCTGACTCGTCTTCGCGTCCGTCCAGTCGAGCGTCTGGACGACTTGCTGTTGTTTCATCCGGCCGCCGTTCTCCTCGAGGAGGCGGATCACCTGTTCCTCGTTGCTCAGGAGTTCGGCCGGCGGGTCGCTCGCGCCGGAGGCGTCGTCGCTCGCCTCGGCCGTCGCGTCGTCGTGCTCGGTGTCGCCCGCGTCGGGCGTCGCCGCCGCCTCGCCGCCGCCGGCGTCGTCCGGCGTCTCGTCGCTCCGACGGTACCAGTACGCGCCGCCGGCGAGGAGGAGGAGCGCGAGGACGGCGCCTGCGAGCGCGAGCGGCGGGACGCCGCCGCCGGTGCTCGGGCCGCCGGTCGTGGTGGTGTCGGTGGACGTGGCGCCGCCGGTGTCGCGCGCGAGCACGACGGACGGCTGGTCGGGCGTGAACTCGAGCGGGCCGGTCCAGACGACGGCGTTCGTCCGGTTCTCGGAGGGACGCGGGGCGACGCGTTCGAGGGAGTAGTCGGTCGGCCACGAGACGATGAACGTCGTCTCGGAGTCGAGGAAGAGGCCGGCGAGGGCGTCGCCGGCGCGGAGGCGCGACCCGTCGACGGCCGCGAAGTTCGTCCAGGTGAACGTGTAGGTGACGACGCCGTACGACTGCGGGAACTGCTGTTTCTCCGCGGTGACGGTCACGTTCCGGAGGGCCATCCGGCGGCCGGTCGCGTTCTCGGCGCTGTCGACGGTGCCCTGCATCCCGTCGGCGAAGTCGCTCGCGTACCGGTCGGGGTTCGCGTGCACGTCGTTCGCGAGCGACTCGAAGGCGGCCGTCTCGTTGTCGGTGGCGAGGCGCATTCGGTAGGCGACGCGCCACGTCGCGTTCCCGTCGGCGTCGAGCGAGACTTCGATGCTGACGTCGTCGGGGTCGAAGCTCGTCTGTCCGAACACCGCCGGACCGGTGGTCGCGGTGACGTCGGGGCCGGCGAGCGCGGGCGCGTTCGGGTGGGGGCGCGCGGGTGCGTGGCCGCTCGCGGGCGCGACGCTCGCGACGCAGAGCAGGGCGAGCGCGACGGCGAGCGCGGGCCGAACGGGCATCTGTGGGTCGTAGAGGCGGGGCGAAGAAAGGCCTTCCCACTCGCCGTGTGATCCTGAAAGGAATCTGTCGGATAGTTCATGGAAACCCCGGTGCCGTCACGCGAAAACGTTATATCATCTACTTTCGTGTAGAAGCACGTGAACTACGTCAATCGGCGGACCTTCCTCAAGACGAGCGGCGTCGTCGGCGGTGCGAGCCTCACCGGTGTCGCCGGCTGTCTCGGCGGTGGCGGCGGTGGCGGTACCCCGACCATCAACGTCGGCTACGTCGTCCCCATCGAGAACATGATCTCCCTGATGGGCATCGACGAGATCAAGAGTCAACTCGACAACGTCGGGGACGCCTACGAACTCAACCTCTCGCGCTACAGCAGCACCCCGGACATCCTGAACTCGATGGCCGCGGGCGAACTCAACGTCGGCCTCCCGGCGTACGCGAGCTTCCCCGGCGCCATCAACGGGAACGCCGTCCCGAACGGGATGACCGCGGTCGTCAGCGGATTCTACGACGCCGAACCCGACTACTTCGCCATCCCCGTCCTCTCGATGGAGGACTCCGGCATCCAGAACCCCGAGGACCTCGACGGCGCGAAGATCGGCGTGAACGCCACCGGCACGGGCGTCCACGCCATCATCTACCGGATGCTCCAGAAGGTCGGCATCGACTCGGAGAACGACGTCGACTTCGTCGAAATCGGCTTCCCCGCGATGGGCTCTGCGCTCCGCGAGGGCAAGATCGACGCCGGCATCTTCGTCTCCACGTTCGGGAACGCCGAGCGGAACAAGGGCGGCGTCCAGACCGTCTTCGACTCGCAGGACGCCTGGGAGCAGCCATACCCGTTCACGTTCCTCGTCGCGAAGAACGACTTCATCGACGAAAACGAGGACGGCCTGCGCGCGTGGATAGCCGACTACGTCCAGATGATCAACTACTCCTACGACAACCGCGATACGGTCGTCTCCCTCGCGAGCGAGGAGTTCGACGTCCCCGAAGCCCTCCTCTCCTCGTTCTACCTCACGCAGGACGACTACTACCGGCCGAAGGACGGCCACCTCGACGTCGACGCCCTCCAGCACACCACGGACGCGCTCACCGAGATGGGCTTCCTCGAAAAGAGTCCGACGATGTCCGACTACGTGACGAACGAGTACCTGCCCGAGTAAGCGCGGCTGTCGGCGATTCGGGTGCGTCGCGGTCACGGCCGGCGATCACGACGCGGTCGCCTGCGGTGCGGTCGGCCCCTCCGTACCGCTCCGCGAACGCGCGCGCGGCGCGTTCGCGGCCCTTTTTGGTGGGATTTTTGCGCCGAGCGGTCGGCGGAGCCGGCCCGAGGCGGAAAAAGGTCCGTTAGTAGTGGCGTTCTTTCGGCTCGTACGTCTGGTTCTCGCCTTCGAGGAGGACGGGGCGATACCAGAGTTCGGGGGAGCCGTCGTTCCAGGAGACGAGCGTGTGCTTCAGCCACTCGTCGTCGCGACGCTCCTGGAATTCGGCGCGCCAGTGGGCGCCGCGGAACTCCTCGCGGGCGAGCGCGCCCATCGCGATGGTCTCGGCGACGTCGATGACGTTCCGGGTCTCGATGGTGTGCTGGAGGTCGGTGTTGAAGGTTCGCGAGGGGTCGGCGACGCCGACGTCCTCGTAGTCCTCGCGGGCCTCCTGGATGACTTCGAGGGCTTCCTCGATGCCCTCTCGCTCGCGGAAGACGTTGACGTTCTCCGTCATCGTCTTCTGGATGGTCGAGCGGACCTCGGCGTGGTTCACGCCGTCGTCGTTCTCGAGGAGCCCCTCGATGCGTTCGGTCTCGGCGTCGACGGCGTTGTCGAGGACTTCGTCGGCGTCGTCGCCGGAGACGACGGCGGAGGACGCGGCGAGCGCGCCGGGGTCGCCGGGGAGCTCGACGTCCGCCGCTTCGATGCCCTCGGCGTCCTCTGTCTTCCCGACGGGAATCTCGGGTTCGCCGAGGTCCTCGCCGGCGGCGTGACGGCCGGCGCGCGCGCCGAAGACGATGAGTTCCGGCAGGGCGTTCCCGCCGAGGCGGTTGGAGCCGTGGACGGAGACGCAGGCGGCCTCGCCGACGGCGTAGAGGCCGTCGATGCACGTCTCGCCGTTCTCGTTCGTCTCGATGCCGCCCATCTCGTAGTGGTGGCCGGGCTTGACCGGCATCGGCTTCTCGAGGCCGTCGACGCCCTCGAAGTCCTCCGCGAGGTGGAGGATGTTCTCGAGGCGGTCGATGACGCGCTCCTCGCCGAGGTGGCGCATGTCGAGGTGGACGACTTCGTCGTCGACGCCGCGGCCCTCGTTTATCTCGGTGAGTTCAGCGCGGGAGACGACGTCACGGCTGGCGAGTTCGCCGTCGTTCGTCGCGTAGCCGTACTCGAACATGAAGCGCTCTCCCTCGTCGTTGTAGAGGATGCCGCCCTCGCCGCGCACGCCCTCGGAGAGGAGGATGCCGGTGGAGGGGAGCGTGGTCGGGTGGAACTGGACGAACTCCATGTCCTCGATGGGGACGCCGGCGCGGTACGCCATCGCGACGCCGTCCGCGGTGTTCGCGACGGCGTTCGTCGTGTGGTCGAAGACCTGTCCGTCGCCGCCCGTCGCGAGGACGACGCCGTCGGTGCCGCGGAAGCCCGCGATTTCGCCGGTCTGGATGTCCCAGGCGACGCAGCCGTAGCACTCCCGGTCGTTCGGGTCGTCCTCGTCGCTGACGGCGAGGCGGGTGACGTACCACTCGTCGTAGACGGTGATGCCGCGCTTGACGACCTGCTCGTAGAGCGTGTGCAGGAGGTGGTGGCCGGTCTCCGCGCCCGCGTACGTGGTGCGGGGGAAGGAGAGGCCGCCGAACGGCCGCTGGCTCATCCGGCCGTCCTCCTCGCGACTGAAGGGCATCCCCCAGTTCTCGAGCTGGACGACGTTCTCCGGGGCGTCCTGCGCGAGCGTCTCCGCCGCGGGGGCGTCCGTGAGATAGTCGCCGCCCTTCACGGTGTCGTAGGCGTGGAGTTCCCAGTTGTCGCCCTCGCGGAGCGCCGCGTTGATACCGCCCTCGGCCGCGCCCGTGTGCGAGCGGACCGGGTGGAGTTTCGTGACGATGGCCACGTCCGCGCCGGCTTCGTGCGCGCCGATGGCCGCGCGGAGACCCGCGCCGCCGCCACCGACGACGATGACGTCGTGTTCGTACATATTATATCACCAGAATTTGAGGTTCTGCTTCACGGCTTCGCGCTTCAGCTCCTGGATGTGCTCCGTGAGCGGGATGTCCTTGGGACAGACCGTCGTGCAGGAGAACTGGGTCTGACAGCGCCAGACGCCGTGCTCCTGTTCGATGATCTTCATGCGCTCCTCCTGGCGCTCCTCGTCCTCGCGCTCGTCGAAGTAGAAGCGATAGGCCTTGTTGATGGCCGCGGGGCCGAGATACTGGTTGTCCCCGGCGGCGACGTTACAGGAGGACATGCAGGCGCCACACCAGATGCAGCGCGTACTCATCTTGATCTTCTCGCGGTTCTCGCGCGACTGGAGCTGTTCGCCCTCCGGCTCCTCCGTCGGGGAGAAGTAGGGCTCGACGGCGTCCATCTGGTCGTAGAAGTGCTCCATGTCCACGACGAGGTCTTTCACGACGTCGCGGTGCGGGAGCGGTTCGACCCGCACCGTATCCGAGTCGTCGAGGTCCGCGACCTGCGTCTGACAGCCGAGGCGCTGTCGGCCGTTGATGAAGAGCGCGTCGCTGCCGCAGACCGCCTGCCGGCAGGAGTGCCGGAATGTCAGACTGGAGTCGTAGTGGCCGCGGGCGAACATCAGGCAGTCGAGGACGGTGACGCCGGGTTCGCGCGGCACGTGGAACGTGTCGAAGCGCGGCTCCTGCTTCTCCGCCACTTCGGGGTCGTAGCGGAAGACCTTGAGCGTGATCGGATCGTCGCCCACGTCGGGCGTCGAACTCTCGCGCTCGTCGGCGCGTTCTTCCTTGCGGGCCATACGTTCCGCCTGCGGGTCGTCGGAGTCGGGGGTTTGCGTACTCATAGATTAGGCACCTCCCATGAGGGCGAGGGTGACGCGGATGCCCTGCACGAAGAGCAGGACGCCGGCGACGGCGAGCACCCACTTCGCGACGCGCTTCGGGGTGCCGGTGACGCCCTGGTTCACGAGGGCGTTGTAGACGCCGTTGACGCCGTGGAAGGTCGCGGCGCCGAGGAAGAGCACCATCGTCACCGCGTACGCGGGGACGTCGTAGTGCGACGCACTCAACTGGAACGTGATTTCGGGTGCGTGGTTGTAGAAGTGGAGGAGGAAGAAGTGGAACGCGAGCGTGACGACGAGGAACGCCGCCGTGACGCGCTGGAGGAACCAGCGCGTGCTTCCGCTCGCGAACGAGGAGTACTGTTCGGCCATTAGAACATCCCCTCCAGGAAGACCGGGACGCTCGCGACGACGATGATGCCGGTGAGGATCAGCGACGCGTAGAAGCTCCGGTCCTGCGATTCGAGTCCGACTCCGAGATCGACGAAGAGGAGACGGAGACCGTTCATGATGTGGAAGACGGCCACCGCGAGGAGGCCGACCTCCAGCACCCGAACGACCGCGATCTGTTCGAGGCCCTGCAGCGTGTTCGTGTAGGTCGCCGCACCGCTCAGCGCGGAACTGAGGACGGCGATATGCGTGAACAGGTAGCCGATGAGGACCCATCCGGTGAACTTGTGGAGCACCCACGCCCACATGCCGGCGGAGAACTCCCGCCACCGGCCGAAGTCTTCGACGAGGCCCCGGTCGTACGACTGACTCATACCGTTCGCACCTCCTTACCGCGCGCACATAGAAGTTTCTAAGAGCGCACGGTGTGACCGCGTGACGGAGCCGCGGCTGAGCGGCCGTCTCGGCTGCGAACGGCCGGTCACGAGTCGTCCGCGCGGACGCCCTCGGCCGCGGCGCTCACGGCCGCCGGTTGCCCCTGTTCGTACGCGCGGATCGTCTCCGAGTCCAGTTCGACGAGGTGACAGATCGGGTTCCCCGGGTAGACGACCGGGTTCTCGAGGACGCCGACGAGCAGGCCGTCGAACGGCGCGGTGATGCGAACCGTCTCGGTCTTGAACGGGTTCGTGATAGTGCAGACGACGTCGCCCTCGCGGACGAGTTCGCCGCGCTCGTGCAGCATCTCGACGAGGCCGCCCGCGTCCGCGCGGAGCCACGTCTTCTCGCCGCGTTCGACGGTCGTTCGCCACGCGGGCACCCGCACCTCCGCGTCCGGCAGCACGCCGTACTCGCCGAAGACGGACGCGACGCCGTCGAGCGCGTGATCGATGAACGAGCGCTCGAAGCGATGCGCCTGCCCCATCTCGACGGTGACCGTGGGGACGCCGCGCTCGGAGGCCGCGGTGCGGAGCGCCCCGCTCGGTCCGCCGCTGTCGAGTACGACGTTCGGGCCGAACGCGCGCGCGAGACGCGCGACGTCCGGGTCGTTCATGTCCGCCCGGACGTGCAGCATGTTCGTGCGCCCGCGCGTCGACGTGTGGAAGTCGAGACCGTAATCGCAGGGCTCGATGAAGTTCGAGAATATCTGGGCGGCCATCCGGTCGGCGCTCGTGCCGTTCTTGCTCCCGGGGAACGAGCGATTCAGGTCCCGGTCGTATATCGGGAGGTAGCGCTCCTGCGCGATGAACCCGGGGACGTTCAGCACGGGGAGACAGACCAGCGTCCCGTGGAGGGTGTCGTGGGGCCACTCCTGGGCGACGGTCCGCACCACCTCGATGCCGTTGAGTTCGTCGCCGTGAATCGCCGCCGAGAGGAAGACCGTGGGTCCGGGTTCGGCCCCGTTACAGACGGTGACGGGGACCCGGACTGGGTCGCCGAGATAGGTCTCGCTGATGGAGTACCGGAGGTTCTGGGTCTCCCCTGGGTCGACCCGTCCGCCCTGGTACGTGAACGCGCCCGCTGCCATATGCTCGCACTCGGGGTGCGGCACGGATAAAGGAGGTGGACACGGGGCGTGCGAGCATCGCGCGTGCCGCCGAGCGACCCGGCATCGTTTTGGCGCGCGCACCGCCACGCAAGGGTATGAGCGATAGCGTGACCGTCGGGGTGCTCAGTCTCCACAACAGCAAGGAGACGAAGGCAATCCTCAACGCCGTCGAGGCGCTCGGACACCGCGGCGTCTGGCTTCGCGAGGAGAACCTCACCGTCTCGGTCCGGGACGGCGAACCCGCCCTCGACCCGGACGTCGACGTCGTGGCGAACCGGATGCTCCTCTCGAACACCGAACAGCCCTGCGAACTCCTCGGCATCGCCGAGACGCTCGCGCGACTCCGCCCGACGCTGAACGAGCCGTCGCACGTCCTGACGGCGTTCCACAAGGTCGCGACGGGCGCGGCGCTCGCCGAGGCCGGCGTGCCCGTCCCGGACTCGCTGTTCGCGCTCGACGCGGACCGCCTGAACGAGGGCCTCGGCGCGTTCGGCGAGGAAGCCGTCTACAAGACCGCAATCGGGACGCACGGCGGCGGGACGTGGAAGGTGGCGAGCGACGAGGACGTCAACCCCGTCGTCGGGGAGCGCTACGCGTTCCTCCAGTCGCTCGTCGAGGGAGGGAGCGAGGAGAACGCGGACCTCCGCGTCTACGTCGTGAACGGCGACGTCGTCGGCGCGATGCGCCGGTACGCGCCGGAGAACGACTGGCGGACGAACGTCGCGCTCGGCGGGCGCGCCGAGGGCGTCGACGACCTCCCGCAGTCGGTCGCGGACATCGCGACGGAGGCCGCCGAAGTCGTCGGCCTCGACTACGCGGGCGTGGACATCATCGAGGGCGCGGACGGCTGGTACGTCCTCGAAGTCAACCCGACCGCGGGCTTCCGCGGCCTCTACCGCGCGACGGGGATCAGCCCCGCGCCCCGCATCGCCCAGCTCGCCATCGAGGAGGCCGGCGGCACCGTCGACGACGACGAAGTGGCGTCCCTCGCGACGCGCTTCGACACGTCGCGGCCGAACGGGACGCCGAAGCGCGCGAGCGTCGGCGGCGACCAGTCCCGTACCGTCGGCTACACCGAGGAAGTCCTCGTCTCCGGGACGAGCGGGACCGAGCGCGTGCTCGCGAAGTCCGACACGGGCGCGGGTCGAACGAGCATCGACACCACACTCGCGGCCGCCATCGGCGCCGGCCCGATCAAGTCCATGACGAAGGTGAAATCGGGGAGCGTGAAGTCCGGGAAGTCCCGGCCCGTCGTCGACATCGTCGTCGGAGTCGGCGGGGACCGCCACACCGTCGCGGCCAGCCTCGAAGACCGCTCGCACATGGAGTACCCGCTCCTCCTCGGCCGCGACATCCTCCAGCACTACCAGGTGGACGTGACGCGGCGCTTCGACGGCCAGGAGCGAGAACGCGAGGAGGAAGAGGAGGAGGGCGAGGAGTGACTCAGCCCTCGTACGCCCGCCAGACGTACAGGCTCGCGTAGCTCCGATACGGCGCCCACGACTCGGCGTGCGAGCGCATCTCCGCGCGCGACTCGTGGCCGTAGAGCGCTTCCATGCCGCGCCGGACGCCGAGGTCACCGACCGGGAAGACGTCCTCGCGCCCGAGCGCGAACAGGAGGAACATGTTCGCAGTCCAGTCGCCGACGCCGTACACCTCGCCGAGTTCCTCGCGCACGTCGTCGTCGCTCAGTCCGGCGAAGTCGTCGTGCGCGATGCCGTCCGGGTAGCGCTCGGCGAGTTCGCGCAGCGCCCGGACTTTCGTGTCGGTGAGGCCGGCGTCCCGGAGCGCCTCGGGGTCCGCGTCGCGGAGGGCCGCCGGCGTGAAGTCCGCAACCGCGCGCAGGCGCTCTCTGATCGCGGCCGCGGATTCGAGCGAGACGGACTGGTTCGTGACGGCGACGACGAGACGCTCGAACGGGTCGTCAGCGCGCTCCGGCGCGAGTTCGCCGTGCTCGTCGACGAGCGACGCGAGCGCGTCGTCCGCGCGGAGGACGGCGTAGGGGTCCTCGGACATACTCACGGGGAGGCGCTCGACTCGGCTATGTCTGTCGGAGCGCGCGGACGCACGCGCCGGCGAGCGCCGGCACGGCGACGTCGAGCGCGCGCACGACGGCGACCCAGCCGACGACGACGGCGAACGGCGGCGAACTGGTCATCGAACCGTCGCTGGTCGCGGCCGCTATGAGGCCGCCGAAGCCGACGAGCGCGCCGACGAACGCGCCGACGGCGACGAGAGCGGTGGCGCTCGGCCAGTCCCGCGGGACGTCCAGTCGGCCGCCGAGCCAGTAGCCCGCGACGGCCGCGCCGAGCGGTGCGACGAAGACGGCGGCGACGCCGACGGCGAAGAGAAGCCAGCCGAGCGGGACGCTCGTCGGCCGCTCGAAGAGGAGGGGCGCGTACTGCTGGACGCCGCGGACGGCGCCGAGAACGATACCGAACGTGAGACCGACGACGAGAGGGAGGGCGGGACGGTCCACGCCGATATCAGACCGTCCAGCGACCTGAACCTTCGCCTCGTCGGGCACCGTGTCACGCGTCGACGGACCGGGTCGAATTGGTGAGGTTTAAGGTTCCCCCGCGACTCGATTCGGGTGAGTCGGGACGCGCCCGACGGCACGCTCGGTTGGTGTAGTCCGGCCAATCATGTTGGCCTTTCGGCGACTCGCAGTCCTCCGGGGCTGGAGTTGGAAGACAGCCGACGACCAGGGTTCAAATCCCTGACCGAGCATCCACTTCCTCAGAGAACCCACGCGAGCAGTCAC
>JBDGUG010000042.1:0-22477 GCA_042216135.1 Halarchaeum sp. | reverse complement strand
CGTGGTGGATGCCGCGAGTGAGTTGCCGGTCGCCATCACGATGGAGACCGGCAAGAGAAACGATACGGCGGCGTTTGAACCCCTCATCGAGGAGTTCGATCAGCGGTACGACACCGAGGATCTTCAGGCGGCACTGGCCGATGCTGGCTTCGACAGTCAGGGTAACCGCGAGTTCTGCCAGGAGCAACTTGACTGTCCGCTGTTGACGGCGATCAATCCACGCCGTTCGTCGTCTCTGAAGCAGATCAGAGACGACATCAAGCAACTCTTCGAGGAACGCGAGGACGGCTTCGACAGTCCATACGACGCACTGGAGGAACTCCCACAGCAACTCCTCTCTGACTACGGTGTTTCGGCCGGGAGCGTCGAGGAGACGTACATTTTCCAGGCGATCAAAGAGCGGATGCATCGACACCTGCGAGCAGGTGTCGAGCGGGTGTTCTCGCGGCTGAAGTCGTTCACTGGTCTTGATCGCGTCCGCGCACGCAAGGAGAACAATGTCGAGACACACGTCGTTCTCTCAGCGGTCGCACTGGTTGCAGCGTCACTAACCGCACACCGCCACGACAAACCAGGACTGATACGCTCGCCAAGCCGCCTCATCTGACCGGTTCGGTATCCGCGTGGATGCCGCCGCCTGAGAGGCATCGCTCTCAGGCGGCTCGCATTCGTGACTGGATTCTGATTAGTCGAGGAAGATTACCGCCTTATCCAGCCGCAACTATCAGATTGTGCGTAACATCTGAGCCCGACTCATCACTGCTGGGTCAGATTCAGGTCGAACTGCGTCGTCCGGTGAATTAATTTTGAACGTGCAACAGGGTATTGCGGTGAGTGGCGACCGGATTCTAAAGGATTCGGAGTCTCGACCGATTTTTTGGGTTGTTCGCCTACTTGAATCGCTCCGTCGCCTCGACGAGCGGGTGGCGCGCGTAGTCGACGATAGAGACGTCCTCGACGTTCGCCAGTCCCTCCTTCTTCGCCGTGCGCGCCATCCCGAGGTCCACCCGCCGCCCCAGCACGATGACGTACGCGTCCATCGACTCCACGCCCGTCGTGTGCGCCGCCATCGCCCGATGGTGGCCGTCCGCGAGCAACAACTGCCCGCCGTTGTCGATGACCACCAGCGGCTCCGTCAGCCCCCGCTCCAGTTCGTATCGTCGCCCCTCCAGTTCGTCCGCGTACACCCGCCCCTGCGTCGGCACGAGGTCGTCGATGGCGACCTCGCGACGCTCCTCCGTCGCCTCGACGTTGTGAATCGTCTCCAGCGTCCGCAACAGCTTCCCCACCTTCTCCGGCGTCGCGCGCTCTATCTGCGAGCGGATGACGTCCGCGTTCGAGATGATCCCCACGAGCTTCCCCGCGTCGTCCACCACCGGGAGCTTCTGGATGCCCGACCGGAGGATGACGCGCGCCGCCGCGTCCACGTCCATGTCCGGATGCGCCACCAGCAACTCCTCCGACATCACCTTGAACATCGGATCCGCGTCCGCGGCGCGCAGCAGGTCGCTCGCCGTCACGAACCCCTCGACCCGCCCGCCGCTCACCACCGGGAAGCCGTTGTGACTCTCGCTCTCCACGATCCGCTGTGCGACCTCCGCGACCGTATCGTCCGGCGAGACTGTCGCGACGTCGCGCGTCATGTACTCCCGGACCTTCGGCGATCCGGACGCTGAATCCGACGACTCTTCCATTACTCGCTAATAGGGAGCGGACGCCGCAAAAAGCGCACGGGTGTCACGAGTCGTCGCGCGCGCCCTCGCCGTCGCTCACCGCGTCCACACCGGCCGCGTCGGCCCCGCCCGCGTTCCGGGACGCGTCAGCGTCGTCGTCCCCCGGCGCGTCCAGCGCCGTCCCGTCCCGCACCGCCGTGAAGAACCGGGGCGTGATGACGTCCTCCAGGACCGTGGTGAGCGTCTCGCTGTCCCCCTCCGCCACCGCGTCGAAGAGGCCGAGCGGTATCTGCGCGCCCGCCATGTCCGCGTGCCCGCCCGCGCTCCCCATCTCGCCGAACCCGGCGCGGAGTACCTTTCCGAGGTCCACGTCGCTCCGCCGCCCGCGCGCCGACGCGTACACCGTCCCGTCCACGAAGCCGTAGACGAACGTCACCGTCACCCCCTGCAGGTCGAGCAGGCGGTCCGCGGTCTGCGCGAGCGCGTCCCGGTCCGTGATCGACCCGACGCAGGACGCCAGCACCGACCCGTCCAGTTCGCGGTTCCGGATGCCGCGCGCCAACACCTCGAACGTGTCCGCGCTCACCGACGGACTCTCGATGCGCTCCAGGACGCTCGTGTCCACCGCCGGGAGGAGGCGCGCCGCCGCCTCGAAGTCCTGCTGGGTTATCTCGCGCTTGAAGTCCTTCGTGTCGATGCGGATGCCGTAGAGGAGCGCCGTCGCGATGTCGCGCTCCAGGGGCACGTCGAAGTGTTCGAGGTACTGCGTCAGAATCGTGCTCGTCGCCCCGACGTCCTCCCGGATGTCGACGAACGGCGCGTCCACCTCGTCCTTCGGCGGGTGGTGGTCGACGACGACCGAGACGGACGTCTCGGGGTCGAGTTGATCGTTCACGCCCGGCGCCGAGTGGTCGACGAGCGCGACGGCGTCGAACTCGCGCTCCTCCTCCGGATCCAAGCGCGTCAACTCCAGTTCGAGGAGGTTCACGAACGCGCGGTTCTCCTGGTGGCTGATCTCTCCGAAGTAGCACGGCTCCGCGTCCACCCCCACCGACTCCGCGATGCGGCAGAGCGCCACCGCCGCCGCGATGGCGTCCGGGTCGGGGTTGTCGTGCGCGAGCACCGTCAGCGTCCCATCGAGTTCCGAGAGCGCCGCGCGCAGTCGCCGCGCGTGCGAGTCCGTCCCCGTCGCAGACGCGATTCGATCGAGGAGCGCCGCGCCCGCCCCGCAGATCCGATCCGCGTGTCGCTCGACCGCCCGCCGGTGGTCCGCCGTCGCGTCCGTCCCCGTGTACACGACGAGGTAGGCGTCCGGGAACGCTTCGTCGGCCGCGGCCGCCGCGAGCGCGTTCACCGTCGCGTCGTCGCTCCCGACGAACACCACGTCCGGGTCCACGCCCGCCGCCGCGAGCGCGTCCGCGTCCGTGACGTCCGCCGCCTCCGCCGCGACCTTCTCGTTCCGGAGCGACTCGATGCGGCTCTCGTTGGGGTCCAGCACGAACAGCTCACCCGGACGCTCGCGAGCGGACTCGATAACCGAGTGTCCGACCGTCCCGCTCCCGAGCACCAGACGCGACACCATCTCCTCGGTTCTGCGGGGTCCGAGAAGTAAAGCCTGCCGCACGCGGCCGACTAGCGGGAGGCCGCGAATAGAGCGAGCGGGAGCGAACGGAGTGAGCGATGCGTGAGCCGCGCGGCCGACGAGACCACGAGCGAAGCGAGGCCGCGTCTGGTGCGAGCGGCGACCAGCGGGAGCCGCGAGCCGCGCGGCCGATGCTGGACGTGCGGACGGAGGGCCCGAACCGAGCCGCGAGCCGCGCGCTGCCGACGCCGTTAGGCGCCGACGAGGAGTTGCGCGGCGGAGAACGCGGAGTCGGTGACGAGGCCGGGCGCGAGGAGGAGCGCGACGGTGACGACGGCGGCGACGACGACGGCGGCGTAGAGGCCGACGGGTCGGTCGGTGACGTCGTGTGCGCTCTCGGCTTCGTCGACCCAGACGGCCTTGAGGAGGCGGGTGTAGTAGAAGAGGGAGAGCGCGCTGTTCACGACGCCGAGCGCGGCGAGCCACCAGAGGCCGGCGTTCGCGGCGCCGAAGAAGAGCGCGTACTTGGACCAGAAGCCGCCGCCGACGGGGAGGCCGGCGAGGCTGAAGAGGAAGATTGCGAGCGCGGCGCAGGCCACGGGCGCCTCGCGAGCGAGGCCCCGATAGTCCTGGAAGGTCCGGCCGACGTCCCAGTACTCGGCGAGGGCGATGACGAGGAACGCGCCGGTGTTCATGAAGCCGTAGACGAGGAGGTGCGTGAGGCTCGCGCCGACGACGAAGCCCGCGTTGGTGCTGCCGAGCGCGGCGAGGCCGATGAGGACGTAGCCGGCGTGGCCGATGCTGGAGTAGGCGAGCATCCGCTTGACGTTCCGCTGGGTCGCCGCGGCGACGTTCCCGAGGGTCATCGTCGCCACGGCGATGATGGCGAAGACGAGCGTCCACGGGACGTCGAGCGCGGCGAAGGAGTCCGCGGGGAGCGCGACGACGAAGACGCGGAACGCGAGTGCGAACCCGGCGGCCTTCGACGCGGAGGAGATGAACGCGCTGATCGGCGCGGGCGCGCCCTCGTAGGCTTCGGGCGCCCAGTAGTGGAACGGGACGCTCGCGGTCTTGAACGCGACGCCGGCGATCACGAAGACTGCGCCGACGCCGAGGAGCGCGGGGTGGGCGTTCCCGGCGACGGCGGCGGCGACGGCGTCGAAGCCGACCGCGCCCGTCGCGGCGTAGACGAGGCTGACGCCGTAGACGAAGACGGCGGAGGAGAGCGCGCCGACGAGGAAGTACTTCAGGCCGGCCTCGACGCTCCCCTGGTCGTGTTTGAGGTACGCGACGAGCGCGTACGCCGGGAGGCTGACGAGTTCGAACGCGACGACGGCGGCGACGAGCGAGTTCGCCGCGGCGAGCGCCGCCATCCCGGTCGCGGAGAGCAGGACGAGCGCGTAGTACGCGCTCCGGTGCGGCGTCTCGCGGACGTAGTCGTAGCTCGCGAGCGAGACGAGCGCGGCGACGCTGCCGACGAGCACGGTGAAGAACAGCGCGAACTCGTCGACGACGAGGGCGCCGTCGAGCGCCGCGAACCCGGGGTCGCCGGTGCCGGCGGCGAGGAACCACGCGGCCGCCGCGGCCGCCGTGGCGCCGGTGAGCGCCGAGATGCCGGCGAGGACGCCGTTCGTGCGCGACGACGACCAGACGGCGTCGACGGCGAGGACGAGCAGTGCACCGAGACCGAGCAGGTACTGTGGTGTGAGTGGCGGGAGTTCCATTAGAGACCACCTCCGACGAGCGCGCCGATGGCGCCGCGGATAGCGCCCGTCAGGAGTTCGGGGGCGACCCCGAGCAGGATGGAGAGCAGGACGAGGACGACGGCGGGCGCGAGGTCGCGCCGCGACACCGACCCGACCCCTTCGGGCGCCTCGAACGGTCCCATGAGGACGCGCTGGAGGAGGAAGAGGAGGATGCCGGCGACGACGACGATGCCGAACATCGCGGCCGCGGTGACGAGCGGCGCGCCGCCGTACGGCGCGGCGAAGGAACCGGCGAAGACGAGGAACTCGCCGGCGAACCCGGACATGAGCGGGAGGCCCATGTAGCCGAACGCCGCGGCGACGAACACGGCGGCGACGACGGGGAGCCTATCGGCGAGGCCGCTCACCTTCGCGACCATGCGCGTGCCGGTGGCGTCCTCGACGTAGCCGACGCAGAGGAAGAGCGCGCCGACGAGCAGGCCGTGGCTCACCATCTGGAACGTCGCGCCCGTGACGCCGTAGCCGGTGCCGGCGACGAGGCCGAGCAGGACGAACCCCATCGAGGGGATGGAGGTGTAGGCGACGAGGCGCTTCGCGTCGCGCTGTGCGAGCGCGGCGAACGAGCCGTAGAGGACGGTGAGCGCGGCGAGCAGGCCGAGCGGGAGCGCCCACTGCGACCAGGCGTCGGGGAACATCGTGACGTTGAACCGCAGCAGGGAGTACGTCCCCATCTTCGTGACGACGCCGGCGAGCAGGAGCGTGACGGGCGTCGGCGCTTCCGTGTACGCGTCCGGGAGCCACGTGTGGAACGGGACGAACGCGGACTTCACGGCGAACCCGAAGAGGGTCGCGAAGAAGGCGACGGCGACGAGTTGGCCGCCGGAGAAGCCGAACATCCCCTGCACGGAGCCGGCGCGGATGGCGTCCGCGAGCGCTGCGAACTCGAAGCTCTGGACGGGCGTCGCGACGACGAGCATCATCAGGCCGACGAAGAGCACGAGGCTCGCGACGTTCGTGTAGACGAAGAACTTTATCGCGGCGTAGCGCCGTCGCGGGCCGCCGTAGACGGCGACGAGCAGGTACATCGGCACGAGCACGAACTCCCAGAAGACGAACCAGACGAAGAAGTCGAGCGCCGAGAAGACGCCGAACAGGCTCGCTTCCGTGAACAGGAGGAGCGCGAAGAACAGCGAGCGGCGCTCCTCGACGGTGTCCCACGCCGCGACGATGGCGACGGTGGCGAGCACGGCGGTGAGGAGGACGAGCGGGAGGCTCAGTCCGTCGAGGCCGACGTGCCAGTCGACGGTGTATGGGCCGAGGCTGACCCACTGCGTGGTCGTCTCGAACGCGGGCGTGCCGCCGAGCAGGGCGTTCCCGCTCGCGTCGAACGTCGCGTACGCGTAGAGGCTCCCGAGGAGCGGGAGGACGCTCAGCGCGCCCGCGAGTCGGCCCGCGTACTCGTCGGGGGCGAGCAGTACGGCGAACGCGCTGACGAACGTGACGGCGAGTAGGGCTTCGAGTAGCATCTCAGAACCACCTCCAGAGGAGGACGACGAGCAGCAACACGACGAGTCCGGTGACGAGCTGGCTCGCGTACGTCGTCACCACGCCGGTCTGGACGCGCCGGAGGCGCTTCGAGGCGGCGAGGCTGCCGGTGGAGACGCCGTCGACGACGCCGTCGACGACGCTCGCGTCGAAGACGTCGACGGCGCGCCCGAACGGGCGGGCGACGCCGTCGGCGAGCCACGTCTGGAACTCGTCCTGATAGTAGTTGTTGTACAGCACGGTCTTCGCGGGGCCGAGCGCGTCGGTGCGCTCGGTCGGTTCGGGGACGTTGTACCACGCCCACGCGAGTCCGAGGCCGGCGAGCGCGACGACGAGCGTCACGCCCGCGGCGAGCAGCGGGCTGACGGCCGCCTGGTGGAAGCCCGCGACGTCCACCACGAGTTCGTGGTAGTGTTCGGCCGTCCCGCCGGCGACGGCGGGGAGCGAGCCGTTCAGCCAGCGTTCGAGGAAGAGCACGCGGTCGCCGACGATTCCGCGGAGGGTGTCGACGTTCGCGAGCCCGACCACCGTCGCGAGCACGCCGAGCACCGCGACGGGATATCGCATGTTCGCGTCCGCCGCCGTCGCCTCGCGCGCCGTCTCGCTCCGCGGCTCCCCGTGGAAGGTGAGGAAGACCATGCGGAACGTGTAGAACGCCGTGAAGAACACGGCGACGAGACCGAAGGCGTACGCGAGCAGGACGAGCGGCTGACCGCCGAGGCCGACGGTGAGCGCGTGGTAGAGGACGGCGTCCTTCGACCAGAAGCCCGCGAACGGCACGATGCCGGCGAGCGCGAGCGACCCGGCGAGGAACGCCCAATATACCGTGGGCATCCGCGCCTTGAGGCCGCCCATCTTCCACATGTCCTCGTCGTGGTGCATCGCGATGATGACCGCGCCCGCGCCGAGGAAGAGCAGCGCCTTGAACGTCGCGTGCGTGAGCAGGTGGAAGACGCCGGCGACGTAGCCGCCGGAGCCGAGGCCGAGCATGATGTAGCCGTACTGGCTGATGGTGGAGTACGCGAGCACCTGCTTTATCTCGCGTTTCACGAGCGCCATCGTCGCCGCGAACAGCGCCGTGAACCCACCAATGAGCGCGATGACGGTGAGCGCCGTCGGACTGATGGCGTAGAAGCCGTAGATGCGCGCGACGAGGTAGACGCCGGCCGCGACCATCGTCGCCGCGTGGATGAGCGCGGAGACGGGCGTCGGACCCTCCATCGCGTCCGGGAGCCACGTCTGCAGGGGGAACTGCGCGGACTTCCCGACGACGCCGCCGAGGATCAGGAGCGCGAGTATCGTGAACCACGTCTCGGGCGCGAACCCGAACGTGCGCACGGCCGACTCGCCCTCGATTGCGGCGCGCGCGAGCGTCGGGAACGCCTCGCTCCCGGCGAACGCCGCGCTACCGAACGTCCCGAGGACGCCGACGACGCCGACGAGCAGGAAGTAGTCCCCGAAGCGCGTGACGAGGAACGCCTTCTTCGCCGCGCTCGCGGGCCCGGGTTCGCGGAACCAGAAGCCGATGAGCCACCACGAGCAGAAGCCGACGAGTTCGAAGAAGACGAACGCCTCGAAGAGGTTCGAGGAGAGCGCGAACGCGAGCATGCTCGCCGTGAACAGGCCGAGGCCGGCGTAGTACCGGGGGAGGCCGGTCTCGCCCTCGGCGTTCATGTAGCCGAGGCTGAAGACGTGCACGAGCAGGCTCACGCCGCTCACGATGACGACCATCAGCGCGGAGAGCGGGTCGACGAGCACGCCGAAGGAGAGGTCGAACGGGAGGCCGGCCCCGGCGACCCACGTCCAGACGTGCTCGGTTGTCGTCGTGCCGACGCTCACCGCGAGGAAGACCCACGCGGAGAGCAGGAGCGATCCGGCGGTCGCGGCGATGCCGTAGAGCGCGCCGCCACGCGGCAGCGCGTTCTCCGCGTACCGGCCGCCGAGCAGGGCGACGAGGAACGCGACGAACGGGAGGAGCGCTATCGCGGGTGCGAGGGTGAGTGCGCCCGCCATGTTACCACCTCATCGTGGTCGCCTTGGTGACGTCCACGTCTTTGAAGTTCCGATAGAGCGCGAGCACGACGCCGATTCCGACCGCCACTTCGGCGGCCGCGAGCGCCATCACGAACAGGCTGAACACTTGGCCGTCCACTTCGCCGTACTGCGCGCTCGCGGCGACGAACACGACGTTCGCCGCGTTCAGCATCAGTTCGACGCTCATCAGGAAGACGAGCGCGTTCCGCCGCGCGAGCACGCCGAAGACGCCGACGCAGAAGAGCGCGGCGGAGAGCAGCAGATAGTACTGGAGCGGGACCATCTACGCGTCACCCCCGTCGTCTCGCGTCTGTCGCGCTCGACCGTTCGCGGACCGCTGGTCCGCGTCGTCCTTTCGCGCGAGCGTGACCGCGCCGACGAGCGCCGCGACGAGCACGATATCGACGAGTTCGAACGCCGCGAGGAAGCTCTCGTCCGCGAGGCCGCCCTGGCCGGCGAGCCCCACGAGCGAGTAGCCGACGTTCCCGACGACGGACGCGTCCGCGGGGAACCACGCGGCCGGCCCGAAGGACGTCGCGAGGAACGCGCCGGCGAGCGCGGCGAACAGCGCGAGCGCGCCGAGGCCGCGCGCGAAGTTCGCGTCCCGCGCGAGTTCGGGACGGCTCACGTCGCCACCTCCCGCTCGCGCGTGGTGAGCATCACCGCGAACGCGACGAGCACGAGCACCCCGCCGACGTAGACGAGCACCTGCATCGCCGCGACGAACTCCGCGTTCAACATCACGTAGTGGACGGCGACGCTGCCGAGCGCGCCGCCGAGCGCGAGCGCCGCGTGCCACGCTTCCTCGGCGAGCACGACGCCGACGCTGAACGCGAGCGTCGCGAACGCGAACACGAGAAAGGCCGCGAGTTCCAGACCGCTCACTGGTAATCGACCTCCCCGTCGCCCTCGCCCACCCACGCCCCGCGGTCGGGTTCGCGGGCGGCGAGCGGGTCGATGTCCTTGTACCACGGGACGTTCCCGAGCTGTTCTTTGTTGTAGACGAGGTCGTGTTTCGTGTCCCCGGTGAACTCGAAGTTCTCCGTGAGGAGGATGGCGTCCACGGGACAGACCTCCTCGCAGAGCCGGCAGTAGACGCACTGCGCGACGTGGAGGTTGTACTGTTCGCCCTGCCGTTTGTCGTCGGTGACGATTTGGATGGTGTCGTTCGGACACACCTTCTCGCACTGGCGACACCAGATACAGCGCTCCTGGCTGAACTTGTGGATGCCGCGGAACCGCGGGGAGACGTCGGGGGCCTCCTCCGGGTACTCGACGGTGAACGTCTTGCCGTCCAGCGCGTGCTTCATCGTCGTCGCCATCGACTTGAGGAGTCCGATCATGCAATCACTCCCACGATGATGGCCGTGAGAATCAGGTTCGCGAAGGAGAGGACGAGCAGTCCCTTCCAGCCGATCTGGAGCATCTGGTCGATGCGGACGCGCGGGACTGCGGAGCGACACCACTGCGTGAAGAGGAAGAACGCCCATATCTTCGCGCCGAACCAGACGACGCCGAGCCACGCCGGGCCCGGGCCGGCGGGCCCGCCGAGGAAGAGCGTCGCCACGATGGCGCCGCTCAGGAAGATGTGGAGGAACTCCCCGAGGAAGAACAGCACGAAGTAGACGCCGGAGTACTCCGTGATGTAGCCGCCGACGAGTTCGGTGCCGGCCTCGCCGAGGTCGAACGGGTTCCGGCCGACCTCCGCGAGCGCCGCGACTGCGAACAGCGCCATCGCGAACGGGTTCAGGAAGCCGTACCACGCCGGAATCGCGAGGGGTCCGAGCGAGACGAGCGTGCCCTGCTGGGCGGCGACGATGTCGCTCAGTCGGAGCGACCCGGCGAGCAGGACGACGGAGGCGCCCGTGACGACGAGCGGAATCTCGTACGCGATGGACTCCGCGACGGAGCGCATCGAGCCGAGGAGCGAGTACTTGCTGCCGGAGGCGTAGCCGCCGACGACCATGCCGACGCTCGCCATGCTGGAGACGGCGAAGACGTACGCCAGTCCGATCTCCGGGTCGGCGAGTTGGAGGCCGCTCCCCATCGGCACCACGGCGAACCCGAGGAGCGCGGAGAGCGGGAGGACGGCGGGCGCGACGTCGTACGCGGGCCGGTCCGCGCCATCGGGGATGATGAGCTCCTTCGAGAGCAGGCGCACGGAGTCCGCGACGATGTAGCCGAGACCGAACGGGCCGACGCGATTGATCGCGATGCGGTCCGTGAACATCGCCGTGATCTTCCGCTTCGCCCACGGGCCCGCGAGCGCGGACGTGAGGAGCATCACGGTGACGATGATACCGGCGACGACGACGTCGAGCAGGAGTTCCAGCCAGAGCGGAGCGGTCGCGTAGCCGAGCCACTCCGCCACCGCGACCGGTGCCGTCGCCATCAGCGATCCACCTCGCCGAGGATGATGTCGAGGCTGCCGAGCGTCGCGACGAGGTCCGGGATGTACTCGCCCTCAGCCATCTCAGGGAGCGCCTGCAGGTTCGAGAAGCAGGGGCTCCGGATCTTGAAGCGCGCGGGCTTGTCCGTCCCGTCCGAGCGGACGTAGATGCCGAGTTCGCCCTTCGCGCCCTCGACGGCCCGGTAGGCCTCCTTGTCGCGTTCGGGGTTGAGCGTGCGCGGGACGTTCGCCTGGATCGTCCGGTCGTCCTCGTCCCAGTCCTTCAGGAGGTCCACGCACTGTTCGATGATGCGCGCGGACTGCTCGACTTCGCGCATCCGGACGAGCAGGCGCGAGTAGTTGTCCTTCCCGTCGTCCGTGATCACGTCCCAGTCGAGGTTCTCGTAGTAGCCGTACGGGTCGTCGCGCCGCAGGTCGTAGTCGATGCCGGAGGCGCGCGCGACGGGGCCGGTGACGCCGTACTGTTTCGCCGTCTCGGGTTCGAGGACGCCGGTGCCGACAGTCCGGATCTGGAAGAGTTCGTTCTCCGTGATGAGGTCGTGGTACTCCTCCATCCGGCCGGGGAGTTCGGCGAGGAACTCCCGCACCGTCTCGAAGAACTCCTCGTGCGGTTCGGGGACGTCCCAGACCACGCCGCCGAGGCGGAGGTAGTTGAACATCATCCGCTGGCCCGTGAGGTCTTCGAGGATGTTCTGGACGACTTCGCGGTCCCGCATCGCGTACATGAAGATGGCGGTGAAGTCGCCGTAGATGTCGAGGCAGAACGTCCCGAGCGCGAGGAGGTGCGCGGCGATGCGGCAGAGTTCCGCGCTCATCGTCCGCATCACCTGCGCGTACTCGGGGACTTCGATGTCGTTCAAGTCCTCGGCGACGCGCGCGTACGCCCACTCGTTCAGGATGCCGGCGGAGCCGTAGTCCCAGCGGTCCGGGTACGGCATGATCTGGTGTCGGTAGGTGCCGGACTGGGCCATCTGCTCCTCGCAGCGGTGCAGGTAGCCGATGTCGGGTTCGACGTGCTCGACGGTCTCTCCGTCGAGCACGGCTTCGAGGTGGAGGACGCCGTGCGTCGCCGGGTGGTGCGGACCGATGTTGATGAGCATCGTGTCCTCGTCCCGGTGATCGGAGGCGAGCGGATTGACGTTCTCCTCGAACTCGACGATCTGGGGCTTGTCCTGGTTGTAGTCGCGCCCGAGCGGGTGGCCCTGCCACGTCTCGGGGAGGAGGATGCGCCGCAGGTCCGGGTGGTCGTCGTACTGGACGCCGACGAGGTCGTACGCCTCGCGTTCGTGCCAGTCGGCCGTGCGGAAGACGGGTTCGGCGGACTGGCTCACCGGGTCGTCGCGGGGCGTCGGCACGACCACCGACACCTCCTCGGTCGGGTCGTCGTACTTCTTCAGGTGATAGATGGACTCGAAGCGGTCCGCGTACTCCTGCGCGGAGACGTTCGAGAGGTGGTCGAAGCCGGCGTCCTCCTTCAGCGTGGAGAGCGCGGACTGGACGCGGTCGGCGCGCACGACGAACCCCTCGGCGTTCGTGTGCGTCTCCCGGCGCACCACGTCGTCGCCGAGCAGCGCTTCGAGCGCGTCGTAGTCGACGCCCGTGGTGGGCGCCTCCGCGGGGGGTTCCTCGTCGGGTTCGGCGGGTTCTTCGGTCTGACTCATGGCGAATCAGCCCAGTTGTACCGCATCACGAGCGAGTCCTCGTCGATCCCTTCCGCGAGTTTCTCGACGAGTTCGTCGCGTTCGAGGTCGCCGAACTCCTCGAGTTCGTACGGCTTCACGGTCACGGGCGAGGACTCGCCGTGCTTGATGCGCTCCTGGAGTTTCACGACGCCGTAGACGAGCGCTTCGGGGCGGGGCGGACAGCCGGGGATGTGGATGTCCACGGGGATGACCTCCTCCGCGCCCTTCACGACGTTGTACCCCTGCTGGAAGGGGCCGCCGGAGGTCGAACAGCTACCCATGTTCACGACGAACTTCGGCTCGGGCATCTGGTCGTAGACGCGCTTCATGCGCGGCGCGAACTTGGAGACGATCGTTCCCGGAACGATCATCACGTCCGCCTGCCGGGGGCTGGCGCGCGGGACGCCGGAGCCGAACCGGTCGAGGTCGTGCTTGACGGCGTACGTGTGCATCATCTCGATGCTGCAGCACGCGATGCCGAACTGGAGCATGAACATGGAGGAGCCGCGAACCCAGTTCATGAACTGGTCGAACTTCGTGAGGATGAACGGCGTCGAACCGAACGCCTCGCGGAGCGTGGAGTTGAACCGCGAGTCCACCTCGCCGAGTCGGTCCTCACGGGTCTTCGTTTGCGGTGCGGTCGTGTCGACGATGTCGTCGCGGGGATGATCGCTACTCATGTGTGTGTCTCGGGGGTGTTGCGCTGCGCCCAGCGGATGACGCCGGTCCGCCAGGCCCAGGCGAGGCCGACCACGAGCACGGCGATGAAGACGAGCATCGGGTAGAGCGCCGGGCCCGTACCGACGGCCCGGACGGCGTCCTGATAGATGACGGTCCAGGGGAGGATCAGGACGGTCTCGATGTCGAAGACGAGGAACAGCAGCGCGACCATGTAGTACTGGATGTTGAAGTGGAGTCGCGTGCCCCCCGTCGGCACCTCACCGCTCTCGTAGACGGTTTCCTTTCCTTTCTCGGGCACGCTCGGCCGCAGCAGCTTCGACGCCTGTACCATGATGGCGGGTATCGAAGCGGCCACGACGGCGAACACGCCGACGGCGATCCATGTGTTCATCGTCCGTATCGTGCCGGACTTCACCCCCCACGCGTATAAACGTTGATTCTTGGCCTTTCGGCTAAACCCAATAATTCGGGGGTTTCAGCGCCTCTCCTCGAATCCAGGGGTGCCGAGTTCGTGGAGCGCGCGGGAGACCTCCGCGACGCCCTCGCGCCGGTCGTCGTGTAATGCGACGAGACGGTCGCGGAGGTCGTCGTGTTCGCGTGCGAGCACTTGCGCTGCGGAGAGCGCGGCGTTGTACGACTTCCCGGCGTCCACGGCCGTCAGGGGCGCGCCCTTCGGCATCCCGATGACGGAGTCCACGGACTTCTCCTGGACGGGGACGCCGACGACCGGCACGGGGTAGGCGATGGACGCGGTCATGTTCGGGAGGTCCGCGGACTTCCCGCCGGCGCCCGCGATGATCACGTCGAGGCCGCGCGCCTCCGCGGTGTCCGCGTACGCGTACATCAGGTCGGGGGTGCGGTGCGCGGAGACGACGTACGTCTCGAACGTGAAGCGCGCCTCGGGCGGGGCGTCGTAGTCGGTGACTTCCGCGAAGTTGAGATCAACGAGCGCCTCGTACGCGCCGCGCATCGTCGGGAGGTCCGAGTCGCTCCCCATCACGATTCCCACCTCGGGCGTCTCCTCGGCGGGGCGCTCTCGTTCGGCTTCCTCGCGGAAGAACTCGCAGAGTTCGTCCACCGCGTCCGGTTCAACGTCGGGGTCTGAGATGCTCGTCATCTTACTGGAAGGAGAGGCTGTTTCGCGCCTCGTGGGCGCGCTCGCTCGCCTCAGCGACGTCGTCGCCGAGGGCCGTGACGTGACCCATCTTCCGCAGCGGGCGCACGTCGTGCTTGCCGTACCAGTGGAGCGCCGCGGTCGGCACCGCGAGCGCTTTTGCCATCCCGGTGAGATCCGCGGGCTTGGTCTCCTCGACGTCTCCGAGGACGTTCACCATCGCGGTCGGGTCGCGGAGCGACGGGTCGCCGAGCGGGAGGCCGAGGACGGCGCGGACGTGCTGTTCGAACTGGGAGGTGACCGCGCCCTCGATGGTGTAGTGGCCGGAGTTGTGCGGGCGCGGCGCGATCTCGTTCACCAGCACGTCGCCGTCGACCTCGAAGAGCTCGATGCCGTAGACGCCCCGGCCGTCGAGGACGCCGAGGACGTCGTTCACGACCTCGCGGGCCTCGGCGACGACGTCGTCGGAGGCGGCGGGCGGGACGCGCGTCTCCCGCAGTATCTCCTCCTCGTGGACGTTCTCGACGACCGGGAACTGCGCGTGCTCGCTCGCTCCGCGCGCGCCGATGGCGGAGAGTTCGCGCTCGAAGTCCACGAGCGCCTCCGCGACGAGGCCGTCGAGGTCGCCGAAGTAGTCCTCGGCGTCCGCGACCGACTCGACGACGTGGTTCCCGCGGCCGTCGTAGCCGCCGGAGCGCGCCTTCACCATCAGCGGCGACCCGAGGTCGTCGAGCGCGCGTTCGAGGTCGCTGGCGTCGTCGACGCGCCGGAATTCCGGCACGGGAACGCCCGCCTCACTGAGCGTCTCCTTCTCGCGGAGTTTGTCCTCCGTCACGCGGAGCGTCCACGGGTCCGGGTGGACGGGGACGTCGACGTCCGCGAGCAGGTCCGGGTCCGCGAGTTCGATCTCGAACGTCAGGACGTCCGCGCGAGCCGAGAGTTCGGCGAACGCGTCGGGGTCGTCGAACGCGCCCTCGATGTGGTCGGCGGCGGGGGTCGCCGCGGGACAGTCCGGCGTCGGGTCGAGGACGACCACGTCCACGCCGAGCGGCGAGGCGGCCTCCGCGAGCATCCGGCCGAGTTGGCCGCCGCCGACGACGCCGAGCGTGGTCCCGGGTGGCGTCTCCGTCATACCCGGAACGTCCCGTCGAACGTGCATAAAGGTGTCCGAACCGGGCCGCGACCTGTCCACGTCTGTGCGCTCACGCGGTCTCGTTCCGCACGAAGAACACCGTCGCCGTATCGGTCTGCGTGAGCCGATACGCGCTCGCGTGGTAGCCGTCGAGGCGCGAGTTCACCTCGCCGTAGTTCTTCGCGAGCGTCACCACCACCGGCGGCGTCTCCCCGTCGAGCGCGCTCGGCGACGTCGCGCTCGTCGTGTCCGCGCCCATCCGCTCGAAGTACCACGGGAGCGGCATCCGCCACAGCCAGTGCTTCGGCTCGTAGAACGACGCCCCGGGCGCGTTCGAGGGCGTCGTCGTCGCGTGGAAGTGCTCGCCGTAGTAGAGGACGTCCGTCCCCCCGTCGTTCGCCGCGATGGCCGTCTCCGCGTCCGCGAGCGGCGCGTCGAGGTTCCCGCTCGGCTGACCGTACTCGACGAGCGGCCCCGACTGCGGGTGGACGAACGCCGCGCTCGCGCCGCTCGCGACGACCCAGCCGACGACGCAGAGCGCGACGACGCCCGCGACGGCGCCGCTCACCCGGTCCCCGTCGCGGAGCGCGGACGCGCCGAGGGCGACGAGTCGGCCCGCGCCGACGGCCGCCGGGAGCGCGAGCGCGACGACGACGTGCGCCATCGTCCACGGCACCTGCACCGACGGGACGATGGGGAGGACGACGAGCGCCACGAGCGTCCAGTAGCCCGCGAAGGAGACGAGCGGGCGCGGCCCGCCCTCGCCGTACCGGTCGACGAGGAAGCCGGCGACGCCGAGCGCGCAGACGACGGCCGCGCCCGCGGCGAGCGCGGAGAGGTCGCCGCGCAGGAACTCGACGTAGCTGTGCGAGTGCTCCCACGCGCTCGTGTCGAGCGACGTCCGGATCAGGTGGCCCGTCGCGCGGACGAGTTCTGGGAGCCGTGCCGGGTCGCCGAGCGCCCGCCAGAGGTCGGGACGGGGCGCGTACGCGAGGCCGAGGACGGCGAGGAACAGCGCCGCGCCGCCCGCGACGTCGGCGCCCCACGACCGCAGGCCGCGATGGACGGCGTCGAGGCGCGCGACGAGCGCTTCGGCGCGGGACTCGCCGCGAACGCGAGCGCGGAGGAGGAACGGGTCG
Organism: Halarchaeum sp.; assembly: GCA_042216135.1. Classification (GTDB taxonomy): domain Archaea; phylum Halobacteriota; class Halobacteria; order Halobacteriales; family Halobacteriaceae; genus Halarchaeum. The sequence continues at coordinate 5,779 of JBDGUG010000042.1, read as the reverse complement.
AGCGCGAGGACCGCCGCGAGCCCCCACGCGAGGACGTAGACGAGGACGACGCGCGTCGTCGCGAACGCGAGCGCGAGCGCGATGACCCCGGCGTAGGCGTGGCGGCGCGCGCCCGTCTCTCGCGCGCGGACGAAGAACGCGAACGCGGCGAACGCGAACGCGGCGAGGAGGACGGTCGGGCGCGCGAACCGCGAGTAGTAGAGGAGGAGCGGGTTCAGTGCGAGGACCGCCGCGAGCGAGACGGTCTCCGCGGGCCGGAGGCGCTCGCGGAACAGCCACGCGGTCAGCGGGAGGAGGCCACCACAGAGGGCGACGACGACGCGGAGCGACGCGTCGCTCGCGCCGACGAGGTCGAAGACGAGACGGTTCGCGTGGACGAGGAACGGGCCGCCGAGACCCGCGCGATAGGTGTACTCGCCGGTCGCGGCGTACCGGAGTATCCAGTAGCCGACGCGGCTCTCGTCCCAGTGCGTGACGCGCGCCCCGAGGGCGACGACGCGGGCGAGGAGCGCGACGGCGGAGAGGGCGAGCACCCCGGCGAGTACGCGGCGGTCCGAGTCGGGCATCGCCGCCGGCTACTCCCCCACGACATACCACCTTTTCGGAGAACGGTAGCGTTTTGGCCGCCCGGGTGGACGCATCCCACATGGTATCCCTGGGGCTGGTCGTCGCCGAGTTCAACCGCAGCGTCACCGAAGGCATGGAGGCCGAGGGACGCGAGGCCGCCGCGGACGCCGGCGCCGACGTCGTCGAGGCCGTCCACGTACCGGGGGCGTACGACGCGCCGCTGGTCGCGGACCGCCTCGCGCGCCGCGACGACGTGGACGCGGTCGCCGTCCTCGGCGCCATCGTCACCGGCGACACCGACCACGACCAGGTAATCGGGAGCGCGCTCGCCGAGCAGCTCAGCGAGGTCAGCGTCTCCCGCGACACGCCCGTCACGCTCGGCGTCTCGGGCCCGGGGATGTCCGGCGCGGAGGCCAGAGAGCGCGTCACGAAGGGCGCGGCGGCCGTCGAGAGCGCCGTCGACCTCGCGGAAACACTGGAGGACCTATAGATGGAATACGCAGACCGAGTCACGCGTGTCGAACCGAGCGCGACGCTCGCGGTGAGCAACCTCGCGAAGGAACTGACGGCGGAGGGCCACGACGTCGTGGACCTCTCCGTCGGCGAACCCGACTTCGAGACCCCGGCGAACATCGTCGAAGCCGCGGAGGAGTCGCTCGAACGCGGCGACACCGGATACGCGCCGTCGAACGGCGTGCCGGCGCTCCGCGAGGGCATCGCGGAGAAACTGCAGGCGGACGGCCTCGACTACGGCGCGGAGAACGTCATCGTCACCCCGGGCGCGAAGCAGGCGCTCTTCGAGACGTTCCAGACGCTCGTCGACGAGGGCGACGAGGTCGTCCTCCTCGACCCCGCGTGGGTCTCCTACGAGGCGATGGCGAAGGTCGCGGGCGCGGACCTCTCCCGCGTCGACCTCTCCCCGCACGGCTTCCAGCTCGAACCCGCGCTCGACGAACTCGCGGACGCGGTGAGCGACGACACCGAACTGCTCGTCGTGAACTCGCCGAACAACCCCACGGGCGCCGTCTACTCGCGCGCCGCGATGGAGGGCGTTCGCGACCTCGCCGTCGAGCACGACGTCACCGTCATCAGCGACGAGATCTACCAGCACATCAACTACGGCCCGGAGCACGTCAGCCTCGCCGGCCTGGACGGAATGTTCGAGCGCACCGTCACGATCAACGGCTTCTCGAAGGCCTACTCGATGACGGGATGGCGTCTCGGCTACCTCGCCGCGCCCGCGGAGATGATCGGTGAGGCGGGCAAGATCCAGTCGCACTCCGTCTCCTCGGCCACGCACTTCGTCCAGTACGCCGGCGTGGAGGCGCTGGAGAACACGGACGCGGCCGTCGACGAGATGGTCGAGGCGTTCGCGGAGCGCCGCGAGTTCCTCCTCGAACTCCTCGACGACTACGGCGTCCAGCCGCCGACGCCCGAGGGCGCGTTCTACACGATGCTCCCCGTCGACGAGGACGACGAGGCGTGGTGTACGAACGCCCTCGAAGACGCGCACGTCGCGACGGTGCCGGGGTCCGCGTTCGGCGCGCCCGGCTACGCGCGCATCTCGTACGCGAACAGCAAGGAGCGCCTCCGCGAGGCCGTCGAGCGCCTCGCCGACGAGAACTACCTCTGAGGCGGCCGCTCAGGTCGCTCTCCGCCGATCGTCGACGTCCACGTCCGTGACCTCGAAGCGCGCGCCCCCAGCGGCGCTCTCCGTGACGTCGATTTGCCACCCGTGGAGGTCGACGATGCCGGCGACGATGTGGAGGCCGAACCCGGGGTTTCCCTCGACGCTCGAGTAGCCGGATTCGAGGACGCGTTCGCGATCCGCTTCGGGGATGCCGGGGCCGTCGTCCTCGACGTAGAACCCGGACGGGAGCCGACCCACGCGAATCGTGTCTGCGTCGCCGTGCTCGACGGCGTTCCAGAAGAGGTTCTCGAAGAGTCGTCTGATCTGTGAGGCGTGCGCGTCGAACTCGGCGTCGTCGGCGACGACGAGCGCCGTCCCGTCCGCTGAGACGGTCCGCCACGCCTCGGTCACCGCGTCGCGCAGCGATACCGTCTCGAACTCGGGCGATTCGCCGCGCGCGAGTCGCAGGAGTTCGTCGATGAGGTTGTGCATCCGCTCGTGCGCCCGCGAGACCTCGTCGAGGTGGTCTGTCTCGCCTGTCTCGCGCGCGAGTTCGAGACGCCCTTCCGCCATTGCCAGCGGGTTCCGAAGGTCGTGGGAGACGGTGCTCGCGAACGATTCGAGGACCTGGTTTCGCTCCTCGAGTTCGCGGGCGCGTTCGTACTCCGCGGTGACGTCCCGCGAGTGGACGAAGAGGCCGTCGTCGACGGGGAACGCGCGGACGTGCAGCCAGTAGCCGTGCGGGTCGTAGTAGGTGTCGAACTCGACGGGGTCGTCCGCGGTCATCGCGCGCTCGTATCGCTCGTGGAGGTCTGTGCCGGCGGCGGCGGGGAACGCGTCGAGGAACGCGCAGCCGACGACGTCGTTGACGCCGACGCCGGTACGCGCCTCCATCGTCTGATTCCAGTACGTTACCGTCCAGTCGTCGGCGAGCGAGAAGAAGCCGTCAGCCTGCTCGTATAGCTCGAACACGCGCTCCTGGGCGACGCGCGAGCGGCGCTCGGAGCGGTTCCCGTCGACGGCGTGTTGCACGCGGTTGGCGAGGCGCTCGTAGGCGTCGTTGGTACCCTTCCGGAGGTAGGTGGTGACGCCGGCGTCGATGGCGTCGGCGGCGATGCGTTCGCTCCCGTGCGCGGTGAAGAGGACGAAGGGGAGGTTCGGGTAGACGTCGCGGACGGATTCGAGGAGTTCGAGACCGTCGAGTTCGGGCATCTGGTAGTCGCTGACGACGCAGTCGATAGCGGCGGCGTCGAGGTGGTCTATCGCGGCGGTCGGGTCAGTCTCGGTGCGGACGTCCACGCTGTCGTCGCGCCGTTCGAGGTGCGTCGCGACGAGCGATCCGAACGCGGGGTCGTCGTCGACGTGGAGAACGAGGACGTCGTCGTCGGGGATGCCCGCGAGCGGTCGTCCGCGCGGGGGGTCACTCGCCACGGGCGCCTCCGCGAAGGGCGCGTGCGGTGGTGGTGTCGCGCGTCGGCAGAGAGATGGGGAATGGTCGTGCCATGTGTGGGGGAGCGGCCGCGGCGGCCTGCTACGCCCTATCACGCCGGTATCAAAAAAGATGACTGTGGAACGTGTTCGACGGGAACGGTGAGAACACTCAAGAGACGCGAAGGAGAGTGTTCAGTTCTGTGGCGGGAACAGACATATTAGATTCCTAATGATGGGGGTGGGCCCCGAAAGGGACTTTTGCGCGTCGGCCGTTCTCCGCCCATGGCAGAGCGCGTGACGAGCGAGGACGTGCGGACGGTGGCGACGGTGCTGGAGCGCTACGGGTCGACGAGTCGCCCGCAGTTGCGGGTCGAGGAGGCGGACGCGGTGCCGACGGGCGAGGTGGTCCGACTCGTCGTCGACGGCTCTGAGTACCGGGCGCGGTTCGTCGAGTCGGCGGGCGGGGACGTCGTCCTGCGGGGCGCGTTCGGGTCGCCGCGTCTCGCGCGGACGCCGGGCGAGGGCGAGGACTACCTGCGGTCGTGGCTCGATTCGACCGACCTCGACTTCGGTCGGACGGTCCACCTGGACGTCGTGACGCCCGAGTACAAGTACGGGGTGCGAGCGCCGGGGGAGCGCGCGACGTACGAGGCGACGGAGCGGCCGGATTCGGGGTTGGCGGCCATCGCGCGGGACGTCGAGGACGGATAGCACCCTCACGATAATCCCATATAAACTACGGGGTCGGGTGACCGCGTCGCGTCGTTGAGTGTACTCGTCGTGCGACGGTGTATCGCGGCCTAGCACGCTATTGTGTGAAACGCTAACGTACCGTAAATAGCCGAAATATTTAAGTGTCTTACGGCCTAATGTATGGTTAGGAAGCCCGGGCCTGAGGGATTTATACCTTCCTCCTCTGCCCGTCCCCGAGTACATCCGATATGAGTGACACCAGCATCCGCACGTACACCAGCGACCGCCAGCGAACAGAGCAGTCCACCAGCGAGGAGACCCGAACCGACACCACCGTCTGCCCCGAGTGCGGCGGCACGCTCCGCACCGACGAGGAGCACGGCGAAACCGTCTGCGCCGACTGTGGCCTCGTCGTCGAGGAGGACGGCATCGACCGCGGGCCCGAGTGGCGCGCGTTCAACTCCCAGGAGAAAGACCAGAAGTCCCGCGTCGGCGCCCCCACGACGAACCTGATGCACGACAAGGGGCTGTCGACGAACATCGGGTGGCAGGACAAGGACGCGTACGGGAACAGTCTCAGCAGCCGCCAGCGACAGAAGATGCAGCGTCTGCGCACCTGGAACGAACGCTTCCGCACCCGCAACAGCAAGGAGCGGAACCTGAAGCAGGCGCTCGGCGAAATCGAACGCATGAGCAGCGCGCTCGGCCTCCCCAAAGAGGTACGCGAGACGGCGTCGGTCATCTATCGCCGCGCGCTGGAGGAGGACCTGCTGCCCGGCCGCTCCATCGAGGGCGTCTCCACCGCCTCCCTCTACGCCGCCGCCCGACAGATGCAGACCCCGCGCTCCATCGACGAAGTCGCGACAGTCTCGCGCATCGACGACATGGAGTTCAAGCGCACCTACCGCTACATCGTCCGCGAACTCAAACTCGAAGTCGCGCCCGCGGACCCCGCCAGCTACGTCCCGCGCTTCGTCAGCGAACTCGACCTCTCCGACGAAGTCGAACGCCGCGCCCGCGAACTCCTCAACACCGCGGCCGACCAGGGCGTCACCAGCGGCAAGAGCCCCGTCGGCCTCGCCGCCGCCGCCATCTACGCCGCCAGCCTGCTCGCGAACCAGAAGGTGACCCAGAGCGAGGTCAGCGACGTCACCGACGTCAGCGAGGTCACCATCCGCAACCGCTACCAGGAGCTCCTCGAAGCCGCCGAGACCCTCGCCTGAACGCGGCCGCTGGCGCACTCATCGACGTATCGCGTTTTTTCCCGCTCGTTCACGTCCCCCGAGTGGCGACGCCGGCCGTCAGTGACCGTTCGCGTCTCCGTGGCCCCTCACTCGCGCCGCTCGTTCGGCGCGGCGCCTCCCCGTCGTTCGACCGCGTGGCTCGCGGGTCGCGTTCGCTCCCCGTTCGCGTCTCCGTGGCCCCTCACTCGCGCCGCTCGTTCGGCGCCACGTCCTT
>JBDGUG010000085.1:0-22775 GCA_042216135.1 Halarchaeum sp. | reverse complement strand
TCGCGTCGTCCGCTACCGGCAGTGACCGGCGATCAGGATTGCATTGAATAGACAATAGAGATCGGGTCGCGGCCGTCTCTCGGCGACTCGCTCCCCGTTCGCGGACGCCGTCGTCTTCCGACGCGACGAGGCGGGTCGGCGTGGGCCGGTTCCACCCGCCACCCACGCTTATGCGGCGCGGGCGCGTCCACGCGACCAATGGCCCCGAACGAACGACGGAATCACGATAGCGGCGCCCCGCCCTCGGCAGCGGTGCCCGTCCCCTGCTGTCGAATCTGTCGCCTCGAAGCCGATGGCTCGGGCGAACGGGACGCCGAGCGCGGCGAACCGACCGACCACGCGGAACCCTCGGAGTCTGGCGGAGAACGCGCCGACAACGCCCGAGCAGATGTGCAAGAAAAACACAATTCAGATGGGCGCGACCACGGCGGCCGCGAGCACGGCCACGGTGGGCACGGCGGAATGAATCACGGAGGCCACGGTGGCGACCTCGGCGCGCACGCCGACCACAGCGGCCACGAGCGGATGTTCCGCCGTCGCTTCTGGGTGTCGCTCGCGCTCTCCGTCCCGGTGATCGTCTTCAGCGAGTTCGTGCAGGGCGTCCTGGGCTATACGGCGCCGTCGTTCCCGGGGAGCGCGTGGATCACGCCAGTCTTCGCCGTGCTCATCTTCGCGTACGGGGGCGTACCCTTCCTCTCGATGGCACGCACCGAGGCCGAGAACCGCGAACCCGGGATGATGCTCCTCATCTCGATGGCGATAACGGTCGCGTTCGTCTACTCGCTCGGTAGTCTCGTCGTCGAGGGGACGACGCCGTTCTTCTGGGAGCTCGTCACCCTGATCGACGTGATGCTCCTCGGGCACTGGATCGAGATGCGCTCGGTCCGCGCGGCCTCCGGTGCGCTCGACGAACTCGCGAAACTCATGCCCGACACCGCCGAACGCGTCACCGATTCCGGCGACACGGAGGAGATTCCGGTCTCCGAACTCCGGGAGGGCGACGTCGTGCTCGTCCGCCCGGGCGCGAGCGCGCCCGCGGACGGCGAAGTCGTCGAGGGCGAGTCCTCGGTGGACGAGTCGATGATCACCGGGGAGTCCCGGCCGGTGGAGAAGGCGGCCGGCGCCGACGTCGTCGCCGGCACCGTGAACCAGGACGGCAGCCTTCGCGTGCGCGTGACGAAGACGGGGGACGAGACGGCGCTCGCGGGCATCGTGCGACTCGTCGAAGACGCCCAGCAGTCGAAGTCACACACCCAGTTGCTCGCGGATCGGGCCTCCGGATGGCTCTTCTACGCGGCGCTCGGCGTCGCCACGATAACGGCGCTCGCGTGGGTCGCCGCCATCGGTCTCCGACTCGCAGTGCTCGAACGCGTCGTCACCGTCCTCGTCATCGCGTGCCCGCACGCGCTCGGCCTCGCCGTGCCGCTCGTCGTCGCCATCAACACCTCGACGGCCGCGAAGAACGGGATGCTCGTCCGCGACCGGATCGCCATGGAGAACGCCCGCAACCTCGATACGGTGATGTTCGACAAGACCGGCACCCTGACGAAGGGCGAGCAAGGCGTCGTCGGCGTCGAGACGAGCGCCGAGTGGGACGAGGCGCGCGCGCTCGGCGTGGCGACCGCCGTCGAGTCCGACTCCGAGCACATGATCGCTCGTGCGATCCGCCCGGCGGCCGAGGAGCGCGACGTCCCGCGCTCGAACGCGTCCGGCTTCGAGAACCTCCGCGGACTCGGTGTGCGCGCCGACGTGGACGGCGAGACGTATCACGTCGGCGGGCCGAACCTCCTCGATAGGTTCGACGTCACGCCGCCCGATGCGATCCGCGAGTTCGCGTCCGAAGCGGGGGCGAACGCGCAGACGGTCGTCTATCTCGTCCGCGACGAGTCCGAGGCCGTCGCGGCGTTCGCGCTCGCCGACGTCGTCCGGGAGGAGAGCCGCGACGCCGTCGACGCGCTGCACGCGATGGGTATCGAGGTGGCGATGCTCACCGGGGACTCCGAGGACGTCGCGAGCGCCGTCGCCGCGGACCTCGGAATCGACCAGTACTTCGCGGAAGTGCTGCCGGAGGAGAAGGACACGACGGTCGAGCGGCTCCAGTCCGAGGGGAAGTTCGTCGCGATGGTCGGCGACGGCGTGAACGACGCGCCCGCGCTCGCGCGAGCGGACGTCGGCATCGCCATCGGTTCCGGCACGGACGTCGCCGTCGAAGCGGGCGATATCGTCCTCGTGGACAACGACCCGCTCGACGTCGTCCGCCTCGTCGAACTCTCGAAGGCGTCCTATCGGAAGATGCAGGAGAACCTCCTCTGGGCGTCCGGCTACAACGTCGTCGCGCTCCCGCTCGCCGCCGGCGTGCTCGCACCCATCGGGGTCGTGCTCTCGCCCGCCGTCGGCGCGGTGTTGATGTCGCTCTCCACGATCATCGTCGCCGTCAACGCCCGCCGACTCGGCGACGTCGACCTCTCGGTCGGCGCGTGAGACGCGGGCGCGACCGCTCTCGCGCCCCACCTACCGCCGCTGGTCGTGCTCCCTGGTTCGTGTCCGTGCGTTCAGCCGCGACTCACCGCTCCGCCGTCGCGCTCACTCCATCACGGGGAGCGTTATCTTCGAAGCGTACTCGCTGCTGTGGTGGATCGTCTGCGTCGCCGTCTCGAAGTCCTCCTCGGTCGCTCGCGCGACCGCCACCTTCGTGTTCGGGTTCCGGTCGAGCTTCGGGAAGCTGCTGCTCGTGACGTCGAGACGCAGGCGGTGGCCCGCTTCGAAGGTGTGCGCGACCGGGCGCACGTCGATGGCGAGCTCGTGGACTGCGCCCGTCTCCATGTACTCGGGGTCCTCGAACGAGTGCCGGTAGCGCGTCCGAAGCGCCCCCTCGGTGACGTTCATCGCGTATCCGTCCGGGCCGACGTCGACGAGTCGTACGACGAAGTCGGTGTCCGGCGCGGTGCTCTCGACGTAGAGGGTCGCCCCGACGTCGCCCGCGATTTCGAGGTCCTCCGACAACCGCTCGGACGTGTACGTGAGCACGTCGTCGCGCTTCTCCACGGGCCGCTGGTCGACGACGCCCGCGGTCTGGAGCGGGCCCATGTGGAGCGGCCCGCCCTTCGTCGGGGTCGGGTCCATCGGGTCGTACTCGTAGGTCGACGACCCCGACGCGGGTTTCTCGCTCGACAGGCCGCCCTGGCTGACGGGGTCGTCGGGCGCCGACCCGGTGAGATATCGCGGCGTCGGCGTCGCGTCCGCGGGCGGCCAGTTCTCGGCCGTTCGCCACTCGTCCGCGCCCATCTGGAAGTACTGGACCGTCGCGTACGAGTCGAGGCCGTCCCCCTCGTCCTTCAGCCAGTAGTCGAACCACGGGAAGACGAGGTCGGCGCCGAGGTCGTACGCGGAATCAGCGCCGAAGTCGCGCTCCCCGACCGGGTCGGCGGACGGATACGTCGGGTGGCTCCACGGGCCGAGCACCATGTGCTGGTTCTCTCGGACCACGTCCGGCCCGCGCTCTTCGATGGCGGCGAACAGCGACGTGTACCCCTGCAGGAAGATGTCGTACCAGCCGCCGGCGTGAACCATCGGCGTCGAGACGTCCTCGACGTCCGCGAGGATGTCGAGTTCCTTCCAGTAGTTGTCGAACGTCGGGTGACTGAGCCAGTCCCGCCAGTACTGTGCGACGCCCTGGTCGAGCGCCGGAATGTCGATTTCGGGGAGATACGCGGCGCTCTCCGGCCAGTTCGAGAAGACCTGCTTGATCTCGCTCCGTAGCTCGTCGGCCTCCTGTTTCGAGACGCCGAGCCGACCGATCTGTGACATCGAGTTCGAGGCCGTCCACGCGAGCGACGTCCCGAGGTTGTTCGCGCCGCCCATGTACTGCAGGTCGTTGTAGAAGTTCGCGGGCGTGACCAGCGGCGCCGCCGCGACCAGCGACGGCGGGTCCTCCTTGAGCGCCTGTATCGTCGTCATCCCGCGGAACGAGGTGCCGTACATCCCGACCTTGCCCGTGCTCCAGTCCTGATCGGCCGCCCACTCGATGGTCTCGTAGCCGTCCTTCGCGTCGTAGAAGGACTCGAACCAGCCTTCGGAGCTGAACCGGCCGCGCATGTCCTGCTGGACGACGGCGAACCCGCGGTCGATGGCGCCGCTCATCGTTCCGACCGGGTCGTCCTCGTTCTTGTTGTACGGCGTCCGATGAACGAGCGTCGGGAACGGTTCGTCCCCTTCGGGGAGGTGGACGTCCGTCGCCAGTTTCACGCCGTCGCGCATCTCCACCATGACGTCCTTCTTCACCCGGTGGTCTGGTTCCTCCGTCGTGCTGGTCGACTCGTCGCTGGTCGCGGTGGTCGTCGACGTGGTCGTGGTCGTCTCCTGGCCGCCGAACACGCCGGAGCATCCGGCGAGGCCCGTCGCCGACGCGGCCGCCATCACCGCCAGGTAGCGCCGGCGGTCGATGGAGCTATCACCGTCACGCAATGGATTGGGTATGTCACCCATACCCGATATCACCCACGACCGTAATAATAAATCCTCGGGTAATTCAGGATTCGAGTCATGTTCGGCCCCGGGAACGCGGCCCTATCGGCCGTACTGGTAGTTGACGGCGATGACGTTCGCGGCCTGCTGGACGCGTTCCGCGAGGCGTTCGCGCTGGTCGGCGCCGCGGAGTTCGTTCGTCGCGCACACGACGGCGACGGCGCCGAGCGCTTCCTCGTCGACGAGGACGGGCGCGGCGACGAGCCCCATGCCGACGACCTGTTCGTCCCAGTCGTACGCGTAGCCGCGCTCGCGGACCTCGTCCAGTTCGGCGGCGACGGCGTTCGGGTCGGTCTTCGTGTGTTCGGTGACGGCGGCGAGTTCGCCGGCGAGGCAGTCGGCGGCGAGTTCGGCGTCGTGGGCGAGGACGGCCTTCCCGGACGCGTTCGAGTGGATGGGGACGTGCATCCCCGCGTAGATGCCGAGTTGGAGGGAGCGGTCGCTGTCCGCGAGGTGGACGATGACCATCTCGCCGTTCTCCTCGACGGCGAGCGAGGCGGCGTGGCCGGTGTCGGCGGCGAGCCGTTCGAGCTGCGGGTGGGTGACGTGGAAGAGTCGGCTGCGGTGTTTGATGCGGCCGCCGATTTCGAGGAAGCGGAGGCTGAGCCGATAGCGGCCGTCCTCGTTGACGACGAAGCCGGTGGATTCGAGCGTGCGGAGGTAGCCGTGGACGGTGCTCTTGTGGGTGTCGAGGCGCTCGGCGAGTTCCGTGACGCCGAGCGACCCGTTCTCCCAGAGCAGTTCGAGGATCTCGAACGCCCGGCGGACCGTCGTGAGCTGTCGGTCGGTTCCGCTCATACGTCCCGCCACGGCGCCGACCGCAATAAATCGTTTGGGTATGTCGAACGGAAGCCCCGACACCGGGGGAGGGATTACACACATATGACTGTAAAAATCTCGGGGCTCCGCCGCGTCGCGCTCGCCGCTCGCTCGCCCCCCGCTCGCTCACGCCGCGAGGCGTGCGATTACGCCCTCCTCACGCTCTGAACGGTATTCGTGCGAGATATACAAACGCTCGGGTGTGCGATCGCACCGCAACCTTCATAATCGTTCTGGGCCTTGTTCCGGGCGATGCAAGCCACCGACGTGAGTCGTATCACCGTGCTCGGCGCGGGGAGCATGGGACACGGTATCGCAGAGCTCGCCGCAATGGCGGGCTACGACGTCACCGTCCGAGACATCGAGGACGACCTCGTGCAGGACGGCATCGATCAGATCGAGTGGAGCCTGAACAAACTCGAGGAGAAGGGCAACCTCGACGAGGCCGCCGACGACGTCCTCGCGCGCGTCTCCGGCACCACCGACCTCGCCGACGCCGTCGCGGACGCCGACTTCGTCGTCGAAGCCGTCCCCGAACAGATGAGCCTGAAGAAGCAGACGTTCGGCGACGTGGACGAACACGCCCCCGAGGACGCCATCATCGCCTCGAACACGTCCGGCCTCTCCATCACCGAGATGGCGTCCGCCACCGACCGACCCGCACAGGTCGTCGGGACGCACTTCTTCAACCCGCCCGTCAAGATGGACCTCGTCGAACTCGTCCACGGCGAGGAGACGAGCGACGAGACGGTCGAGACTGCCGAAGCCGTCATGGAGGCGTTCGGCAAGAACCCCATCCACGTCAAGAAGGACGTCCACGGCTTCGTCGTGAACAACGTCATGATGCCGTTCCTCGAGGAGTCCGCGTGGATGCTCGACGCCGACGAGACGACCGTCGAGCAGGCCGACGCCACGATGGTCTACCGGCGCGGCTACCCGATGGGCCCCTTCGAACTCAACGACTTCGGCGGCCTCGACATCTGCTCGCACTTCCTCGAGAACAGCGACCGCGAGGTCCCGCCGCCCCTCGCCGAACTCGTCGAGAACGAGGACCTCGGGAAGAAGACCGGTCAGGGCTTCTACGACTGGGAGGACGGCGGACCGACCTACGAGCCCGCCGACATCGGCGGCTTCGACTGGCTCCGCGTCGAGGCCCGGATGGTCAACGAGGCCGCGCGCCTCGTCGGCGACGACGTCGCCACCGCGGACGCCGTCGACATCGGCACCCGCCTCGGCCTCCGCTTCCCCGAGGGCGCCTGCCGCCTCGGCGACCAGCTCGGCCTCGACACCGTCCTCGAGAAGCTCGAGACGCTCCACGAGGAGACCGGCGCCGAGCGCTTCGAGCCCCACCCCTACCTCGTCGAACTCGTCGAGGAGGGCGCGACGGGCGAGGCCGCCGGCCGCGGCTTCCACGACTACACGGGCGACGGCCCCTACCAGTACATCAACAAGACGCTCACCGACCGCGGCGTTCTCGAGATCGAGTTCGACCGCCCCGAGCGCCTGAACGCGTTCTCCGAGACGATGTTCGACGAAGTTCGGACCGCGCTCGACTCCGTCGACGTCGACGACGTCACCTGCGTCGTCTTCTCCGGCGCGGGCGACGCGTTCAGCGCCGGCGCGGACATCACCGGCTTCATGAGCGCGCCCGCGACCGAGATGATGACCCCGGACGCGGCCGTGGACGCCATCGACAACTTCGAGCGCCCGACGCTCGCCGCCATCGACGGCTTCTGCCTCGGCGCCGGCCTCGAAATCTCGCTCGCGTGCGACATGCGCATCGCCAGCGAGGACTCCGTCATCGGCGCGCCCGAAATCGACCTCGGCCTCATCCCCGGCGGCGGCGGCACCCAGCGCCTCACCCGCATCGTCGGGCCCGCGCGCGCGAAGGAGATGATCTTCCGCGGCGAGCACGTCCCCGCCGAGCGCGCCGCCGACTGGGGCCTGCTCAACCGCGCCGTCCCCACCGAGGAGTTCGACGACGTCGTCGGCGAGTTCGTCGACGACCTCGCGGACGGCCCGCAGACCGCCCTCCAACTCGCGAAGCGCGTCATCGACGACGGACAGGACGCGAGCCTGGAGACCGGTCTCGACCTGGAGAGTCAGGCGTTCGGCCTGCTCACCACGACGGACGACATGGTCGAGGGCGTCACCGCGTTCCGTGACGACCGGGACCCGGAGTTCGAGCGATGACCCGGACCGCTGCCGTGGTCGGCGGCGGCCACACGAAGTGGGGCGACCGCGACGCCACCTGGAAGGACCTCGCGCAGGAGGCTGGGAAGGCGACGTTCGACGACGTCCCGGACCTCGGCCCCGAGGACGTCGAGGGCCTGTTCGTCGGCGCCGTCCAGCCCGAACGCTTCGCGTTCCAGACGCACGTCGCGCCCCTCACCGCCGAACTCCTCGGCGTGTCGCCGGACTCGATGATCGCGCGCACCGAACTCGCCTGCGCGAGCGGGCAGGCCGCGCTGCGCTACGCGTGGCTCGCCATCGCCGCCGGCCAACTCGACGTCGCGCTCGTCGTCGGCGTGGAGAAGATGAACCTCCCGTCCGAGCACACCCAGGAGATGCAGACGAGCATGTCCAACGTCCTCGACCGGGAGTTCGACGGCGTGAACGGCCTCACCGCGCCGCCGTACTTCTCCTTCATCGCGCAGCGCCACATGCACGAGTACGGGACGACGCGCGACCAGCTCGCGATGGTGTCCGCGAAGAACAAGCGCCACGCCTCGCACAACCCGTACGCGCAGTACGGCGCGGACCTCGACGTCGACGACATCCACGACTCCTACCCCATCGCGCCGCCGCTCTGCCTGCTGGACTGCAGCGGCATCACGGACGGCGCCGCCGGCCTCCTGCTCGTCAGCGAGGAGAAGGCCCGCGAGTACAGCGACACGCCCGCGTACATCACGGGGAGCGGCCAGTCGAACATGGCGTCCAACTCCATCAACAACCTCCCGTCGTTCTCCGCGTGGCCGCAGGCCACCGTCGCCGCCGAACAGGCGTACGAGCAGGCGGGCATCGACGACCCCGTGAAGGACCTCGACGTCGCGGAGATCCACGACTGCTTCTCGATCAGCGAGATCGTGGAGTACGAGGACCTCGGCTGGGTTGAGAAGGGCGAAGGCGGCCAGTTCGTCGAGGACGGCCGCAGCGAACTCGACGGCGACATCGCCGTCAACCCCCGCGGCGGCCTCCTCGGCTGCGGCCACCCGCTCGGCGCGACCGGCGTCTCGCAGGCCCTCGAAGTCTACAAGCAGTTCGCCGGCGAGGTCGAGTCCGAACGGCAGGTTCCGGACAGCCCGGAGACCGGCCTCATCCACAACCTCAGCGGCAGCGGGTCGGTGCACAGCGTCATGACCCTCGGGAGGGACCCCCAATGAGCGACGACACCCCACGAGAGACGATCCAGATCCCCGAACAGATCGGGCTGCCGCGGCTGCTCGACTTCTACGAGCTACAGGACGAATCGAACACGCGCATCCACGAGTTCTACGACCGCCTCCGGGACGGAGAGCTCTCCACGACGCGCTGTACGGACTGCGACGCGCTGCACTATCCGCCGCGCGTCGTCTGCCCGGAGTGCCAGAGCGACGACCTCGAGTACGAGTCGCTCCCGCACGAGGGGACGCTCTACGCGTTCTCGGTCGTGCGCGGGAGCGCGCCGCTCGGGATGAACGACGACGTCCCGTTCGTCGTCGCCATCGTCGACCTGGACGGCGCGGACGTCCGCCTGTCCGCGCGCATCGACGACGCCGAGTACGACGACCTCGAGATCGGCGACCGCGTCAGCCTGAAGGTCGTCGACATCGACGGTCCCGAGGAGCAGGACCGCGTGTTCTACCGCTTCGAACCCGTGGGTGACGCCTGATGGCGATGGACTACGACCTCACGATCACGAAGTGCCTCCACCGGGCGCGCGACCAGTACCCGCACAAGGAGATAGTCACGAAGCTCCCGGACGGCTCGAAGCACCGCTACACGTACGGTGAGGCCTACGAGCGGATCTGTCGGCTCGCGCACGCCCTCGACGACTTCGGCCTCGATCGGGGCGACCGCGTGTCCGTCATCGCGGTGAACCACTACCGGCACTACGAGCTCTACTACGGGCCGTCGTGCAGCGGGCGTTCGATCCACACGACGAACCACCGCCTCCCCGAGCACCACCTCTCGGAGATAATCAACGAGGCGGAGGACCGCATCGTCTTCGTCGACCCCGCGTTCGTCGAGAACGTCGAGGCGGTCCAGGACGACCTGGAGACGGTGGAGCAGTACGTCGTCCTCGACGACTCCGTCCCCGACACCGACCTCGACCCCGTCACGGACTACGAGTCGTTCATCGAGGGGTACGACACGGAGTACGACTGGCCCGAACTCGACGAGGAGACGGAGGCCGGACTCTGCTATACGTCCGGCACCACCGGCCTCCCGAAGGGCGCCCAATACACGCATCGCGGCCTCTTCCTGCACGCGATGATGCACGGGCAGGCGGACACGTTCGCGGTGAGCGAGCACGACACCATCCTCCCGGTCGTGCCGATGTTCCACGTCAACGGCTGGGGCTTCCCCTACTCGGGGACGCTCTACGGCTCCACGCTCGTGCTCCCCGGCCAGCACACGGGCTCGGACGCGGTGCTCGAACTCATCGACGAGGAGGAGGTCACCGTGGGGACGGCCGTCCCCACCGTGTGGCTCGACATCGACGCGTACGTCCGCGAGAACGACGACCGGAGCATCGAGTCGCTCGACCGCGTCCTCATCGGCGGCGGCTCCCCGCCCGAGTGGCTCGTCCAGCGCTTCGACGAAGTCTACGACGCCCCCATCTACCAGGGGTACGGGATGACGGAGGCGTCCCCGCACCTCGTGAACACGTTCGAGACGACCGAAGTGCAGAAGCTCTCCGACGAGGAGCGCTACGGCCAGCGGATGAAGGCCGGCGTGCCCGCGCCCGGCGTGCGCCTGCGTCTGCGCGACGAGGACGGCGACCCCGTCCCGCACGACGGCGAGTCCGAGGGCGAGATCGAGGCGCGCGCGCCGTGGCTCATCGACGAGTACTACGCGCGCCCCGAGGAGACCGAGTCCTCGTTCACCGAGGACGGCTGGTTCAAGACGGGCGACGTCGGCGTCATCGACGAGTACGGCTACCTCGACGTGGTCGACCGCCTCGACGACGTCATCAAGTCCGGCGGGGAGTGGATCTCCTCGCTCGACCTGGAGAACGAACTGATGGGTCACGACGGCGTGAAGGAGGCCACGGTCATCGGCGTCGAGCACGAGAAGTGGCAGGAACGCCCCGTCGCGTACGTCGTCGCTGACGACGACGTCACCGCCGACGACCTGCGCGAACACCTCCTGGAGCGCTTCCCGAAGTGGTGGCTCCCGGACCGCTTCGAGTTCGTGGAGTCCATCCCGAAGACCACCACCGGGAAGTTCGACAAGAAAGTCCTCCTCGCGGAGTTCGAGGAGGAGGTCGGCGCCCTCCCCGCGGACGAGGAGTAAGCGCCGCCGTTCTGTTCTTTCCGACTCTTATTCGTCCGCGACGCCCTCGCGCTCGCGCAGACTCTTGCGCTTGACCTTCCCCGTCGTCGTCGTCGGGAGCGACTGGACGAACGCGAGTTCGCGCGGATACTCGTACTTCGCGAGGTTCTCCTTGACGTACGACTGGAGGTCCGACTTCAGGTCGTCGGACCCCTCGTAGCCGTCCGCGAGCACGACGAACGCCTTCGGAATCTCGCCGCGGGTATCGTGGGGGACGCCGACGACGCCGGCCGTCCGGACGCCCGGGTGACCTTCGAGGGCGTCCTCGATTTCGACGGGCGAGATGCGGTAGCCGGAACTGACGATCAGGTCGTCGTCGCGGGCGTGGAACCGGAAGTAGCCGTCCTCGTCGACGGAGACGAGGTCGCCGGAGCGATACCAGCCGTCGACGATGGCGTCCTCGGTCGCCTCCGGCTTGTTCAGGTACTCGGTGAAGAGCGCGGGGTCGTCCCCGTACTTGATCGCGAGTTCGCCGATCTGTTCGGGTTCTTCGAGTTCCTCGCCGGTCTCGCGGTCGAGCACGGCGAACTCGTGGCCGACCGAGGGAACGCCGAAGTAGCCGAGGCGGTGGTCGTAGCCCATCGCGGGGTCGTCGCAGATGACGCCCCCCATCTCGGTGGTGCCGTACCCCTCGATGAACGCGGCGTTCTCGAAGGTGTCCTCGACCCACTGGATGATGTTCGTGCCCGCGGACTCGCCGCCGGTGATGAGCGAGCGGAGACTGGAGAGGTCCCAGCGCTCGGTCGGGTCGTCCACCTGCATCATCATCCGCACCGCGGTCGGCGGGAGGTTGAGGTGGGTGACGCCGAACTCGTCCACGAGCTCGAACTCGCGCTCCGGGTCGAAGCCGTCGCTCGGGCAGGCGAGGACGCCGACGCCGTAGAAGAGCGCGGGCGTGACGAGGCCGGGGAGGGACATGATCCACGACCACTCGGAGATGACGCGCGTCACCTCGCCCTCGTCGATGTCGTGGTGCGCGAAGCTGAGATACTGCGGGAGTTCGCCGAGGACGTGGCGGTGCGGGTGGACGACGCCCTTCGGGTCGCCGGTGGTGCCGGACGTGTAGATCATGAACGCGGGCTCCTCGGCGTCCGTCTCGACGGTCTCGAACTCCGCCGAGTGGCCGTCGACGGCGTCCTCGAACGCGACCTCGCCGTCCCGGTCGAAGTCGCCGAGGGTGACGACGAGGTCGAGGGAGTCCACGTCGTCGCGGACGTCACGCAACGCGTCGACGGCGGCGTCCGCGACGACGAACGCGCTCGCCTCGCAGTCGTGGAGGCGATAGGAGAGGCCGTCGGTGCCGAGGAGGACGGAGAGCGGGACGGCGACGGCGCCGAGTTTGTACGCGGCGACGTTGACGGCGAGCGTCTCGACGCACTGGGTGCCGCTGACGGCGATTCGGTCGCCGCGCTCGACGCCCTCCGCGGCGAGGAAGTTCGCGACTCGATTGGCGAGCGCCTGGAGTTCGGCGAAGCTGTACGTCGAGACGTCGCCGTCCGGCTCTTTGACGTGGATGGCGGGCCGGTCGGGTCGCTCGCGCGCCCAGCGGTCGCAGATGTACTCGGCCACGTTGAACTGGTCGGGGACCTCCCATTCGAACCACTCGCGGAGTTCGTCGAGCGAGTCGAACTCCCGCTCGTGGAAGTAGTAGGGTTCGAGGCGGTCGTCGCCTGTCATACGCGATTCGTTCTCCGCGGAGGCTATTAACCCTTCGCTGCTCGCCTCCTCGCTCTCGTGTCGCGCGCGCGACCCATCCGCCCATCTATAACAATCTTTATGTGCATCTGTGGGCATTACGGCAGTATGCGCCAGACTACCAGACGACGCGCTCTTAAAGGCCTCGGTGCCGCAGGTATCGCCGGACTCGCCGGTTGCTCCAGCGGACCCAGCGACAGCGGCGGCGACGGCGGATCGAGCAGTAGCCAGGGGACGACGACCGGGAGCACCGGTCCGATGGAGGTCTCGCTCGGCCTCTTCACACCGAACAGCGGTCCGTTCGCGCCGTGGGGGCCGTCCCTCGCGACGGGCGCGAAACTCGCGGTCCAGGACCTCGAGAACGACCTCGACGTCAAGGTCGACCTCAACGTCTACGACACGAAGACGGACCCGAGCGCCGCGCTCGACGCGATGAAGCGCGCCGTCACCGCCGACGGCATCGACTTCGCGCAGGGCGGCGTCAGCTCCTCGGTCTGCACCAAGATCGGGACGTGGGCGTCCGACAACCAGGTCTCCTACATCGGCGAGGGGGCCTCCGACTCCCTGCGCGGCGAGAACTGCCAGCCGTTCATGTACATGGTCTACCAGACCAACCACATGATGGCGACCACCATCGGTCGCGAGATGGCGAACGCCACGGACAAGTGGTACCTCCTCTACGCCGACTACGTCTGGGGGCACAACGCGAAGGACGTCGTCAGCGCCGCCGTCGAGGACAACGGCGCGACGGTCGTCGGCCAGGACGCCACGCCGTTCCCGAACGACGACTACACCCAGTACATCAACAACGTCGCGAACTCCGACGCGGACGGCGTCGCGCTCCTCATCCCCGGCCCGGACGCCTCCCGCGCCGTGAAGCAGATGCGAAACCAGGGCCTCACCGACGTCAAGATCGGCGCGCACATGCTCGAAGACCTGGTCTTCTGGGGGCTCGACCACGAGGCCGCCTCGATGGTCGACATCGCCTCGATGGGGTGGGTGAACTCCGTCCAGGGCACCAGCGACTTCAACCAGCGCGTCGTCGACAACGGCGAAATCGACCCGTTCGCGCGCCACGCGAAGGCGTACACGTCCGCGGACCAGCAGGTCCGCGCGGCCGTTCGCGCCGGCTCGACGAAGGCCGAGGACATCCGCGACGAACTCGAAGGCCACGAGGTCCAGAGCACGGCGAAGGACATCCACGGCGGCGGCAAGATGTACTGGCGCGAGTGCGACCACGAACTCGTCTCGCCCGTCTTCAGCGCCACCGCGAAGGACCCGGGCGACATGCAGGACAAGCCGTACAAGCAGTGGTTCGACGTGACGGGCACGACGCCTGGCGACGACGTCGTCAAGGCGTGTGAGGACACCGGCTGCACGCTCTGAGACCCTCGATGTCTACGTCTTCTCGAACGCTCGGACTCGAACGCCTCTCCGCCGGGAGCGCGGCCGTCTGGGGAGCCATCGCGCTCCTCTTGCTTCTGGCCTTCGCGGTGGAGCCGGGGCTGTTCGTCGACCAGTTCGTCGGCGGTCTGGTCTACGGCATGACCCTCGTGCTCATCGCGCTCGGCCTCTCCATCATCCTCGGCCTGCTCGGCATCGTGAACTTCGCGCACGGCGCGCTGTTCATGCTCGGCGCGTACTTCACGTATCAGCTGATGACCATCTGGGGGCTGCCGTTCTGGGTCGCGCTCGTCGTCGCACCGGTCATGGTCGGCGTCGTCGGCGTGCTGATGGAGCGTTTCGTCCTCCAGTGGCTCTACGACGAACCGCCGCTCGCCGGCCTGCTCGCCGCGTTCGGCATCGCGCTCATGATCCGGGAGGCGACCCGCGCCGTCTGGGGTGACACGCCGCTCTCCGTCCAGACGCCGGCGGTGCTCGCGCAGAGCGCCGACCTCGTCGTCACGACAGTCGCGCGCATCCGCCTGTTCAGCGTCGTCGTCGCGGCGCTGGTGGTGCTCGCCGTCTACCTCCTCATCGAGCGCACCGACTTCGGCCTCTCCGTCCGCGCGGGCGTGCAGGACCGCGAGATGGCGGGCTTCCTCGGCATCAACATGCCGCGGCGCTTCGTCCTGATGTTCTTCCTCGGCGCCGTCATCGCCGGGGTCGGCGGCGTCCTCCAGGGCACCGCCGTCGGGATGAGTCCGACGATGGGCGATCAGTACATCATCATCACGTTCGTCGTGGTGGTCGTCGGCGGCATCGGCAGCCTCTTCGGGAGCGTCGTCGCCGGCCTCCTCATCGGCGAGGCGGTCTTCCTGACGCCGCTCGTGCTGCAGTCGCTCGCGGACGTGACGGGCGTTCCCGCGCTCGCCATCCCCGGCATCGGCGGCCTCGTCCCCTACCTCGTGATGATTCTCGTCCTGCTCGTTCGTCCGCGCGGTCTCTACGGTCAGGAGGGGTTCATGGAATGAGCCGGGACTCCACGGCCGGCCTGCTCGAACGCGTCGGGGCGCTCCGCCTCGGCGTCTGGCAGGTCCCCGTCGGCCTGCTCGCCATCGCGCTCCTGCTCCGGCCGGTCATCTCGACCGACCTCCTGCTCGGCTACCCGCAGATAGCGAGTTCGTTCCTCATCTGGATGATCATCGTCGCCTCGTTCAACGTCCTGATGGGCTACACGGGGCTTCTCTCCTTCGGGCACGCGATGTTCATGGGGATCGGAGCGTACTCGGTCGCTATCGCGCTCTCGGCGTTCGCGGTGCCGTTCCTGATCGCCGCGCCCGTCGGCATCGCCCTCTCCGCGCTCGTCGCCTACCTCGTCGGTCGGCTCATCGCGCACAAGGGCGAAATCTACTTCGCGATGCTGACGCTGGCGTTCGCGAAGTCCGCGCACTTCATCGCGAACTACAACCCCGGTGGGCTGACCGGCGGCACGACCGGGCTCGCGGACGGCACGATGCCCGCGTGGATCGAGACCTCCCGCGGATTCAGGTACGTCGCCTTCAGCGGCATTCAGTTCGACTGGTACTGGGCGGTCGCCGCCGTCTTCTTCGTCGGCATGCTGCTGATGTGGCAGCTCGTCCGTTCGCCGTTCGGCCGCACGCTCGTCGCGGTCCGCGAGAACGAGACGCTCGCGCGCGCCATGGGCGTGAACGTCCGCCGCTACAAGGTGTGGGCGTTCACGTTCGCGGCCGCGTTCGCGGCGCTCGGCGGCGTCCTCCTGGAGATCAACAACCAGGGGGCGACGCTCACCGAACTCTCCATCGTGACGAGCGGGAACATCATCATCATGGCCGTGCTCGGCGGGGCGAACTACTTCTTCGGCCCGCTCGCCGGCGCGTTCGTGTGGATGTTCGTGGAGGAGTACCTCGCGGACTTCCACACGCTCGTCCTCCCGCTCGCGGAGGTGCCGCTCGTCCACGTCGACGTCTCGGGCGTGCTCTCCTACTGGGAGTTCTTCCTCGGCCTGCTCTTCGTCATCGCGGTGCTCATCTCGCCGCGCGAGGGCATCTTCGGGATGGTGAAGGCGATCGTCGATCGGATCGCCGCGCGCGTACGGGGTGATGGCGAATGAGCGCGGACGACCCGAAGTCGGCCGCGCTCGGCACCGAGGCGTTGAGCAAGCACTTCGGTGGCGTCGTCGCCGTCGACGAGGTCGACCTCGCGGTCGAGTCGGGCGAACTCCGCGCGATCATCGGTCCGAACGGCGCGGGGAAGACGACGCTGTTCAACGTGATCACGAACGCGCTCGATCCGACGTCGGGGTCGGTCTACCTCGACGGCGAGGAAATCACGGACGTCCCCCAGGAGCGCCGCCCCCACCTGGGGCTGGCGCGCTCCTTCCAGGGGAACGAACTGTTCGCCGAACTCACCGTGCTGGAGAACGTCCGCGTGGTCGCGCAGACGGCGGCCGCGGGCCCGTTCTCCTTCTCCCTCCTCGGGGACGGCCGCTCCGTCCGCGCGGACGAGGCGCGCGACATCCTCGCGCGCGTCGGCCTCTCGGAGCACGCGGAGACGGAGGCGAAGAACCTCTCGCACGGCGACCAGCGCCGCCTCGGCATCGCGATGGCCATCGCGACTGAGCCGTCCGTGCTGCTCCTCGACGAACCGACGAGCGGCATGGGGCCGGGAGAGAGCCGCGAGACGGTGGACCTCGTCCAGTCGCTGCAGGACGACCTCGGATTGACGGTGTTGATGATCGAACACGACATGGAGATCGTGCTGTCGGTGAGCGACCAGATCACGGTACTGAACCGCGGGTCCGTCCTCTCGACGGGCACGCCGGAGGAGATACAGGGCGACGACGAGGTCCAGGACGCCTACCTCGGCGGCGTCCGGGAGGAGCTATGAGCCTCCTGGAACTCCGCGACCTGGACGCCGGCTACGAGACCGGCCAGGTCCTCTTCGGGGTGGACCTGGACGTCGAGCGCGACGAGGTCGTCTCCCTGCTCGGGCGGAACGGCGCGGGGAAGACGACGACGATGCGCGCCATCGTCGGCGCGGACGAACCGACCGTTCGCGGCGGTTCGATCACGTTCGACGGCCACGACCTGCTCGCGACGGAGACGCACGACATTCCGCACTACGGGCTGTCGCTCGTCCCCGAGGCCCGCCGTTGCTTCGGCGACCTCACGGTCACGGAGAACATTCGACTCGCGGCGAACCACGCGGAGGACCCGCGCGACGTCGAGGCGATGTTCGAGCGCTTCCCGGAACTGGACGACATGCGCGACCGGGCGGCGAAGAACATGAGCGGCGGCGAGCAGCAGATGCTCGCCATCGCGCGCAGTCTCGTCACGAACCCGCAGATGATCCTGCTCGACGAGCCCTGCGAGGGCCTCGCGCCGTACATCGTGCGGCGCATCGAGGACATCATCCAGGACATCAGCGAGAACGAGGGCGTCACCATCCTGCTCGTCGAGCAGAACGTCGCGGTGGCGCTCGCGACGGCGGACCGGCACTACCTCATCGACGAGGGCCGCATCGTCGACGAGGTGACGACGGAGCGCCTCCGCGAGGACGAGGACCTCCGCCAGCGCTACCTCGGCGTGTAGGCGAATATTCAAGTCCCCTCGCGCCGCTTTCTCGGTATGACCGAACGCGAGTCCGACGAATCGAGCGACGCCCTCGACGGGCGCGTCTGCGTGGTCGCGGGCGGCGGAAACGGCGTCGGCGCGGCCGTCGCGCGCTCGCTCGCGGCGCACGGAGCGTCCGTGGTGGTGAACGACGTCGGCGCGGACGTTCACGGCGAGGGCGAGGACCCCGAGGCGGCGCGCGAGGTGGCGCGAGACATCCGAGAGGCGGGCGGGACGGCCGTCGCGCATCCGGGGGACGCCGCGGACCTCGACTACGCGCTGGACCTCGTGAGCGAGACGGTCGACGAGTTCGGCCGTCTCGACGCGGTGGCGAACTTCGCGGGCATCCTGCGCGACGACCTCTCCTATCGCATCGAGCCGGAGGACTGGGAGGCGGTGCAGCGCGCGCACCTCCGCAGCCACTTCGCGCTGCTGCGCGCGTCGGCGGCCCACTGGCGGGACGCGGCGGGCGACGACGGATTGAGCCCGCAGCGTTCCTTCATCGGGGTGAGCGCGCTGTCGGCGATGGGGAACGTGGGGCAGGTGAGTTACGCGAGCGCGAAGGCGGGCGTGCTCGGTCTGGTGCGCTCGGCGTCGAGCGAACTCTACCGGTACGGCGTCCGCGTGAACGCGCTCGCGCCGTCGGCGTACACGCGGATGACGGAGACGATTCCGGAGGAGCACCGCCCGTACACGCGCGAGGAGATGCCGCCGGGGGCGCTGGGGCCGGTGGTCGCGTACCTCGTGAGCGACGCGGCGGCGGACGTGACGGGCGTGACGGTGACGGCGGGCGGCGACCGCGTGGGGATCATGCGCGACCCGGAGGTGACGCGACTCGGCGTCCGCGAGGGCGGGTGGAGCGTGTCGGCGCTCGACGACGCGTTCCGCGACCTGGCGGAGGGCTACGAGCTCACGCGCACCGACAGCCACTTCTAGCCGTCCATCGTCACGCCGTACGGCTCGATTGAATCCCGTACACCGGCGAAGAATAGGCAAAGGTTTACGTCGTTCGAGGGTGAAGCGCCTCGTATGGCACGAAACGACGTTGCCGACGCGGCGGCGGAGGCGGAGGACCTTCCGGACCCCGAGTCGCTCGTGGACCGTGAGTCCGAGGTTGACATCGACGAGATATTCTCGGACGAGTTCGTCGCGGCGAACACGAACTTCGAGACGTTCGACGAACTCGTCGCCGCGAGCCCGTCGGACGCGTCGTCCGCGGACGAACTCGAACGCGTCGGGTCGGGCGCGTGGGACGACTTCGTCGCCGCGGAGACGGACTTCGCGGACGAGAAGGAGTTCGTCTTCGCCGCGCGCGACCACTGGGTGAGCGAACGGCTCGACCTGTAATCCGAGGCCGGACGGGGGCGTGACGTTCGCCCATCGAACGCCCGAGATATCCGAACGGTGGTCATTATACGACCCGTCTCGCCGAACGACCACCGAAACTATTATCCTATTGGTGTGCCAACGTGCGAGTGAGATGACCGAAGCCACGGACGAGAACCCCGTCATCGTCGCCGGCGCCGGCCCCGTCGGCATGAGCGCAGCGCTCGCGTTACACGCCCGCAACGTCCCCGTCACCGTCTTCGAGGCCGACCCCGAGGACCGCGACCGACCCGGCAGTCGCGCCATCTACCTCCACGGCGCGACGCTCCACACGTGGGAGCGCGTCCACCCCGGTCTCGGCGAACAGATCTCCGACGCCGGCCTCCTCTGGGACACCCGACGCACCCTCTGGCGCGGCAAGGAAGTGTTCTCGCGCACCTACGACAACCCCGGCGGCCGCGGGAAGTTCCCGCACTTCACCAGCGTCCCGCAGGTCACCACCGAAGACCTCCTCCTCGACGCCGTCGACGAGGCCGGCATCGACATCCACTGGGACACCGCGGTCGAGCAGGTCGACTCCCGGCCCGACGGCGTCACCGTCACCACGGACGACGGCGACGAGTACGAGGCGCCGTACGTCGTCGGCGCCGACGGCGGCGGCTCCACCGTCCGCAAGGAGATCGGCTCCGAGTTCGAGGGCGAGCAGTCCGAGAACGCGTTCATCATCGCCGACGTCGACGAGGTCGAGGACGAGGCCGAGCGCCTCCCGATGGAGCGCCTCTTCCACTACGAGGACCCCGACGTTGGCAACCGGAACGTCCTGCTCGTCCCGTTCCAGGGCGGGTGGCGCCTCGACATCCAGTGTTTCGACGACGAGGACCCCGAGGAGGTCACGACCGACGAGAAGATGCGCGAGTTCGTCGAGGCCGTGATGGGCGAACAGTACGCGGACAACGTCGACTGGGTCTCCACGTACTACTTCAAGCAGGTCATCGCGGACTCGTTCGTGGACGAGAACGACCGCGTCCTCCTCGTCGGCGAGGCCGCGCACCTCCTCGCGCCGTTCGGCGCCCGTGGCATGAACTCCGGCGTCGCGGACGCCGACGAGGCCGCGTCCGCCATCGCCGTCGCCGACCGCGCGCGGACGGACGGCGTCCGGAGCGCCGAGGTCGAAGTGTACGGGAAGCGCCGCGAGATCGCGGCCGAGTACAACGTCGGCGCCGCGGGCGAGGCGCTCGACCACCTCCGCGGGGACAACCCCGCGACCATCCTCCGCAAGGAGGCCGCGGCGTCGCTCGCGGACTACTTCGAGGTCGCGGGCGAGTGGCTGGACGACGCGCCGTACGGCCCGCACGATAGCCCGCCGATCGTCTCGCTCGGCCAGTACTAACCGCTGTACCGGTAGTTTATCATCACGGTGTCGGCCGCCTCCCGCACGGTCCGCCGGAGGCGCTCTCTGTCCGCTTCGTCCGCCAGCCGTCCGCTCGGGCAGACGACGGCGAGCGACCCGAGTATCTCCTCGTCCGCGAGCAGCGGCGCGGCGACGACGCCGATGCCGACGACCTGGCCGTCCCGGTCGATGGCGACGCCCTCCTCGCGGATGGTCGCGAGCTCCTCGCGGAGCGCGTCGGGATCGGTGGTCGTCTCCGCGGTCACGGCTTCGAGGTCCCCGGCGAGGAGTTCGTCGCGGCGCTCTTCGGGGAAGTGCGCGAGCACGACCTTCCCGGCGGCGTGCGTGTGGAACGCCGTCCGTAGCCCGGGGTAGTCGCCGAGTTCGAGGCCGCGCGATCCGACCTCGTTGTGCAGGAGCACCCAGTCGTCGCCCTCCGCGATGCCGACGTTCGCGAGTTCGCCGGTGTCGTCGGCGAGTTCGCGGAGTTCGGGGCGGGCGACGTGGAAGAGGCGGTTGCGCCGCTGGAGGCGACTCCCCATCGCGAGGAAGGCATAGCCGAGGGCGTACTCGCCCTCATCGTTCGTGACGTAGCCGGTCGCGGCGAGCGACTGGAGGTAGTCGTGGGCGGTGCTGACGGAGACGTCGAGGTGGTCGGCGACCGTCGTGGGCGTGGCGCCGTCCAGTCGCCAGAGCAGGTGGACGATATCGAACGCGCGGTCGATGGACTTCAGTCGGCGCATACCCGAACGGTCGTCCTCCACCCGCATATATCATTCGCATATAGCGGATCGGCAACGAGGAGCGCTCTGGAGGCAGATGGCGGCCGATTCACCCAAACAGTTATTGGCTCGTGACCTCCACTATCGTCCATGCTGTTCCCACGGCTGTTCGAGCAGTCCGTCGCGCGAACCCCCGACCGCACCGCCGTCGTCGACGTCGCGACCGGCGACGAACTCGCCTACACCGACCTGCGAGAGCGCGCCCGCGCCCTCGCCGCCGGCCTCCGCGAACGCGGCGTCGAACGCGGCGACCGGGTCGCCGTCTGCCTCCCCAACCGCCCGGAGACGGTCGAACTCTTCGTCGCCACCCAACTCGCCGGCGCCGTCTTCGTCCCGTTCAACTTCCGCCTCCCCGCGGGCGACGTCCGCTACCACCTCCGCGACAGCGACCCGTCCCTCTTCGTCTTCGACGACCTCTCCAGCGACGCCGTCGCGGGCGCCGAAGCCGCCGTGGACGTGCCCGCGTTTCAGGTCCGTGGTACTCCCCTCGACTTCGCCGACCCCTTCGACGCGCTCCGCGGCGACGCCGACGAGGCGCCCGACGTCGCCGTCGACTACGACGACCCGAGCGTCATGCTCTACAGCTCCGGCACCACCGGCGACCCCAAGGGCATCCCCATCGACCACGAGTCCACCACCGCGCGCCACCTCGCGAACTCCCTCGGCCAGCACTACTACCTCGGCGAGACCATCGTCGGCATCATGCCGCTCTACCACACCGTCGGCCTCCACGGCATCCTCTGCGGCCTCCTCGCGATGAGCGGCACCTACCTCGCCGTCGCCGAGTTCGACCCCGAGACCGTCGCGCGCGCCATCGAGACGTACGAGGTGAGCGCGCTCCACGAAGCCCCCACGATATTCCAGCAGCTCCTCGCCACCGACGCCATCGACGACGTCGACGTGAGCTCCGTCCGCACGCTCGGCTTCTCCGGCGCGCCGATGAACGAGGGGACGTTCGACGCCGTCCTCGAACTCTTCGACCCCGACCACTTCGCGAACCTCTACGGCACCACCGAAGCCTACGGCACCCTCGCCTACTACGACCTCCAGGACGGCCTCGACCCCGCCACCACCGGCCCCGCGAACGTCTTCCACGACACCCGCGTCGTCGAGTTACGCTCGAACGACCCCGACGCCGTCGTCGACCCCGGCGAGGAGGGCGAACTCGCCGTCAACACCGACTCGCCCATCACCTTCGACGGCTACTGGAACAAGCCCGAGGAGACCGAGAGCGCAATCCACGACGGCTGGTTCTTCACCGGCGACGCCGTCCGGAAGAACGAGGACGGCACGCTCGTCCTCACCGGCCGCGCCGACGACATGATCGTCACCGGCGGCGAGAACGTCTACCCCATCGAAGTCGAGGACGTCCTCTCGACGCACGCCGCCGTCGCGGACGTCGCCGTCGTCGGCCTCCCCGACGACGAGTGGGGCGAACGCGTCACCGCCTACGTCGTCACCGCCGGCGACGTCACCGCCGACGACCTCGACGCGTTCTGCCGCGCGAGCGAGGACCTCGCGGACTTCAAGCGCCCGCGCCGCTACGAGTTCGTCGAATCGCTCCCGCGAAACCCCAGCGGGAAAGTCCTGCGCTACGAACTCCGCGACGACGAGTAACCGCCGTCGCTCGTTCGTACGTGTTTAGCCCCAGATCGATTTCGGTAGTCTCTCGTAGGGACCGAGAAA
>JBDGUG010000028.1:0-23564 GCA_042216135.1 Halarchaeum sp. | reverse complement strand
GGTCAACCAGCCGGGTTCACACCGAGTTCGCTACCGCCGCTTTGTGAGGTACTGATAATGGTGATCGGCTTACGCCTGGGGGAACGAATTATTGCGATCCGGTCGCATAGGTTCAATGGCGTTGGATCGTGCGGGGCCGATCAGGTCTGATCGGTGCAGACGAACTCAATGAGATTGAAGGACGTGCTGTGGCACCGCCACGCCAACACCGTTTTTCAACTGAAGTGGTAGCGCGGAGTCCTCCTCCTCAAGGAACGAGCGAAGCGAGTGAGTAGGGAGGGGAAGAGCGCGTTCGTACAGGTCACTCCGATAAGTGTTCGTCTGGAACTCGCTCAGTTTCTCTAGCTCCTCGGCCATCGCTTCAACCCCACAAGGGTTCGTCTGTAACGACGTCAAGCGCGCTCATTCGTCCTCCGTGACGAGTTCGCTTCAACCCCACAAGGGTTCGTCTGTAACGCGAGGGCGGCGGCGCCGTACCGCTCGCCGTGCCAGCTTCAACCCCACAAGGGTTCGTCTGAAACCGTGCGCATCGGACGGGCTGGCCGCGTCGAGCAACTGGCGTGCCACGTCGTAGTCGTCGTTCACGCCAGCATACGCGTGCGGACGCTACAGAAACCTTACCCTATGAAGATCTCGATCGCCGCCTCGCTGGCGCCTTTTCGAGTGAAGACGGTGACGAGGTCGTCCGGGCGTATCTGCGTGTGGCCCCGGGGGGTGAGGATCTCGTCGTCGCGCTCGATGGCGATCACGAGCAGGTCGTCGTCGAGGAGGCCGCGTTCGTTCGCCTCCGAGAGCGTGAAGCCAGCGATGGGGGCGTTCCGGTCGACGGCGAGTTCGATGCCGGACGCCGGGTAGGGCGGCGCGGCCGGCGGTCACGACAGCTGGTCGAACGCGTCGTCGAGTACGGTCGCGAGGGCCTTCCGCAAGTGCTGATGGAACGTCGGCCCGGAGACGCCGAGGTCGGTGGCGACTTCTTCGCCGGTCTTCTCGCGCGGCCACTCGAAGTAGCCGCTGACGTACGCGGCCCGGAGCGCCTGCAGTTGGCGCTCGGTCAGCACGTCCCCGAGCTCGCTGCGGATCGGACTCGCGGCTAGCTCCGTCGTCACCGCCCGCCGCGTGAGCGTGGCGGACGGGAGGGAGTTCTGGACGGCGTCGGTGAACGCGCGCACGTCCGTCGAGGGGCGCACGGAGACGGTCACGCTCCCGCCGTCCGCCGTCGCGCGGATGTGGCGGATGGTCGCGCCGCGGTCGGCGAACGCCTCGACGACGCGCGTGGTCGAGACGACGAGCGCGAGGAGCGCCGAGTCGTCCGTCGAGCGCACCACGTCGGCGTCCGTGACGGCGACGCTCCGCTCGGCGACCGAGAGGACGTCCGCGACGCCCGATTCGACCGTGGCGTAGACCAGCCATCCGTCGTCGTGCGGGGCGACGGCGTCGACGTCGAGCGGTCGGCCGGCGCGGCGCGCGAGCGCGAACAGCGGGTCGTCCCCGTCGTCGAGCGCGAACTGGAGTTCGAGCGAGCGCCCGGAGAGGATCGTTTCGGTGCGGTCGACGGCGTCGAGCGCGTTCGCGATGTGTGCGGCGAGTTCGACGAGCACGTCGCGCTCCTCGCCGGTGAACGCCCTGGGGGTGCGCGCGTAGAGTTCGAGGAAGCCGTAGTCCGTCTCGTTGTATCGCAGGGGGAGGCAGACGGCGCTCCGGAAGCCGCGGTCCATCGCCTCGCGCCGGACGTCCGCGACGGCGGGGTCGCGGAGGACGTCCTCGACGACGACCGGTTCACCGGTCTCGAGGGCGTCACTGGCGAGCGCGTGCTCGGCGCCGAGTTCGAGCACGTGGTCGAGGAAGCCC
Source organism: Halarchaeum sp. (assembly GCA_042216135.1). Lineage (GTDB taxonomy): Archaea > Halobacteriota > Halobacteria > Halobacteriales > Halobacteriaceae > Halarchaeum. The sequence continues at coordinate 21,716 of JBDGUG010000028.1, read as the reverse complement.
TCTCCGGTGCCGGCCCACGCTTCGACGTTGAGGCCGTCGTCGAGCGTGCCGATCCACGCGAGCGCGTAGCGGTCGTCCGCGGCGAGGTTCTCGCAGACGGTGCGGACGACGCTCCCGTGCGACTCCGCCTGCACGAGCGCGCCCGTGATGTCTCGGATGACGCTGTTCAGACGGTTGAGCCGCTGGAGAGAGTTATTGCGCTCGCGGAGCTCCGCTTCGGCCTCGCGCAGGCGCGCTTCGCGGACGGCGCGTTCGAGCGCGCTCGCTGCGTTCGAGACGAGGAGGTCGGCGAACTCGACGTCGCGGTCGTCGAACGCCGCGCGCGAGGGGGCGCCGGCGACGAAGACGCCGTGGTCGCCGATAGGGTGTGCGATCGCGCTGCGGGCGTCTGGCCACGGGGCGCGCTCGGCGTCGAGGTCGTCGGCGACAGCGGCGTGCTGGTCGACGAACACCTCCCAGACGAGGCGGCCGGCGCTCGACGCGTCGACGGGGGCAGCGTCGGCGTCGCCAGCGGCGGGCCGGAGCCGGCTCGCGTCGTCGTCCCAGCGGTAGACGGCGACGCGTGGCGCGTCGAGGACGTCGCGGGCGGCGTCGGCGACGGTCGCCGCCACCTCGTCGGGGTCGGTCGCGCGCGCGAAGTCGTCCGAGCGGGCGTGGAGCGTCGCGAGCACGCGCTCACGGTCGCGGAGTTCGGCGGTGCGCTCGATGCGGTCGAGGGCGGCCGCGACGTTCGCCGCGAGGATTTCGGCGACCGACCACACGTGCCCGAGGGCGTCGGCGTTCCCGAGGCCGAACGCGAGCACGCCGTGGTCGCCGATGGGGACGTAGAGCGCGGCGTCGGCGTCGGCGGGGCGCTCGCGGTCGTCCGCGATGGCGTCGACGTCGCGGCGTTCGGGGTCGCCCGTCCGGTAGACGCGTGCGACCGGCGCGTCCTCGTCCACGTCGTAGTGGAACGCGGGGGCGTCGAACGAGGCGGGGACGAGCGTGTCGTCGGCGGCGGCGTGCCGGTAGACGACGCTGTGGACGACGGGATGGATGTAGTCGATGGCGTCCGCGACGGCGGCGCCGACGGCGGTCGCGTCGTCCGCGTCGAAGAGCCGGGTCGTGGTGTGCTGGAGGCCCTCCAGCGCCGTCTCGTAGCGCTTGCGTTCGGTGAGGTCGCGGCCGATGCCGGCGATGCCGACGACGGCGCCGTCGTCGCCGTAGAGGGGCGCGCCGGTGAATTCGAACGGGATCGGGTCGCCGTCGCGTGGCTCGAGGGGGAGCTCGACGGTGACGGAGTCGCCGTCGCGGACGGCGTCGATGGCGGCGGCGAGGACGTCGTGATAGTCCGGGGGGACGATGTCGGTGACGTCGATGGTGGCGAGGTCGGCGTCGCCGTAGCCGGTGACGTCGCGGAGCGCGTCACTCCAGTAGAGGGGCGTGCCGTCGGGCGAGATGACGTAGATGACGTCGTCGAGCGCACCGAGGACGACGTCGACGAACGTGAGGTGCTCGTCGAGGGCGGCCGCGCGCCCGGAGTCGCGGACGGCGTCCACGGCGATGGCGTGGACGCGCGCGGCGAGGTCGGCCGCGGAGTCCGCGGCGCGCTTCCGGAGGTGGCTCGTGACGGACGCGTCGATGGCGTCGCTCGCGACGCGCTCGTTCCCGACGCCGGTGAGGAGGACGAACGGGAGTCGTTCGTCTCGCTCGCGGACGGCCGCGAGGAGTTCGAGGCCGCTCCGTTCGGGCATCGCGTAGTCGCTCACGACGCAGTCGACGGCGCCGGCGTCGACCGCTTCGAGGGCGTCGTCCGGGTCGGTCGTGGCGGTGACGGCGACGTCGTCGATGCGGTCGAGATGCGTCGTCAGGAGCCGGAGGGACGACGGGTCGTCGTCGACGAGGAGGAGGCGGAGGGGGGAGTCGACTGCCATTCGGTGCCGTGGAGGGGCGACAGACGGGTATGTTTTGGCCGGGTTTCGAACCGTGACCGTCGGCCGCGTCAGCCCCTGGTCGGCGTCTCGTCCGGCGTGAATCGATAGCGGGCGGCCGGCGTGAGGGCGACGTAGCGGCCGGCCGCGGGGTCGTAGATGACGCGGCTGTCGGCGTCGATGGCGACGTCCACGAGGTCCTCGAGGGTCGCCACGTCGACGACCGGGTCGTCCGACGTGGCGGGCACGACCCCGGTCGAAATCCACTCGGCGTAGCGGTGCCGGTGGAGGTCCGCGGCGACGACGTCGAGCGACGGCTGGTACGCGCGGTACCACGCGAGCGCGCAGACGGCGGCGAGCGCGGCCAGGGCGCCGAGGCCACCGAGCACGGCCGGCGGAACGGGGCGCGTGGACGGCACGGCGACGGTTCGCGTACGCGTCGTGCTGTGGTCCTGCGATTCGCTGGCCGTCTCGACGTCGTACCAGTCGCCGCTGAGCGCGAGCGGCGTGCTCCGAGTGATACGGCCGGCGTAGCCGGCGACCCGATAGCTCGCGTTCGTGCGGACGGCGACGGCGACCGTTCCGGCGTCACCGACGTCGTTTCGGTAGGTGCGGAGGCGCTCGCGGACGCGCGCCGTGTCGACGGTGACCGGCGTTGCGAGCGTCGACGCGTCGCTCGCACGGTCGGTCGCGAGCGGAATCGTGCGCGTCCAGAACGGCTCGCCGCGCCGCGTCGCCGTGTAGACGAGCGTGACGTGCTGCGACACCGACGTGAACGAGGCGTTCGCGCTCCGCACCCGCGGCGTCACGGTGACGACCGGCGCCTCGGGCGGGAACACGGCGGGGTCGTGGAGGACGGTCCCGCGCTCGTAGAGCGACGTGTTCCCGGTGACCGTGGCGTTCGCCCCGACGGCGAGCGTGACGCGCTGTTCGTTCTCGTGGTCGGTGACGTCGGTCGTCGGCGGATGCGTCGCGGTCCAGCCGGCGGCGCCGAACGCCGCGAGCGCGACGAGGGCGAGCGCGAGCGCTATTCGCGGGCCGCGTTTCGCGAGGAGGTAGGTGAGTCGGAGCATGCGTATCAGGACGTGATCGTGGTCGAGCGGTTCGGTGCGGCGGCGGCGACGGCGTCGGTCTCGGCGCTGACGTCGAATCGGAGGGGGGCGCCGTCGGTCGCGGCCGAATCGACCGCGACGTCGACCGTCCGGTTCCCGGCGCGTGCGACGGAGAGGGTCACGCTGTCGCCGCTCGCCACGCCGTCGACTTCGAGGTGCGCGTCGCTCGCCGCGTCCCCGCGGAGCGTGACCGTGACGGCGGCGCTCGCGCCGAGATGGTTCGTGACCGTGACGAGCCGGCTCGTCGCGTTTCGCTGGACGGACGAGGCGACGTCGAGCGCGAGGAGGCCGTTCGCGTCGGCGGCGACGGGAATCGCCGAGCCGCGGTCGACGCTCCCGGTCGCATACGCGCTGGTCCCCGGCGCGCCGTAGGCGAGGGCGCAGACGAGCGCGACGGCGACGGCGACCGCCAGCAGAACCGCCCACGGCCCGCGACGCGAGCGAGCGCGCGTTCGGCGCCGCGTCATTCGAACCCCGCCGTGAGGAGTCGGGTGAGGCGAGCGCGCCCCCGGCGAAGCCGCGCGCCGCCGTCGACGGTCAGGGCGACGGCGGCGAGGAACGGCAGGGACGCGAGCGTGAGGGAGACGGCCGCCGCGAGCAGGGGGTGGCGCGCGTCGAGGCGGGCGATGACGGCGTGCGGGAGCACCGCGGGGTAGCGCCGAACGCCGATTTCGACGGGTATCGCCCCCGGCGTCGGCGGCGCGCGGACGGTCCCCGTAACGGTCAGCGCGGTGGCGTTGCGCGTGACCGCCGGCGCGTGCAGGCCCGCGGTGTGGACGACGCGGTCCGTCAGCGGCTGGTCGGCGAGGCCGACGACGTAGGAGACGTTCCGGCTCGTCCCGACGGGGAGCGTCCGGCCGCCGCCCGCCGCGCTCGCGTCCGCGACCGCCGTCAGCGTCTCGGTGTGCGTCGTGCCGCCGAACGCGGTGACCGCTATCGTCGCGAGGAGGACGGCGAGGAGGAGCGGATAGACGGCATCGCCGACCCGCGCGGGGCGGGCGTCCGCCCTGCCGTCCCGCCGGAGTCCGAGGAGGCCGGTGAGCGCGAGTGCGCCGAGGAGGACGAGGAGGTTCTCGCGGGCGAACCCGACGGCGCGCCCGAGGTGTGGGATGATGACGGGGTCGCCCCGCCACGTCACGACCGCGCCGACGATGTCCGAGCGGGTGACCGGTGGATGGCCGGCGGCCTGGTCGGTCGACGGGTTGTTGTCGCCGCGCGTGAGGAACCCCGCGGGGGTCTCCCCGACGACGCGGTGGGTGGTGTAGGCGTCACGCTCGGCGCTCCAGAACGTGACGATGTCGCCGCGTTCGACGTCGCCCGCCGGAACGACGATATAGCCGTCGTAGACGCCGATGGTGGGTTCCATGCTGTCCGAGTAGACGTACGACACCTGCACGGGTGCGCCAGCGGGTGCCGCGACGAGCGCGGTCAGGACGAGCAAGACGACGACGGCGACGGTGCGGAACAAGGCGAGAGAGGGCCGTTAGGCGTTGATCTGGACCGTTCCGGAGAGGGTGGAGCTGTTGTCGAGGCCGGACGTGTCGACCGTGACGACGACGTAGCGGGTCGTGCCGGCGCCGGCGTCGAAGGTGGCGCTGGCTTCGTCGGAGGCCGTGGCGAGGTGGCTACCGGAGGCGTTGTAGACGGAGAGCTTGACGTTCTCGCCGGCCGGGTTGGTGCCGTCGAACGCGTAGGAGAGGTCGAACGTGTGGGCCGCGCCGTCGTTGTTCGTGATGTTGAACGCGTACGTCGGCGGCGTCGAGGTGTTATCACCGATCTGGAACGTGCTGTCGCCGTTGAAGCCGGCGGCGGCGCTGTCCGAGAAGTCGATGGTCAGCTTCCCGTCGGTTCCCGTGCGAACGAGGTCGGTGGAGGCGTTCCCCGGCGCGAGCCCGACGAGACCCCTGTCGTCGGAGACGACGTCCATGGAGGTGGACTGGGAGACGGTCGCGGTGGTGAACGTGCTCGCACCGAACGCGGACGCGACGACGACGATACCGAGTGTGACAGCGGCGAGTTTGAATCGCATTACGGCCGTACAGAGCGCCTTCGAACCCGAAAGGGCGCTGTCTATGCACGTACCCCGACGCGCCGGAAGCCTATCTGAATAGGCTCGACCGTCGGGCGGTTAATCCGGATTTATCGGGGTTAAGAGTCCAGGATGGGCGGAAGCCGAGTGAATTCGCGTGGAGCGTCTGGACGGTTCATGGGGCTGGGAGGACTGGCTACGGGCACGATGAACACCGAACGGATCGCACTGGTCGGAGTCACCCTGACGCTGCTCGTCGGCGGCGCCGCGGCGCTGTTCGCACCGACGGTCGTGTCCGGGCCGGGCGGCGCCCCCGGCCACGCGGCGGCGACGACCACCGTCGACACCGGCGGCGGGCTCGCGCCGCTGTTCGGCGTCGCACTCTGGGGCGTGACGCTCCTCTTCGCGGGCACCGCGCTCGTCTGGTTCGTCCTCACCGCCGTCGTCGGCGCGGGACACGAGACGCCGCCGACCGAGTACGGCCTCGACGAGATCCAGGTGCGGATCATGACCGTCGACGCCGCCGACGTCGTGCAGGACACCGTCGACTCCCTCCCGGACGGACTCGGCGACGTGCACGTCGTCGCGGAAGCACCGATAGACGTGACGGGGGCGACGGTGCACGTCGTCCCCGAGGACTTCTCGTGTCGCGCGGTCCGGAAGGGCCGCGCGCAGGAGTGGGCGCGCCAGACGCTGACCTGTGAGCGGGAGTTCGTCCTCTACCTCGACGAGGACAGCATCGTCGAGTCGCTCGACGGACTGCCGGACGCGGACATCGTCCAACTCCGCGAGAAACCGCGGCGCACCGGGTCGAACCTGAGCTATCTCGCCGACATCTATCGGATGGGCGTCCAGTTCGAACAGCGCGCGTTCGCGCGGCTCTCCATCCCGCTGTTCGCGTGGGGCGGCGGCATCGCCGTCCGCAGTCGCGTCGAGGACGAGGTGACGTGGGACCGCGAGACGCTCGTCGAGGACACCGCGTTCGTCTGGGCGGCCTTCCAGGAGCTCGACGTGACGTTCGCGCTGTCGGACGCGGTCTGCCGGAACGAAGCCCCGCCCTCGCTGTACGAGATACTCCAGCAGCGCCGCCGCTGGGCGGCGGGGAACGTCCAGGCGTCGACGATGCTACCGCTGCGATACGAACTCCTGACGCGCGTGCGGAACTACGCGTGGGCGCTCTCCCCCATCGTGACGCTCCTCGTCGTCCCGCTGTCGCTGTTGAGCGTGACGGTCGTGTACGGTGGGTTGTTCTTCGTCGCGTCGATGGGGCTGGCGCTCTGCACGCTCGCCTGGTACCTGCTCGGCGTCGCCTACTACGGCGGCGACCACCGACAGTGGCTCCTCGCCCTCCCGCTGGCGCCCGTCGTCACCGTCGTCCACTCTATGGGGACCGTCGCGGGCATCCTCAACCCGCCCGAGACGTTCCGCGTGACCACGAAAGTCGGGAGCGAGTGAGGCCATCCGCGGCATCGAGCCACTGACGCGACAGCGACGGCACGGCGAGGCGCTCGAACAGCATCAGGGGAGACGACGCGGCCGCGTTCGAGTAGCTGACGGCGCACCGGCGGCCGGGTCTCTGCAGGCGTCGTTCGTCGGGCCTCGGGAGCGCTTCAGCGCTCGTGGAGGCCGGTGACGCGCTCGCGCACCCAATCGAGGACGGTGAAGAGGACGTCGAGCGCGTGTGTCCCGAGCGGGGAGTCGACGGCGGTCCCAGCGTCGGGCGGTGGGTGGAAGTGGCTTCGTGGTGCGTCCGTCTTCGGATGGCGGTCCCAGCGACACTGGTAGTAGTCGGTATCGAGCGTCTCGATGTAGTGGACGTAGTAGTCGTCAGTGGTGAACCAGTGGATTTCGAGCCGGGCGGCGTCGACGTCGACGGGGTAGGCGTCCGCGTCGAGTTCGACCTTGAGAGAGCGGGGTGAGACACTATCCGGTTCGAAGGACCACGCCGCGACGAGGGGGTGTGTCGCTGCGCGACGGCCGAGTGTTCGCAACGTCGTCGTGTCGAGACGGCCCTGCGGGGGCTGGTCGTCCTCGTCTGAGGTTGACGGCATCGAGAATGGAGGGTTCAGGCGGAGGCGGTGTCACCGGTGTCTCGACGCTGTTCGGCGCGATGGGCGGCCCGCTGGAGAAGTTCGATATCGTGGCGAAGACTGCGCCACCGACTCAGCGCGTCCCAGCGGTCGTGAAACGTCTCGTGATCCACGCCCTCGAACTCGCCGGGTGAGACGGCATCGGGGCTCGGCGCCCCGAAGCGCTCCTGAAGGGTTTCGTCCTCCTCGATGAGGGCGTCGATTCGGGCGCGGAGTTCGCTCGGGCTGTGTTCGCGAGCGAGGTCCTCGATGCGCTTCCAGCGGAAGTACGCCTCGTTGCGCCGATACTCGACCGGACGGCTCCCGCGCGTCTCGGCGATGCCCATCTCGGCGAGCTGGGAGAGGGCGTCGCGCGCCCCGTCCGTCGAGCAGGACGCTTGGTCCGCGATTTCGCGCACTGGTTCGTAGGTCGAGAGCGTCGTGACGACGTCGTAGACGCGTTGGAAGGTGGTCCGTTCGTCCATCCACCGACTCCGGGCCTCACCAGCGGTTTCGGACGACGGGGCGGCTTGGGATTCCTCGCCCATACACACCCGTAGTAGCTATTAGATGATATATGTTTGGAATAGTCGGAATATATCGACTACATCGTGGGGAAGGATGTAGTCCGCCTCGGCGGAGATGTCGTCGCGTCGCCGGAACGGGTGGAGCGCAGGCATGCGCGACACCCCGCGGGACGTCCATCAGCAAGCAGCGCTCGGTGACGACGGCGAACTAGATGTAGACGGGTCGGCCGGGGACGGCGAACAGGCCGCGCGCGTCGCCGATACCGACGGGGGCCAGCAGACGCACACCGGGGAGCGCCAGCGACACGCCCGTCTCCTCGACGACGAAGCGCCGAGATTCGCACTCACTCCGTGAGGGGCTACGCGTCGAGGGCGGCAGTGATCGCTTCGAGTTCGGCCTTCCGGAACGCGCGGTCGACGCCGTCCGTCGCGTCGGCGTCGCGTTCACCGATCATCGCGAGGATGCCCGCGCGCATCTGTGCCGTCGGCGGCAGCGAGTCGGTGTCGATGTCGTAGCCGACGGCGTCGCAGATCGCCGCGAGGTCCTCTTTCGTGAACGTCGCCGAAATCTCCCGCGCGAAGCGGCCCGTCGCGACCCGGATCTCGTTTCGGAGGTCGTCGGCTGTCTTCGCCATACCTCAGCGTCGGCCGAGAGCGCCGTGTAGGTTCTGGTTCCGCCGTCGCGTCCAGGAGGGCGACGGCAGCGACAGCGTCGGACGGTGAGACGTGGCAGCCGAATCGAAGACGGGGTGGCGCCATCGTAGGCGGCGAGAGGACGCGAGTGGCGGGTTCGCCGGCGGGTGTCGAAACGGGAGTGGGGGTATCGAGGGCCGTGGTGCGCAGCTTTTTGCGTTCTGCTCTCCGAGAGTCCGGAGAGCTATGATAGTCCCTCGCATGCTCCTGCGGTCGGTGGAGCGGACGCCCGAGCGGGACGCGCTCGTGAATATCGAGACCGGGCGTCGCTACACGTATCGCGAACTGCAGACCGAAGTCCACAGAATCGCGAACGCGCTCCGTGAGCGCGGCGTCTCGAACGGCGACCGCGTGGCGATCGCGATGCGGAACTCGGCGGAGCACGTCCTCTTGAATCTCGCGACGCAGTACGCGGGCGCGGTCGCCGTCCCGTTCAACCATCGGAGCGCGCCCGAGACCGTCGCCTACCACCTCGGAGACGCCGACCCCGCGCTCTTCGCGTACGACGACGCGCTCCGAGAGACCGTCGAGGACGCACACGACGACCTGCCCTGTGAGGTGTTCGTCGACGCCGGCGAGGGGGAGTCGACAGTCGGGGACGACTTCGCGTCGCTCCGGGACGCGCCCGCGGACCGGCCCGAAGTCGACGTCGACCCGGACGACCCGAGCGTCATCCTCTACACGTCGGGGACGACCGGCCGCCCGAAGGGCGTCCCGCTCTCCCATCGGAGCGCGGTCCTGCGCGCCATCGACACCTCGCTCGCACAGCACAGCTACGTCGAGGGGGACGTCACGCTCTCGACGATGCCGCTCTACCACACCATCGGCCTGCACTCGAACTGCCTCTCCCGGTTCGCGCTGAGCGGGACGTTCGTCCCGATGCCGGAGTTCGACCCGGGACGCTATCTCGAGATAATCGACCGGGAGTCGGTCTCGCTCATCTTCACCGCGCCAACCGTCCTGAACCAGCTCGTCGGCCACGACCGGATCGGCGACGCCGACCTCAGTAGCGTGCGCGTGCTCGGCTACGGCGGGTCGCCCATCAGCGAGCACGTCGTCGAGCGGGCCCGCGAGCACCTCGCGCCCGACCGGATGATCAACATCTACGGGTCGACGGAGACCTATCATCCGCTCGCGCTCGTCGACCCGACCGACTCCGGCCGGAACGGCGCGTTCTATCGACGCCGCATCGTCGAACTCGGTACCGACGACCCGACCGCGGAGGTCGACGTCGGGGAGACCGGGGAGCTGATCGTGGACACGAACTCGCCCATCGTCTTCGACGCCTACTGGCAGAAGCCCGCGGAGACCGACGCGGCGATCCACGACGGCTGGTTCTTCAGCGGCGACACCGCCTACGAGACGAGCGACGGGCGAACCGTCATCAGCGGCCGCGCGAGTACCACTTCGTCGACGACCCCCTCCCGCGGACGGCGACCGGGAAACTCGACCGCCTCAGCGCCAGGCGACTCGACGCGGACGAGTGAGAGCGCTCTCAGTGGGATTCGCCGCTCTGCCGGCCGCTTCGCGGGTCGCCGGTCGAACCGCGGTCGTGTGCGCGGCAGTCGAACTCAAAATATTGTAAAGAAGTATCTAATGAGGGAATTATACGACCACGCCCTACTTAGTTCTACGGCATTCCGGGTCTGTCTCGGCCGTCGCAATCGCGTGCTTGGCCCTTGCCGTGAGCCTTCGACCCCACGAGGGTTCGTCTGAGACCACGCCTGGTTTCGGGCACTGAGGGCCCCTCGTGGTTCGCACGGAGACGTCCCCGTCGACCGGCTCAGAGCGGGCGGGCGAACGCGACGGTGTCCTTGACGTCGGTGATTTCGACGTCGAGGCGGTCGCCGGGCGCGGTGCCGGGGACGATGACGATGAATCCGCGTTCGACTTTCGCGATGCCGTCGCCCTGGTCGCCGAGGGTGTCGATGGCGACGGTGCGGACGTCGCCCTCGTCGACCGGGGGGTCTTGGACGCCGCGCGCGTTCGCGTCCGCCGTCTCGCGGGAGCGGTCGGTCGTGGCAGTGGTGGGCGTCTGCTCGGCGGTGGCCTCGCGCGCGTCGGCGTCGGCGTCGAGGAGGGCGACGCGGTAGGCATCCTCCGAGTCGAGCGTGCCGGAGTCGACGAGTCCGTCGGGGACGTGGATGACGTGGCCGTCGGCGGTCTCCTCGATCCGTGCCTCGAACAGCGATCTGAGCGAATCAGCTATCTCTGCCATCGGTACCGCTACGGGCGACGGCGCAAAAACCCCGGTGTTAGACGTCGCCGCGGCGGAGGCCGTCGCGGACGGCGCTGGCGCGTTCGCGGCTCGCGTCGAGTCGGTCGTCGTCGATGTCGTCGAGGTGAGAGTAGACGAGTCCCATGCGGTGGTTCGCGCGCAGGTCGTCCTCGTTCGCCGCGAGGAAGTCCCAGTAGAGGCTGTTGAGCGGGCAGGCGTCCGCGCCCGTCGTGGCGTCCGGGTCGTAGCGGCAGGTGGCGCAGTGGTCGCTCATCCGGTCGACGTAGTTCGCGGAGGCGGCGTACGGCTTCGTCGCGAAGAGGTCGCCGGCGTACTGTCCCATCTCGACGGTGTTCGGCGTGGCGACCCAGTGGTAGCCGTCGACGAACGCGACGTGGAACCACCGGGAGAGCGCGTGCGGGTCGACGCCGTAGAGGAGGCCGAGGTTGGAGAGCACCATGAGGCGCTGGATGTGGTGGGCGTACCCCCGCGTGCGGACGCTGTCGACGGCCGCGTCGACGCACGCCATGTCGGTGTCGCCGTCCCAGTAGAGCGGCGGGAGTTCGCGTTCCGCGCCGAGGCGGTTCGCGTCGTCGAGTTCGGGCATATCGATGCGGTAGGCGTGCCGGACGAACTCGCGCCACCCGAGCACCTGTCGGACGAACCCCTCGACGCTCGCGAGGGGCGCGTCGCCAGCGTCGTACGCGTCGACGGCGGCTTCGACGACCTCTCGGGGGTGGAGGAGGCCGAGGTTCAGCGCGGGCGAGAGGAGCGCGTGGTCGAGCGCCCACTCCCCGTCGACCATCGCGTCCTGGTAGGGGCCGAAGTCGCGGAGGCGATGCGCGACGAAGTCGTCGAGCGCCTCGCGGGCGTCCGCGCGCGTGACCGGCCAGCGGAACGGCCCCGGGTCCGCCCAGCCCTCCCCGAACCAGTCCTCGCAGTCGGCCTGCACCGCGCGCGTCACGTCGTCCGGGTCGAACGACGGCGGGTCGGGCGGGTCGTAGCCGTCCGGCGGGGTCTCCCGGTTCGACTCGTCGTAGTTCCACTCGCCGCCCACCGGGTCGCCGTCGTCCATCAGATAGCCGGTGCGCCGTCGCATCCACCGGTAGAACGTCTCGTGACGCAGGCCGTCGCCGTCGTACCAGTCGTCGAAGGCGGCGGGCGGGCAGAGGAACGTCTCGTTCTCGACGACCGTCAGGCGGCCGCCGCGCGCGTCGACGAGTTCGCGGAGGCGCGCCGCGGCGCCGTGGCTCGCGGGCCGCATCACGGTGAGTTCGTCGTCCGAGCGCGCCTCGAAGTGGGCGTCGAGGGCGTCCGCGAACGTCTCGGCCCGCCGGTAGTCGACGGTGCGCCCGCGTTCGCGTAGTCGCTCGCGGAAGTGGCGCATCGCGCTGAAGACGAGCGTGCGCTTGTGCGGATGGTACGGGTGGCGGCCGGCGAACGACCGCGCCTCGACGAGGAGGGCGCGCTCGTCGGGGCGCGAAGCGAGCGGGCCGACGCGGTCGGTGAGTTGGTCGCCGAGGACGAGAACCGTCACGTCGTGGGCGTCGCGCGCCCGATGGAAGACCGTTGGGGCGTCGCGCGCCCGATAGAAGACCGTTGGGGCGTCACTCCCCGAGCGGGGCGTCGAGGCGGGTGACGTCCACGTAGAGTTCGTCGTCCCGGTCGCCGCGTTCGGCGACGGTGCCGGCGAGGACGAGGCGCGTCTTCGGCGTCGGGCCGACGACGAGCGGATCGCCGGGTTCGAGGTCGGTGACGGCGCTCTGGAAGCGCACGCGAACGCGACACTTCTCCGGGTCGTTCACGTCGATGAAGTCTATCTCCTCGACGGTGATGTCCAGGCGGTCCGTCTCCCGTGCGAGCGTGAGCGTCTCCTCCTCGTCGATCGAGCGCGCGTCGAGCGCCTCGAACGCGGCGGGCGTGGGCTTGTATCCGCCCTTCGGACCGGGGATTCCCTCGACGAGGTCGAGGGCTTTCAGCGTCTGCATCTGGTTGCGGATCGTCCCGGGGTGTCGGTCGAGCACCTCCGCGAGTTCTTCGCCGGTGAGCGGGGACTCGCTGGACTGATAGCCGCTCACGAGCGCGGACAGGATCTCGTACTGGGAATCGGTCAGCTCCATCTGCGGTATGCGCCCTCCTACTCGTCCGGTCCGCATACGTGTTTGGATCGTTCACGACAGACCGCTACCAGTTGCTCGGCGAGTACTCGAACTCGTAGTCGTCCACGCGGTCCGCGGGGAGGCCGAGCGTCTCGAACATCTCGCGGAACGCGCCCCGGTAGTCGGCCTCCGGAATCGTTCCGCCGGGTTCGAGCGTCACGAGCAGGCGAAAGCCCCCGAGCGCGTCCAGTTTGATCTCGTACTCGTGGCCGTCCCGCGTCGTCGTGATGCGGACGCTCGGCACCACGACGTCGATGGCGCCGAGCGACCCCGCGTCGTCCGCGTACCGCCGACTCGCCCAGCCGTCCCCCTGCGTCGGCCCCGTCGTCGTCTCGCGGGCGTGCGCGACGAACCAGTCGTGCACGCCGCCGAGTGCCGGGGGGTCGTCCACCGTGACCGTGAGCAGGTGGTCGCTCGTCCCCGCCGCCGCCGACTTCACGCGCCCGACCAGGTCGGCCGCCGCGTCCGCGTCGAGGGCGAACAGGACGCCGAGTCGCGCCGCCAGCCAGCCGTCCGCGGGGAGGTTCGACGGTCGGAACGCCCGCTCGAAGTCCAACTCGTCGTCGACGAACGCGAGTCGAACGCCCGATTCGACGGTGAAGTCCGCCTCGACGTGCCGCGGGCCGTCGTCGAACGTGCACGTGACGACGCGCGCGTCCGCGCCGAACTCTTCGACGAGCGCCGGCACGTCCAGCGCGACGCCGAGGCGGCGCCGGCCGTTCACGTAGTACGGGCCGTCGACGCCGTAGTCCGCCGCCGACGCGCGTTCCCGGACGGCCGCGTAGTCGAGTCCGTCGACGTGGTCGCCCGCGGTGCTGTACGCCGCGTGATCGATCAGCGGCGCGCCACACCCCGCGCTCGCCGCGAGGCCGGACGCGAGCGCGCCCGCGAGGAACCGTCTCCGAGACGTCATGCTCGGAGTGACGCGCTCGCACCGTGAAAACGATTCGGCGACGGTGGCGGCCTGTCGGCGCGCGGGAGCGACGGTTTTTGGACTCGCGACCCGTAGAGCGCCCATGGAACACGTCGAGTACGTCCACACGACCGGGATGTCCGAGGCCGCCCTCGAAGCGCGCCTCGACGAGGGCGACCACGGCGTCCTCGCTCTCGCCGACGGCGGCGCCGCCTACGCGGTCCCGCTCAGCTACCGCTACGACGGCGACCGAGTCCTCCTCCGGGTCAGCACGCACGACGCCGACAGCGAGAAGCGCCGCTACCTCGACGCCACCGACACCGCGACGTTCCTCCGCTACGCCGCCGACGCCGAGGGCTCGTGGAGCATCCAGGTCCGCGGCCCCGTCAGCGAGTGGGACGCCGACGTCGACGACGCGACGGTGAACGAGTGGTCCCCGCCGTTCCGCCTGTTCGACGAGGCCGTCGCGGACGTCTCCTTCTCGCTCTACGCGCTCGACCCCGAGTCGGTCGTCGGCCGCGAGACCGTCTAGTCCTCGTACGCGACGTCCGCGACGACGCGTCGCTCCCCGTCCACGTAGCGATACGTCACGCCGTCCTCCTCGTCCTCCGTCTCGCGGTGTGAGCCGTCGCAGAACGGGCGGTCGTCCGAGAGGCCGCAGCGGCACACCGCGACGTCGCCCTTCTCCGGGTCGACGTCCTCCGGGTCGAGTTTCAGGGGGCCGTGCGCGTCGTGTTCGACGAGTCTGCTCATACGAGACCCCGCGTCCCGCGCGCGGATAGGCGTTACGCGCACCGATAGCCCGACGCGTCTCACGCGGCCTCGACGACGACGCGTCGCGCGCCCGCGCGAACCAGCGGGTCCGCGACGTCCGCGTGCAGGTACGCGACGCCCGGCCGCGTCCCGTCGTCCACCGCGACGGTCGTCTCCACGGCCGTCTCGCTCGCGGGTCGTTCCTCCCCGCTCGCGGCGACCACCCGAACCGCGTCGCCGTCCGCGAGGCCGCGCGCGTCGGCGTCCTCGGGCGCGAGGTGGACGCGTTCGTCCGCGCGCGCGCCGGCCGACGGCCCACCGAATCCGCCCGCCCGAGAGCCGACGACGAGCGCGAGTTCGCCCTCGGGGATCGGTTCGACGTCGAGGGAGACGGGCGCGAACGGCACCGAACCGGTCGCGCCGTCGCGCCCCCACCGCTCCCCGACCGCCGTCTCGGCGTGCAGCGGACTCACCGATTCGAGTTCCGCGCGGACCGCCTCCGGACCGTCGAAGTCGAACCCGTCGCCGACGAGGCGGCGCCCGAGCGCGCACAGCGTCTCGACGTCCGCGCGCGCCTCCCCCGGCGGGTCGGCGGCGGGCGCGAGCGCCTGCACGCGCCGGTCGAGGTTCGTCACCGTCCCCGCCTTCTCCAGGCCGACGGCGGCCGGGAGGACGACGTCCGCGTGCGCCGTCGTGTCCGTCTCGTAGACGTCCACGACCACGAGCGCGTCCAGCGCGTCCAGTCGCTCGGCCGTCCAGTCCGCGTCGCGCTTCGCGACGGCGGGGTTCTCCCCGACGACGAGCGCGCCCCGTATCTCGTCTCCGAACTCGGCGAGCGCCTCCCGCTCGTCGAGTCCGGGTTCGGCGGGCGGTTCGACGCCCCACGCGTCGGCGACGCGCGCGCGAGCCTCGGGGTCGGTGACGTCGGCGTGCCCCGGGAGTCTGTCCGGGCGACAGCCGACGTCCGTCGCGCCCTGCTCGTTGTTCAGACCGCGGAAGAGCGCGAACCCGCCCTCGTCGTCGAGGTTTCCGGTGAGCGCGAGCAGGTCGACGAGGGCGTTCGGCGTCGCGCCGCCGTCGTGCTCGACACCGGTTCCAGCGACGGCGACGACGCGATCCGCGCCGGCGACCCGATCAGCGAGGTCAGCGACGTCCTCGCCCGGAACGCCGGTCGCGGCCGCGACGCCCGCCCGGTCCAGGTCGGCGAGCGAGTCCGCGTAGGCGTCCACGCCGGTCGCGCGCGCGGCGAGGAAGTCCCGAGCGACGGCGTCCTCCTCGTAGAGGGTCGCGCAGACCGCCTGCAGGAGGACGGCGTCCGCGCCCGGGCGCGGCGCGAGGTGGACGTCCGCGGCGCGCGTCGTCTCGTTCGCGCGCGGATCGACGTGGACGACGGTCGCGTCCCCGCCGCGCACGAACGCGTCGAACGCCACCGGCTGTTGGACCGCCGGGTTCGCGCCGACGACGAGCACGAGGTCCGACTCGCGGAGCGCGTCGAGCGAGCACGTCGAGGCGGGGTAGCCGACGCGCGATTCGAGCGCGGCCGCGGCCGCGTCGTGGCAGAGGCGCGCGCGGTTGTCCACCGCGTTCGAGCCGAGCGTGCGCGCGAGGCGCTGCAGGAGATAGTTCTCCTCGTTCGAACAGTGCGGCGCGCCCAGGAACGCGAGCGCGTCCCCGCCGTTTTCGGCCGCGACGTCACCGAGCGAGTCGGCCGCCCGGTCGAGCGCGCGCTGCCAGTCCGTCTCGACCAGGTCGCCGTCCTCGCGGACGAGCGGGCGCGTGAGTCGGTCGTCGTCCTCGACGGCCTCGAACGCCGTCGCGCCCTTCGCGCACAGTCGGCCGTTCGGGTTCGCCGGACCGACGCGACCGCTCGCGCGTTCGCCCTCGCCGCGCGCGAGGTGACAGCCGACCGCGCAGAGCGGGCAGACGGTCTCCGCCTCTTCCATCACCTATCGGAGTCGGCGCCCCAGGCCCTTCAGTATCGCGACGAGGTAGCCGAGGCCGGCCTTCGCGTCGCGCGTGGAGAGCGCGCGGACCGCGCCGAACATCCCGACGGGTTCGGAGTCGTGGGTCGCGTCGCTCGTCGCGGCGAGCAGGCTGTTGATGCCGTCGACGGCGTCCTCGTCGATTTCGAGCGCGGAGAGCGTCCCCGCGAGTTCGAGCAGGTCGTCTAGCTGGCCGGACTCCTGCATCTCCATCACGGTGTCGAGCAGGTCGTCTAGCTGGCCGGACTCCTGCATCTCCATCACGGTGTCGAGCAGGTCCACGAACTCGTCGGCGTTCTCGCCGAGGCGCTCCGCGAGTTCGACGGTCCCCTCGCTGCTGATGCCGTCCGCGGCCTTCACGAGCGTCACGACGGTCTGTGTGACCTGTTCGACCTCGTCGTCGTCCGCGCTCGCGACGACGAGTATCGTCGTCTCGATGAGGTTCTCCAGCTCCTCGGTGTGCTCGACGGCGTCCGCGTAGTCCCCGCCGTACTCGTCGATGACGGCGTCGATGGCCTCGCGGCCCTCCTCGGGCCGTTCGGGCTCCCGGTTCGTCGCCTCGTCCGGCACCGCGCGCGCGGGCTTCGCCATCTCAGTCGTCCCCCCGCGCCGGTTCGACGCTGCTCGGACCGCCCGTCGAATCCTTGCCCTCGACGGGGCTGATGCGGACGGCGGTCACCTTGAACTCGGGCGTCTTCGCCTCGGGGTCGAGGCGCTCGGAGTCAGTGAGCGTGTTCACCGCCGTCTCCGCGAAGTGGATGGGCGCGAAGACGGTGTCCGCGCCGATGCGCTCGGTGACCTGCGCGGTGACGACGATCTCGCCCTTGTCCGACTCCATGCGGACCGGGTCGCCGTCCTCGATGCCGTACGAGGCGGCGGTCTCCGGGTTCAACTCGACGAAGTCCCGGTCGTTGTACTTCATGATGCCCTCCTCGGGGTGGGTCATCGTCCCCGTGTGGTACTGGTAGAGGACGCGGCCCGTCGTGAGCGTGAGCGGGAACTCGTCGCTCGGCTGAGACATCGGCGGCTTGTACTCGACGGGGAGGAGGTTCGCCTTCCCGTCATCCGTGTTGAACTCGTCCTCGTAGAGACGAACGGTCCCGGGGTGGTCGAGGTCGTAGCAGGGCCACTGCACGCCGCCCTCCTCCTCGACGCGTTCGTGGCTGATGCCGCCGTAGATGGGCGTCAGCGCGCGCATCTCCTCCATGATCTCGTTCGTGTTCTCGTACTCCCACTCGCGGCCCATGCGGTTCGCGAGCGACTGGAGGATCTCCCAGTCGGCCCTCGCGTCGCCCTTCGGTTCGAGGACGGGGTTGACCTTCTGCACGCGCCGGTCCGTGTTCGTGAACGTCCCCTCCTTCTCCAGGAAGGAGACGGCGGGGAGGACGACGTCGGCGTACTTCGCCGTCTCGTTCAGGAAGAGGTCCTGCACGACGAGGAACTCCATCTCCTCTAGGACCTCGTCGGCGTGCTTCTTCCCGGGTTCGGAGAGCGAGGGGTTCTCGCCGATGCAGTACATCCCCTTCAGTTCGCCGTCCGCGAAGGCGTTGAACATCTCCGTGGTGTAGTAGCCGCGTTCCTCGGCGATGTCGCAGTCCCACGCCTCCTCGAACTTCTCCCGGTTCTCGTCGTCCGCGACGGACTGGTAGCCCGGGAAGTTGTCCGGGAGCGGGCCCATGTCGCCGCCGCCGCCCTGCACGTTGTTCTGCCCGCGGAACGGGCTGACGCCCGTTCCGGGCTTCCCGACGTTCCCGGTGATGGCGGCGAGGTTCGCGAGCGCGGTGACGTTGTCCGTGCCGCGGGAGTGCTCAGTGATGCCGAGCGTCCACCCGAACAGGCAGCGGTCGGCGTCCGCGATGTACTCCGCGGCGGACGCTATCTCCTCCTCGCTCGCGCCCGTCAGTTCTTCGACGCGTTCGGGCGTGAAGTCGGCGACGGCCTCCTTCACGTCCTCGAAGCCCGTGGTGCGCTCCGCGACGAACTCCTCGTCGTAGAGGTCGTTCTCGATGAGGTAGCGCGTGATCCCGTTCACCCACGCCCGGTCGTGGCCGGGCTTGATCTGCGTGTACTGGTCGGCGTACTCCGCGATCTGGATCTCGCGCGGGTCGAAGACGACGAGGTCGCCGCCGTCCTTGACGTGCTGTTTGACGCGCGTGCCCAGCACCGGGTGGGCTTCGGTCGTGTTCGACCCGGTGAGGAAGATGCAGTCCGCCTCCTCGAAGTCGTGGACGCTGATGGACGCCGCGCCGAACCCGAACGTCTTCGCGAGGCCGGCGACCGTCGACGAGTGACAGAGCCGGTTGCAGTTGTCGACGGTGTTCGTCCCGAGCACCTGTCGGGCGAACTTGCCCATCAGGTAGTTCTCCTCGTTCGTCGCCTTCGAGGAGGCGATGACGCTCATCTTCTCGCCGCCGTACTCGTCGATGATGGACTGGAAGCCCTCCACCGCGCGCGAGAGCGCCTCGTCCCAGCTCGCCTCGCGCCACTCGCCGTTCTCGTCGCGGACGAGCGGACTGGTGAGGCGGTCCTCGTGGTCGGCGAAGTTGTACGAGAACTTCCCTTTCACGCACGTCGACATGTCGTTCACCGGCGACTGCTCCGGGCTGGTCGCGCGCGTCGCCAGCACCTCGTCGCCGTCCGTGTAGACGTCGAAGCGACAGCCGACCGCGCAGTACCCGCAGGTCGTGTCGTCCACGGTGAGTTCGCCGAGGCGGTGGTCGCTGACCTGCGTCGCGATGTCGAAGAGTTTCCCCTCCGGCATCGAGTCCGCCGCGACGCCCTCCGCGAAGTGCTCGACGTTCCGCTTCGCCTGCGCCTTCGCCTGCTGCATGAAGCCGGCGACGCCCTCCTTGCGTTCGCCGCTCACAGCCAATCACCCGGGTTCTCGTCCGCCCGATCCTCGCTCTCGAGATCCTTCGGTTCGTCCCGTTTCATGCGCGTCATCGGTCCCTTGTTCTCCTTACCCGTGCTCTCGATGGTCTTCCCGATGCTGTTCTCCTGACTGAAGCCGGGGAGCGGAATCGTCGCCGCGTCCGTGATCCCCTGCTCGACGAGACTCCCCGTGGGGCAGACGGTGACGCAGTGCCCGCAGGAGACGCACGTCGAGTCCTCCATCGACTCCGCGCCGTTCTGGAAGCCGATGCGGGTGTCGTTCCCGTGGCCCTCCATCCGGAGGACGCCCTCGACCTGCACGTCGTTGCACGCCTCGACGCAGCGGTTACAGAGGATGCACTTGTTCCGGTCTATCTGGATGAAGTCGCTCGAATCGTCGAGCGGTTCGTAGGCGTCCCGGTCGTCGAAGACGCCGTATCGGGGTTCGACGACGTCGTTCTCGATGGACGCGTCCTGCAGTTCGCAGCGGCCGTTCTTCCCGCAGGTCGTACACCGGAGGTTGTGATCGGAGAGGACGAGGTCGAGGTTCACGTCGCGCGCTCGCGACGCCCCCTCGTCGTCCGTCGAGACGGTCAGGCCGTCCTCCACGGGGAAACTGCACGACGGCACCATCCCGTGCTCCTCCGTCTCGACCATGCACGTCCGGCACTCGCTGCGCGGGCCGATGCGTTCGGCCTGCGGGCTGTCCCGGTCGTAGTAGCAGAGGGCGGGGACGTTCCCCGCCGTCTCCACGGCCTCGACGGCCTCGATGACCGTCGACCCCTCGGGGACCGTGACCGTCTCGCCGTCCACGGTCACGCTCGCCTCCGCGTCGCTCTTCACGTCCGGATCCGTCGCCGTCCCCGGCGCGATGGTCTCCGTCAGCGGCGGTGCCTCCAGTTCGTCCGCGTGCTCTGAACTCATCTATGAACCTCCCACGGAACAGGCGCCGTTCGGACAGTCGCCGGCGGCGTGCGCCTCGAACGCCTCGTCGAACTCCCGCATCGCCGTCCGCACGGGACGCGGGGCGTCCCGGCCGAACGCGCAGATGCTCGTGGACGCCATCACGTCCGCGAGCTCCTCGATACCCGCCTCGTCGTACGACCCGTCGTAGACGTCGCGCAACATCTCGGTCAGCTGCGTCGCGCCCTCGCGACAGGGGACGCAGCGGCCGCAGTTCGTCTCCGCCGCGAAGTTCGCGCGCGCGCCGACGAACTCGACCGGACACCGGTCGGGGCCGAGCACCTCCACGACGCCCTCCGTGCCGAGATCAGCGTCCGCGAGCGCGCTCGGGGTGACGGCGACGTCCAGGTCGCTCGTCACGCCGCCGAACTTCCCGCCGACGCAGGCCGCGGTGTAGTCCTCGACGCCGGCGATGTCGACGGCGCGCGCGACGTCGTCGTCCGGGCCGAGTTCGACCGTCGCGTCCGCGTCCACGTCGCCGGTGACGGTGAAGACGCGCGCGTCCAGGCCGTCGCCGCGGAGCGCGCCCGCGACGTGCGAGAGCGTCCGCGCCGTGTGTACGACCGTCGGCGCGCCGTAGACGCCCTCGACGTCCGGGCCGGGCGGGCGCAGGCGCGCTTCGAGTCGGTGGTTGCCCTCGACGGCCTCGATGGCCATCGTCGGCTCCGCCGCGCGGTAGGCGGACGGGCCCTCGACGACGTCGACGGGGACGTCGAGGTCCATCGCGGCCACCGCGTCGCGGGCCCCGTCGAGCGCCGCCTCGTCGCTCTCGCTCGCGTAGACGTACGCGCGCGTCGCGCCGACGGCGCGAGCGGTCGCCTGTAGCCCGTCCAGAACGGCGAACGGGTCGCTCTCCAGGAGGAGGGCGTCGCCCGGGTTCCCGTGCGCGTTCGCGACGACGACGCCGGGGCCGTCGCGCTCTCGCACGCCCGCCCAGAGGTCGTGGACGGGTTCGTCGCTGCTCCAGTCGCCCCAGCCGCGGCCGCGCAGGCCCGCGGACTCGGCGGCGTCGAGCACCGCGTCGCCGTCGGCGTCGCTGAACCCGACGGCGCCGTCGTAGTCGTCGGGGTCTGTCGGATCGAGCCAGCCGCAGCGCGCGAGGACGGTTCGCGACCCGGCGAACCCTTCGAGGTCCGGGACGGGGAGCGTCGTCGGTGCCACGTCGTGTTCGACGCGCGCGTCCGCGCCGTCGGGGAGTTCGCCGTCCGCCAGCGCGTCCGCGGCGGCGGCGACGTCGTCCGCGTCGGCGTCGGTGACGACGGCCGTCTCGTCCTCGTGGGTCGCGAAGAGGAGTGGTTCGAGGGCCCGCGCCCCGGTCGACCCGACAGCCGTGACGGGCACGGCGCCGCCCGCGGAGTCCGCGAGCGCGGCCGCTCGCGCCCCCGCGACGCGGACGGCTGTCACCCGTTCGTGTAGATCAGTCACACCGAGTCACCATGCTATCTCACATCATTCACCGCAGACAAAAATAGTTATGCGCTCCGTCTCCGGCTGCCGCTTCAGTCCGCGGATTCTGT
>JBDGUG010000053.1:13054-23618 GCA_042216135.1 Halarchaeum sp. | reverse complement strand
ACATTCGATGCAATGGCACGCGTACGTACTCGTGTTCGTCGCGGGACTCGTCGCGGCGTTCGGGACGAGCCTGGGTGCCGTCCCGCTGTTCTTCGTCGACGACGTCCGGGACCGCCTCGACGTCGGCCTGTGGGGGCTCGCCGGCGGCCTCATGGCCTCCGCGTCCGTCTTCGGCCTCCTCTACGAGGCCTACCTGCACCACTCCTCGATATGGCTCACCGGCGGCGGGTTCGTCCTCGGCGTCCTGCTCGTCGTCGGCGCGCACAAGATCGTCGAACGGATGAGCTACGAACCGGAGGACATGGCGGAAGCGGACGCCACCACCCTCCTCAACATCTTCGTCGTCCTGCTCGTCCACTCGTTCCCCGAGGGCATCGCCATCGGCGTCTCCTTCGCCGAACTCAACGCCCTCCAGCACGGCGGTGGCGTCCACCTGCTCGGGTTCACGGTCCCCATCCTCGCCGTCGTGATGACGGGCGCGCTCGCCGTCCACAACGTCCCGGAGGGCATCGCCACCGCCATCCCGATGCGCGGGAAGATGAGCAACGCGAAGATGTGGGGGGGCGGCGTTCTTCACGAGCATCCCCCAACCCATCGGTGCGGTCGTCGCGTTCTACTTCGTCGTGCTCGCGCGCGAGTTCCTCGGGTTCGGCTACGGGTTCGCCGCGGGCGCGATGCTCTACCTCGTCGCCGACGACGTCCTCCCCGAGGGCCTCGAATCCGGCGAGAGCCTCGGCGAGCGCAGCACGCGGGCGTGGCTCGCCGGCGGCACCGTCCTCGGCTTCGCCCTGATGGCGCCGCTCATCCTGATACTCTAAGTACGAGGCCGCGACCACCCCAGCGCGTGTACTGACCACCGTCCGCCGGGGGCCTCGCGACGCGGCGACGCACCCCCGGCGGCAGGCCCGCGAGCGTCGCACGCACGCCCTACAGCGACCGATACGGCGTCGTCCAGAACGTCTCGTGGGCGCGTTCGAGCGCCTCCCGCGGCGGCCCGGACGCGTCGGCGACGCGCGTCGCGTCCGCGTCGTCGAACGCGCCGAAGACCGTCTCCTCGCCCGTGACGTAGAGCGCGTCGTAGTCGACGCCGTCGAGGACGGCGCGCGCGTCGTCGAGGTGTTCGTCGATCTGACTCTCGCGGCGGCGCTCGAAGCGCGACTGGGAGAACCCGCCCTTCGAGTGCGTCCCCTTCACGTCGCTCTCGAACCCCTCGTAGCGGACGCGCTCGACGTCCGAACCCGTCGCGTCGTAGATGCCGACGGCGAAGACGTCGGCGCGAACGAGCGCGAGCGCGTACGTCCCGGTGGGCTCGAACCACTCGCGCTCCACGCGGAACGCGTCCTCCCACGCGCAGAAGGCGTCGGGCGCGAGCGGCGGCGAGAGCGCGCACGTCACGAGCGACTCGTCGTCCGCGTAGACGAGGCAGGGCGCGGCGCGTTCGACCAGCGCCGCGCGCTCCCCGAGCGCCGACACCACCGCGTCCGGGACGTCGTGGTCGTCCGGCACCATCGCGGAGAGCGCGCCCTCGGTGCCGCACTCGACCGTTTCGAGGCGGGAGAGCACGCGGTCGAGTCGCCCCCCGTGCAGGTCGGCGCGAGCGCGATAGTCGAGCGCGCGTTCGCCGTCGGCCTCGGCGCGCTCGACCCGGTCTTCGAGTTCGGTGATCCGGTCTTCGAGCCGGTTCACCGTCTCCTCGGCGTCGTTGCGCGCGGCGACGGCGTCCCGGCGGCGCTCGCTCTCCGCGTCGCGCTGGCGTTCGAGGCTCTCGACCTCGTCCTCGAGTTCGTCGATGCGCTCCTTGAGCGCGGCCCTGCCGAGGAGTCGGTCGAGCATACCCCGAGTGGCGTCTGCGCGCCGCTTATGGGTTGTGGTCGCGCGGTCGCGCTCGACGAGGCGCTCGGAGATACCGGAAGACGGCTTCCGCGAGCGACAGCGTGAAAGCACGTTCGGACGTCCGGAGAGACATGTCCCCCGGTCTAACTGAACGCTTCTCTCCGCCGGTGCTCGCGACGGCGTTCGCGACGTTCGTCGCGTTCCTCGGCATCGGCGTCGTCGATCCGGTGCTCCCGATCATCGGCGCGAAGATGGGCGCGTCGAGCGCGGAAGTCGAGTTGTTGTTCACGGCGTATCTGGTGGTGATGGCGGTGGCGATGCTCGTCTCGGGCGTGTTGAGCGCGCGCTTCGGGAACAAGCGCGTCATCCTCGTCGGCCTCGGCCTCGTCGCGGTGATGGCGGCGGCGTGCGGGCTGTCGAACTCCATCGCGGAGATAGCGCTCGCGCGGGGCGGCTGGGGGTTCGGGAACGCGCTGTTCACGTCGACGGCGCTCGCGGTCATCGTCGGCCTCTCGACGGGCGGGACGGGCGAGGCGATCCTGCTCTACGAGGCGGCGCTGGGACTGGGAATCGCGGGCGGCCCGCTCCTCGGCGGCTACCTCGGCGGGATGAGCTGGCGGTATCCGTTCTTCGGGACGGCGACGCTGATGGCGTTCGCGTTCGCCGTCTCGGTGGTCTTCCTGCGCGAACCGGACGTGGAGGAGACGGCGGCGCCGCGAGACATGCTCGCGGCGTTGACGAACCGGCCGGTGTTCACGAACGCGCTCGTGGGGCTCTGCTACAGTTTCGGGTTCTTCACTATCCTCGCGTACTCGCCGCTGACGCTCCCGAACCTGTCGGCGACGGCGCTCGGGTTGACGTTCTGCGCGTGGGGCGCGCTGGTCGCGGTGTCGTCGGTGTTCGTGGTGAGTTGGCTGACGGAGCGCTTCGACCCGGCGCGCGTGCTCGTCGCGGACGTCGTGGGGATGGGCGCGGTGATGGTGGCGGCGGGACTGGCGAGCACGCAGACGCAGTTGCTCGCGGTCATCGTCGTCTCCGGGGTGTTCTGCGGCATCGCGAACGCGCTGTTCACGACGTTCGCGATCCAGGTGTCGCCGTTCACGCGCTCGGTGTCCTCGGGCGCGTACAACTTCCTGCGGTGGGGCGGCGCGGCCATCGCGCCGGTGCTCGCGGGCCACCTGAAGGCGGAGATGGGCGTGCACGTGCCGTTCTACGTCGCGGCGGTCGTCGTCTTCGTCGGCGCGGGCATTCTCCTGGTCCAGCAGGACTTCCTCTTGGACGCCATCGACCGGAACGCGAGCGCTCCGAGCGGGGCGGATTAGGTGGGGCCGAGCGGAGCGAGGGCCCACCAGATACGCGAGCGGGGAACGAAGTGACCCGCGAGCGAGGCGGGGCGGATTAGGCGGACGCGAAGCGTCCGCCGAACGCGCGAACGGCGATAGCCGTGAGCGATGCGGAACCTCACTTCGCGTCCGTCGGGCACGCGGGCGAACGCGTTAGACGGCGCCGACTTCGTAGAGGCGTCTGGCGTGGTCGGGGCGCGCGAGGAGGACTTCGGAGAGCGCGGGGGGGTTGTCGATGCCGGCGTCGTCGAGGGTTTCGCGCGGGAGGACGAGGGTGTCGGCGGGGACGTCGGCGTCGCCTTCGACGCGGTAGTGTCGGGTGCCGACTTTCATGACGAGGGGGTAGTCGGTGCGCGCGAGGGCGTCGTCGGACGCGTAGACTTGCGCGTTGACGCGTTCGTGTTGGCGGCGCTGGAGGGCGGCGACGTCGCTCTCGGACGGTTCGACGTAGAGCCGTCCGAGGTAGTATCCCGAGGAGAACGCCTCGAACATGTGTGAGAATGTCTATCACGAGAGTACAAAAGCGCATCGGCGGCCACGGTCACCGATCCCGCTGCGCTACCCTTTTCAGCGCGTGGCGACAACCTCCGCGTAGTGGCATGGACTCCGGGGCACTCCTCGACCTTCTCGGGAACGAGAATCGGCGACGCATCCTGCGGCTGCTCGCGCGCAAGCCGTGCTACGTCACCGAGATCAGCGAGTACCTCGGGGTCTCCCCGAAGGCCGTCATCGACCACCTCCGCCGGCTAGAGGAGGCGGGCCTGGTGGAGAGCCGGACGGACGAGAAGCGCCGGAAGTACTTCCACATCGCGCGCAACCTCCGCCTGGAGGTGAACGTCTCCCGGCACGGTTTCGGCGCGAAGTCCGCGTATCCGGCGAGCCGCGACCTCGATCTGACGCGCTGTCACTACCTCAGCATCGACGACGTCGACCTGGACGGCGGCGAGGACGTCCCGGCGCTCGCGGACGAACTCGCCGAACTCGAAGCGCTGGAGCGCGAACTCTCGCTCGCGCAGCGCTGGGTGCAGGGACGCCTCGCGGAGACGCGCGAGACGCTCTCGGACGCGCTCACCGACGACGGCCGCGGCGGCCTGTACGCGGAGGTGGTGGCGGCGGTTGCGAGCGGCGCGGACGCGGTGGCGGACGTCGCTCGACGCGTGGACGCGCCCCCGGACGTGGCCGAGCGCGCGCTCTCGGACCTCCGCGAGCGCGGCGTGCTGGCGCGCGACGAGACGGGCTGGACGATCAGAGACTCCGCGTGAATCCGGCGCGGAGGTCGCGCCCGAAGTAGTAGCCGGCGACGCCGACGAGGAGGCCGAACGCGGCGACGGCGCCCGCGAAGACGAGGCCGTTTCGCGCGAGGTAGTCGAGCGCGATGGGGAGGACGGCGGACGTGAGAAGGCCGCCGAGCACGGAGACGAGACTGGCGAGCGCCGCGGCGAGCGCGATTTCGAGGTAGGCGCGCCGGCCGCCGAGCGCGCCGAGCGCGAACGCGACGACGAACAGGCCGAGGAATCGCGTGAGCGCGCCGACGAGCGGGACGAGGCCGCCCGCGAAGAGGCCGACGAGCGCCGCGAGGAGCGCGAGCGCGAAGTGGCGGAGGGAGAACAGCCGCCCGAGGCGGCCGCGGACGCCGGCGGTGTCGCTCATACCGGAGGGTGGCGTCGTTCGCGTATCACTCTTTTCCCGCCGCGCGTCGCGGGCGAGCGCGGCCGATTCGTGACGGGCGGCGCGCCCGCCGCCCGGCGGCGAACGGATGGTTTCAAGGGCGCTGGCGGGCACGAGTGAGATATGAACCCAGGGGACCGCGTCCGCGTCACGCGCGACGGCCTCGCGAACGAGGGCGTGCTGTTGCCGTCCTCGACGCGCGAGCACGCCGTCGTGAAACTCGACAGCGGCTACAACGTCGGCGTCGCGCGCGAGGACGCGACGTTCGAAGTACTGGAGACGGACGCGTACGCCATCGAAGAGAGCGGTGACGAGGAGAGCGCCTCGGCGGTCGACTTCGACGACGACCTGCCGACGATAGCGCTGGTGTCGACGGGCGGCACCATCGCGTCGACGGTGGACTATCGGACGGGCGCGGTGACGGCGCAGTTCGACGCGGAGGACGTGCTGCGCGCGGTGCCGGACCTCGCGGGGCGCGCGAACTACCGCGGGCGCGTCGTCGCGAACATCCTCTCGGAGAACATGCGGCCGGACATCTGGCGGGACCTCGCCGAGGTCGTTCACGAGGAGATAGAGCGGGGTGCGGACGGCGTCGTCGTGATGCACGGCACGGACACGATGCAGTACTCGGCGTCCGCGCTCTCGTTCATGCTCGACACGCCGGTGCCGGTTGTCTTCACGGGGAGTCAGCGCTCGGCGGACCGGCCGTCCTCGGACAACGTCATGAACGCCGTCTGCGCGGTGGAGGCCGCGAAGTCCGACGTCGCGGAGGTGATGGTCTGCATGCACGAGAGCCAGTCCGACGACCGGTGCGCGCTCCACCGCGGGACGCGCGTCCGGAAGGCCCACACGTCCCGCCGGGACGCCTTCGAGACGGTGGACGGCGCGCCGATCGGACGCGTCGACTACGACAGCGAGACCGTCTCGTATCGCGACGACGCGGCGCTCACCGAGCGCGGGTCGGTCGAACTCGACATCGCGGCCGACCTGGAGGAAGAGGTCGAACTCGTCCAGTTCACGCCCGGCATGGACCCCGCGTTCTTCGACGTGCTGGCGGGGAAGGACGGCGTCGTCGTCGCCGGCACGGGCCTCGGACACGTCAGCTCCGAACTCGTCGAGCGCGTCGCCGACCTCACGAGCGACGGCACGACGGTCGTGATGACCTCGCAGTGTCTCGGCGGCCGCGTCTGTGATCGGGTCTACGACACCGGCCGGGACCTCCTCGACGCGGGCGTCGTCGAGGGCGAGGACCTCCTCCCCGGGACGGCGAAGGCGAAGCTGATGTGGGTGCTCGCGAACACGGAGTCGCCCGCGGAGGCGATGCGAACGCCGCTCGCCGGCGAGCTCTCCGAGCGGTCGGTTCCGGAGGCGCCCGCGACGCCTACCCGCCGCTGACCGGCGGGAAGAGCGCGAGTTCGTCCCCGACGGCGACCGACGTGTCGAGGCCGTCCTCGGGCGGGCGGCCGTTCCGCAGGACGTTCACGTGCGCGTGCAGGTCGCCGTCGTCGTCGAGGACGCGCGCGCGGAGCGCGTCCCGGCCGTCGAGGAGGGCGTCGAGCGCGTCGCCGACCGTCGCGGGGTCGGCGTCGAGCGCGACCCGTCTCTCCCCCGCGGCCTCCGCGAGGTCCGCGAACAGCTTCCACTCCATGCGCGCCACTGCGAGAGCGCGCCGTATGAGCGTGCCGGTCGGCTAGGAATCTGCCGGGGTCGCGCGGGCTTCGACGCCGCGGACGACGTCCGGGCGCGCGACGAGGTAGAGGACGTCCCCCGGGTCGAGCGTCCGCGTGCGCGCTGGAATCGGGACGACGGCACCTACAGTGGGTCGGACGGCGACGACGGTGGCGCCGACGTCCCCGACGGCCGCGCCGACGAGTTCGGCGCCCTCGCGGACGGTGACGGTGACCATCGTCTCGTCGGCGCCGCGGAGGATGGCGGCGAACTGGCGCTCGGCGTCCTGATCGCTCGGGAGGGTGAGCAGCCGATAGTCGCCGCCGGCGAGGCGTTCCGCGTCCTGCGCGTCGAGCGCGAGCGTGACGGTGTCGCCGGCGACGCCGCGGAGTTCGGCGCTCGCGACGCGCTCCCGGTCGGGGCCGGGCCGCCAGACCTGCACGACGTCGCCGGGGCTGGCGGAGTTCGGCGGGTCGGCGGTGACGGCGACGGCGCCCATGCCGGGGCCGAGCGTCGGCCCGATACCGGCGAGGCGGGTGCCGACGCCGAGGTATTCGATCGATCCGGACTCGTCGAGGTCGACGTCGACGTAGCCGACGTCGTAGTCCTCGCGGAGGCGCGCGGCGACGCGCGATTCGAGGTCGGCGAC
This sequence comes from Halarchaeum sp., assembly GCA_042216135.1. Classification (GTDB taxonomy): domain Archaea; phylum Halobacteriota; class Halobacteria; order Halobacteriales; family Halobacteriaceae; genus Halarchaeum. The sequence goes on along the minus strand of JBDGUG010000053.1, from coordinate 16,457 downwards.
GGTGAGGCCGCGCGGGAAGACGAGCGTCTTGCTCCGCATCTCCGCCTTCGTCTCCTCGGGGACGGGGTCGTAGCCGTCGGCGTCGCCGATTTCGTCCGGGATTTCGACGGTGGTGAGACGGCCGACGGTCCGCACGAGCGCGCTCACGTCGCCGTCGAGTTCGCGCGAGCCGGTGAACGCGAACACCTCGACGGCGAGGCGGTCGCCGACGCGCGCGCCGGGCGCGCCGACCGCGGCGCCGACGGCGAACGCGGCGAGGTTGAAGACGACGTCGCCGAGCGCGAAGATGTCCGCCTGCCCCGCGACGACGGACGCGAACGCCGTCTTCGTGTTCAGGTAGAGCGCGACGCTGGCGAGGCCGGCGAACGCGCCGAGAGCGGCGTGCGCGGACTGCCGGAAGTACCAGCGGTAGACGGCGGCGACGACGACGGCGACGAGCGCCGCGCCGACGCCGAGGCCGGTGATCTGGAGCGCGCCGCGCATCAGCACGGCGACGAGGTCGACGGACGCCTGGAGGGGGAGGGTCACGCGACCGCCTCCGCGAACGCGGCGAGGTTCTCGCGCGACCCGACGACGAAGCACTCGTCGCCGGCGGCGAGCGCGGTGTCGCCGCGCGGGGCGACCGTCCACGCGCCCTCGCGGGTGACGGCGAGGACGGCGACGGCGTAGCGTTCGCGGACGGCGGCGTCGCCGATAGTGGTGCCGTCGAGCGCGCCGCCGCTCCGGAGGGTGAGCCGCCGCGGCCGGTTCCCGGTGCGGCGCAGGAGGGAGAGCAACTCGAACTCGCGGCGGGTGCCGCGCGCGGTGACGACGACGGCGCCGTCGTCGGCGTCGAGCAGGGTTTCGGCGCTCGCGCGGTCGGTCGCGACGGTGATGCGGCCCGCGCCGCCGGTGGTGACGGGCGCGGCGGGCCGCGACGGCTCCGCGTCCTCGCCGCCGTCGGCGGCCGCCTCGGGCGGCGTTTCGGTGTCCTGCTTCGCGGCGCTCCGGGCGGCGACGACGGTGCCGGCGCAGTCGCCGACGGCCGTGTGCAGCGTCACCTCGTCGCCGCGCGCGACGCCGGTCGGAACGAGCGCGGCGACGGAGACGGCGCGCTTCCCGCGCGGGACGCGCTTGGAGACGCCGGAGAGCGGCGGGGCGGCGGTGACGGTGGCGCGCGCCTGCTCGTCGAGGGCGACGTCGGCGTCCGCGACGTCGAACTCGGAGCGCAGGCGGTCCTCGAAGCGGCGTTCGAGTTCGGCGAGCGGGAGGTCCGCGGCGAACGTCCAGTCGACCGCGGCGATTTCGGCGCGCAGGTCGTCGGGGAGCGGCGGGTAGCCCTCCATGTCGGCGACGGTGCCGACGACGCGCACGCGCACCTGGCCGATGCCGCCGACGAGGTCGACGACGTCCTTCGAGAGGGTGCGTTCGCGGATGCGCGAGAGCGAGAAGTGCCGCGGGAGGTTCGCGCCGAGCTGGTCGCCCTTCGCGTGCGCGTAGAAGCACGCCATCAGGACGACGACGAGCGCGGTGACGAGCGCGACGCTGTTCGTGGACTGGAGGACGGTGGCGTCGTTGAACGCCATCAGGCCGCCATTGATGCCGGCGATGGCGATACCGAGGACGACGACACCGAACGCGGGGATGGTGAGGCCCGTGACGTACTTGAAGGCGAAGCCGAACCCGAAGCAGACGAGCGCGGGGACGACGCCCGTGAGGATTCCGAGGTAGACGCCGAGGAGGAGCTGCATCGGGAACGACCCGGCTGATAGACCGAACGGCATACTCGCTCGTCGTCCGGCCGGGATAAATCGGTGTCGGCGCGCGGCCCGTCCCCGGGGCGGGGGCGACACGCGCGCCGGCCGCGTCGAACGCACCCGGGCGGATTTATGGTCGCGGACGTCGCGGTGAGCGATATGGCGCTCACGAGCCGCCGGGTGCTGTCGTCGCGGGCCGCGGTGTTGCTCACGTCGCTCGTCGCCGTGCTGTCGGTGGTGACGGGCGTCGTGAACATTCTCAGCCCGCAGTTCGGCCCGTTCGTCCCGGCGTCCATCCAGCAGGTCGCGGGGTTCACGGGCGCGCTCACCGGCTTCCTGATGGTGGCGTCGGCCATCGGGATGCGCCGCGGCCTCCGCGCGGCGTGGTGGTCGACGGTCGTCCTCCTGCCGGTGACGGCCGCGCAGGGACTCGTGCAGGTGTCCGTCTACTCGGTGCCGCTCATCGTCTGCTCCGTCGTCGCGTTCCCGGTGGTCGCGCTGACGCGCGGGCGCTTCGACCGCGAGCTCTCGCTCTCGACGAGCCAGCTCACCGCGGGCGTCGTCCTCGGGGGCGTGCTCGCGTACGGCACGGTCGGGACGTACGCGCTCCGCGACGGCTTCCCCGGCGTCTCCTCGCTCCTCGACGCGTTCTACTTCACGCTCGTCACCGCGAGCACCGTCGGCTACGGCGACATCACGCCGAAGACGGAGGTGGCGACGCTCTTCTCGCTCTCCGTGCTCGTGCTCGGCGTCGCCGGCTTCGGTCTCGCGCTCAGCACGCTCCTCGGTCCCGCCATCGAGGCGCGCTTCGCCGCCGCACTCGGACGCATGACCCAAACACAGCTCGAATCCCTCGAACGGCACGTCATCGTCGCCGGCTACGGCGAACTCACGGAGTCGATCCTCAACGAACTCGGGGACGACCACGAGTTCGTCGTCGTCGTGAAGGACCCCGCGGTCGCGGAGTCGCTCCGCGAGCGCGGCCTGAACGTCCTCACGGAGGACCCCTCGGACGCCGCGTCGCTCGACCACGCGGGCATCGACCGCGCGGCCGCGGTGGTCGCCGCGACGAACGACGACGGCGAGGACGCGCTCGCCATCCTCACGGCGCGCCAGCTCCAGCCGGACATTCGGATCGTCGCGGCCGCGTCGGAGCGCGAGAACGAGGAGAAGCTCCGCGCCGCGGGCGCGGACACGGTCATCAGCCCCGCGGTCATCGGCGGCCGCCTCCTCGTGCAGTCCGCGCTCGGCGACGAGCGCGCGGAGGAGACGGCGAAGCAGGTGACGGAGGGCGAGAGCCCCGAGTAGTACGGTAGGCTTACGCGGAGTAGGGGGCGCCACGGGCGTCCGCGAGCGCCGCGAGCGCGCCGAACGGGCCGCGCGGCGAGCGCGAGCGACGAGCGGGTCGCGCGGCGCCGGTACGGCGAGCGTACGCGCGCGGCGGAGCGTCTAACAAAGCCCCTGTCGCGCCTCCGATCCGATGCATGACATCACGCACATCACGGCGTCGCTTCGCGGCGCTCACCGGCGGCGCGCTCGCGACGATGCTGGCCGGCTGTGGCGGCGGTGGCGGCGGCACCACGACGAGCAGTTCGTCGACGACCAGTTCGACGACCAGTTCGACGACCAGTTCGACGAACGAGACGTCCACGAGCGAGACGTCCACG
>JBDGUG010000053.1:7604-12954 GCA_042216135.1 Halarchaeum sp. | reverse complement strand
GACCAGTTCGACGACCAGTTCGACGAACGAGACGTCCACGAGCGAGACGTCCACGTCGATGGGCCCGGAGACGACCACCGATCCGGCGGGGGCGGTAGCGGACGGGAGCGCCGTGCTCCGCGTCGCGCACCTCTCGCCGGACGCGCCCGCCGTGGACGTCTACGTCGACGACCGGGTGGTGCTCGAGGACGTCCCGTTCGGCGCGGTGAGCGACTATCTCGTGCTCGACCCGGGGACGTACTCGGTGCGGGTGACGAAGACGGGCGGAGACAACGCCGTCTTCGACCAGGACGTCGGCGTGGAGGCGAACGCGTACACGGCCGCGGCGCTCGGCGAAGTGAGCGGGAAGAACAAGGCGTTCGCGGTGAAGCTCCTGACGGACGACGTGGAGGCGCCCGCGAGCGGGAAGGCGCGCGTCCGTCTCGTCCACGCCGCGCCGGACGCGCCCGCCGTGGACGTCACCGCGAAGGGCGACGGCGTGGTGTTCGACGGCGTCGCGTTCGGCGAAGCGAGCGACTACGCCACCGTCGACGCGGGCGACTACACGCTCCAGGTCCGCCCCGCCACCGACGCGAACGACGGGGACGTCGCGGCGACGTTCGACGTGACGCTCGACGGCGGCACCGTCGACACGGCGTTCGCCGTCGGCTACCTCAACCCGGGCGACGCGCCGGCGGACGAGGCGTTCGACCTCCTCCTGACGACGGACGCGGGCGCGTAAGCGAACGCTATCGGGTGTGGACGATGGCGACGTCGGTGTCGACGTCGCTCGCCCAGTCGAACGCTTCGGGGACGTTGAATCGGGTGCCGCGTTCGCGCGCGCCGAAGACGACGAGGTCGTAGTGGGACTGGTTGCGCTCGATGAACTCCGCGAGCGAGGAGCGCGAGACGCGCGTCTCACACCGCGTGTCAGCCGTTTCGGTGAGGTTCGCGAGCATCGACTCCGCGGTGCGTCGGGAGCGCTCGTCGCCGATGCAGGTGGCGACGCTGACGGTGCCGGTGCGGCCGGCGAGACGCTGGCCGTAGTCCACCATCGCGTGCGCGAGCGATCCGGCGGTGCGGACGGGGACCATGATGCGCTTCCACTCGGTACGCTCGCTCTTCGAGTCGAACGCGACGGCGTCGATGTCGCTCCGGAAGAGTTCGCGGACGAAGCGCGTCGGCGTCTCGTCGCTCTCGCGTTCGAGCGGCGTGACGACGAGGTCGCAGTTCGCGTCGCGCGCGGCGTCGAGGATGCTCGGCGCGGTCATCGGGCCCTCGACGGCGACGACGACCTCACAGGGGACGCCGACGCGCGTCTCGATGCGGGCGGCGCGGCGTTCGAGTTTCGCGGCGGCCTCGTCGGCGGCGCTGCGCTCCGCGGCGTCCCGGACGTCCGGGTCGTCGGCGGCCTCGGGGGCGTCCCCGGAGATGTCGACGTCGCGCTCTTCGAGCAGGCGTTCCGCCGCGGCGGCGACGGCTTCGTCGTCCACGACGTCGAGGAGGACGACCTTCCCGGCGTCGTGCGCGGCGGCGATGCGCGCGCCGAACATCGCGGTCTGGGCCTCGGCGTCGCCGCGCATCGGCACGAGGACGTGGTCGTCGGCCTGCGTGGTCGAGTAGAGGTAGCGCGAGCGGCGCTCGTAGAACTCGTGGCGCCAGACGACGAAGACGCCGGCGACGAGGCTCGTCGAGACGGCGACGGTGGCGACGTAGACGACGGAGGTTGAGACGGCGACGCCCGCGACGCGGACGAACGTCCCGGGGTCGGTGAGGAGGACGAGGAGCGCGGTGGAGAACGCGCTCGGGACTTCGAGGTCGAACGCCCACGTGAACGCGCCCGCGAGGAGGATGGCGAGCGCCGCCGCCCACGCGTGGACCTGCCACTGGCCGCTCGGCCCGGTGTCCGTGAGGAGCGCGGTGAACTCTATCGCCATCCACCCGCAGAACGCGCCGAGGCTGAGGCCGCCGACGAACTTCCGCGGACTCGCGTAGCGCCCCTCCGGTTCCGCGAACAGCGTGTACGTCCCGGACGCGAGCGGCGGGAAGAGCAGGAAGGAGACGACCTGGAGTTCGTTCGAGAGGAGGGTGACGACGCCGATGAGCAGCGGCACGAAGAGGAGGACGGACGCGTGCGTGAGGTTGCTCGTTTCCGCGAGCCACCGCCGCGCGCCCCGCGACCGCTGGCGTTCGATGGTGTCGAGTCGCCGGCGAGCCTCCAGCACCCGCCGCCGAACGCCCTCGAGCATGTCAATAGCGGACGCGGTGGCCGGATTTGGGTCTTTCGTATACGTGACGGTGAGCGAAGCGAACCGTCACGTTATAGCGAGCGGCGATAGCCGCGAGCTGCGCAATTGCTCGCGAGGCGAGCAATCGCGGGACGCCGAGCGGTGAAACCGCGAGACGCGTGACGGTGAGCGAGGCGCCACGTCTCGATGAAGCGAGCGACCCGTCAGGCGAGGTCCACGATTGCGCGAATCGGGAGATTCGCTAACCCTGGAAGTCGCTCACGCGACGTCCACGACTCCGTCGCGCAGAGCGCGACGTGCAGTCACGCTCGCGTTAAGCGAGCGCGACGACCGCGTCGAGGGTGATTTCGATGGCGCGTTCGACGTTGTTCTTCGCTTTCTCGGGGAGTTCGTCCTCTCCGTCCGCGCCCTTCTGGGTGCCGAGGACGAGGTTGCCGTCGGCGGTGCAGATGGCGCCGGCGCGCAGGCCCTTGCGGCGCGCGAGCGAGAAGAGCGTGGCGGCCTCCATCTCGACGGCGAGGAGGCCGGCGTCGTTCCACTCGTCGACGTACGCGTCGTTCTCGTTGTAGAACGCGTCGTCGCTGACGATGGGGCCGACGTGGACGGCTTCGCCGCGGGCTTCGGCGCTGTCGACGAGCGCGGAGAGGACGTCGTAGTCGGGGACGGCGGGGAACTCGGGGGACTCGTAGCGCTTCGAGGTGCCCTCCTCTTTGGCGGCGCCGGTGGCGACGATCATGTCGCCGATGTCGACGTCGGCCTGGAGGGCGCCGGTGGTGCCGACGCGGACGAACGTCTCGACGCCGACGGCGGCGAGTTCTTCGAGGGCGATGGCGGCGCTCGGGCCGCCGATGCCGGTGGAGCAGACGGTGAGCGGGACGCCGTCGTAGGTGGCGTTCACCACGGTGTACTCGCGGTTCGAGGAGACGCGCTCGACGTTCTCGCAGTGGCCGGCGATTCGTTCGACGCGCCCGGGGTCGCCGGGGACGATAGCGACGTCGTTCACGTCGCCGTCCTCGACGAGCAGGTGGGGCTGTTTCGCCATAATCGGGTGTGCGCGGGTGGCGGGCAAAAGCGTCCGGGTTCGGGGCGGGCGTCCGGGTTCGCCTATGCGAGGAGGGCGAGGCCGGCGGGTCGCTCGTCGGGGGCGTCCGCGAGGGCGGTTCGGCCCCACGTCTCGCCGGTGTCGTCGGAGCGGACGAGGCCGCGGTTGGAGAGCGCGAACACCGTCTCGCCGGCCGCGACGAGGACGGGCGCGAGCAGTCCGTCCGGGTCGAAGGCGGGGACGCGCGCCCACGGGTCGTCGCCGACGCGGCGGTAGACGGCGGCCCCGCCCCGCGAGTGGGCGGCGCGCGGGCCGGTCGCGGCGCTGAGGACGCGGGTGTCGGGGGCGGGGAGGGCGACGCTCCAGCAGTAGGTGCGGTCGAGGCCGTCCTCGCGGACGGCCCAGGTGTCGCCCCAGTCGGGGGTCTCGTAGTAGCCGTCGCCCGCGGCACAGCAGAGGCGGGCGGGAGCGTCGTCGCGGACGGCCATGGCGTGCGTGTCGATGGGGCCGTCGGGGACGCGGTCGGTCCACGTGTCGCCGCCGTCGCGGGTGCGGACGAGCGCGCCGGCCTCGACGGCGACGGCGAGCGTCTCGGGGTCGTCGGGTCGGGCCTGTATCCAGCGGACGTGGTGGGTGTGGGGGCGCGGCGGGAACGCCCAGTCGTCGCTCGATTCGAGCGAGGTTAGAGGGGTCGTCTCGCGCCACGTCCGACCGCCGTCGTCGGAGCGGTAGACGGCGCTCGGTTCGGTGCCGACCCACCACGTCCCCGCGGATTCGGTGACGGCGGTGACGTGTTCGTCCGCGAGGGCGTCCACGCGAGCGAACGAGCGCCCGCGGTCGGTGGAGCGATAGAGGCCGGCGTCGCTGGTGCCGCAGAGGACGGTGTCGCCTGCGGCGGCGACGCACGTCGGGGTGGCGTCGCGCAGGCGCGCGGTGGCGTCGCCACCGTCGACGACGAACAGGCCGGACGGGTAGGCACAGCAGGCGCGCATACCACCTAATATGGCCGCGACGGCCAAGAAGCCGCGGGGTCAGGACGCGATGGTGAACAGGAGGAGGTTGTGCGCGCCGGGGCCGAGGCCGACGGCGGCGACGACGGCGAGAAGGAGGTAGCCCTGCGCGGGTTCGTCGCGGACGTAGTCGGCGAGGAGGCGGACGACGACGACGGCGAGCGCGAGTTTCACGAGGACGAAGAGCCAGCCGACACCGAGCGTGGACGCGGTGGGGAGTGCGGCGGCGGCGTCCATGACGGCGCGCGAGAGCGGCGTCTGCTCGCCGAACCCGAGGACGTCGACGCCGACGGCGGTGGTGGTGCCGTCGAGCGCGTGCCCGAAGACGGCGAGCGCGCCCGCGGCACCGACGACGCTCGCGTCGCGCGGCCACACGCGCGTGAGGGCCGTCCAGGTCAGGGCGGTGAGCGCGACGGCGAGTACGAGGCCGAGTGCGGGCCAGAGCGGGCGGAGCGACCCCGTGGTGGTGCCGTAGCGGACGGCGAGGAGGACGGGCGCGGCGAGCGCGATGAGGCCGGCGCCCGCGAGGACGCGCAGCGGCGATTCGGTGCGGCGCGCGAGCGCCCAGACGGCGCCGGTGACGGCGAACGTGGTGAGGTAGACGGCGGGCGCGGACGCGAGCGGCGCGACGGCGGCGGGCACGACGTCGACCTGATAGCAGACGTAGAGCGTGGACCCGACGGCCATCCACGGCGCGAACGCGACGGCCGTTCGGGCGGTCATCGGCGGGCGTTCGCGGGCGAGGAGCGCGACGACGGCGGCCGTCGCGACGAGCAGGACCGCGAGGTAGGGGAGCGGCGGGACGACGAACCCGGACGGCAACACCATGCCCGTTCGCGGGGCGGCCGTCGTGGAAAGCCTTGTCATCCGCGCCGCGGGGCTTTTGGCGGCCGGCGTCGTGGACGCGCACATGGACCGCTCGGCGTTCGCGGCGCGCATCGACCACACCGTCCTCGGCCCGGAGACGACGCCCGCGGACGTCGAACGCGTCGTCTCGGAGGCGGCCGAATGGGGGATGAACGCGTGCGTGCCGCCGTGCTACGTGGCCGAGTGTAACGAGGCCACGGAAC
>JBDGUG010000053.1:0-7504 GCA_042216135.1 Halarchaeum sp. | reverse complement strand
GCCGAGTGTAACGAGGCCACGGAACAGAGAGACGTGACGCTCGTCACGGTCGTGGGGTTCCCGCACGGCCAGCACGCGCCCGCGGTGAAGCGCGCGGAGGCGGAGCGCGCCGTCGCGGACGGCGCGGACGAACTGGACGTGGTGGTGAACGTCGGGCGGTTGCGCGCGGGCGAGGACGACGCCGCGCGCGAGGACCTCGCGGGCGTCGTGGCGGCGAGCGACGTGCCGGTGAAGGTCATCGTGGAGGCGCCGCTGCTCTCCGACGACGAGAAGCGCGCGGCGGGACGGCTCGCGCGCGAGGCGGGCGCGGACTACCTGAAGACGGCGACGGGATTCGCGGGCGGCGGCGCGACGGTGGCGGACGTCGAACTGCTCGCGGAGTTCCTGCCGGTGAAGGCCTCCGGGGGTATCGGGGACTACGAGACGGCGCGGGCGATGCTGGACGCGGGCGCGGTCCGCATCGGCGCGAGCGCGGGCGTGGACCTCGTCCGCGGGCACCCGGACGCCTGAGCGGCGCGAGGGCGCGGCCGGGCGAGGGCGCGCGAACGCTGCGCGGGGCGCGGGGCCCGGTCGCTTTTCCCGGCGGGCCGCGTGGACCGGGACGATGGCGCACGACTCCGGACTCCCGGCGCTCCCCGACCGCGATCGGGCGGCGTGGTGGGTCTTCCTGTTCGCGCTCGGGGGCCTGCTCGTCTACGTCGGCGCGAGCCTGATCGGCACGTTCGTCGTCGGGGTCTTCGTCTACTACGGCGTGCGGCCGGTGCAGCGCCGCGTGGAGTCGCACGTCCCCTCGCAGGGACTCGCGGCGACGGTCACGCTCGTCCTGACCGCGCTCCCGTTCGTGCTCGTCACGACCTACTTCGGCGTCGTCGCGTACGGCGAGCTCGCGCCGAAGATCGAACAGTACCGTCAGTTCCTCGCGCCGTACGTGGACGTGAACGCCGTTCTCAACCACCCGCTGAGCCTGCTCTACGCGTACGTCACGAACCCGGACGCGACGCGCCAGCAGGCGCTCCAGACGGTGCTCGCGTCCGTCGGCGTCGCGTCGAACTGGCTCGCGAACGCGGGCCTCGCGCTCCTCGTGACGTTCACGCTCCTGCGGGACGGCCACCGACTCCGCGACTGGTTCCGCGGCGTCTGCGGCGGCGACGGGCCCGCGTTCGCGTACGCGAACGCGGTGGACCGCGACCTCGAAGTCGTCTACTTCTCGAACGTCCTACTCGTCGGCCTCGTCGCCATCGCCTCCGAGGTGGTGTTCGAGGCGTACAACGTCGTCGCGCCGCCCGCGGTCCAGATGCCGTTCCCGACCGTGCTCGCGCTGATGATGGGGCTCGCGAGCCTCATCCCGCTGGTCGTCGGGAAGGTCGTCTACGTCCCGCTCGTCGGCTACCTCCTCTGGGCGGCCGCGCAGGCGAACGACGCGCTGTTCGTCTTCCCGCTCGTCCTGCTCGTCGTCTCCTTCGTCCTGCTCGACTTCGTGCCGATGACGTTCGTCCTCCCGGAGATAGCGGGCCGCCGCATGGGCTTGCGGGTCGAACTCGTGATGTTCGGATACGTCGTCGGCACGCTCCTCCTCGGCTGGTACGGGCTCTTCCTCGGCCCGCTCGCCGTCGTGGTGGTGACGACGGCGGTCCGGTACGCGCTCGGCCCGCTCGTCCGCCGCGAGTCGCTCCCGACGGAGGTCGACGAGGGCGACCCGCTGGACGGCTGAGACCGGGGGCGAATCACGGCGCTTTTGGCGACGCCGGGCGAACGAGAGAGCGATGGCCCGGTATCACATCGAGACCTACGGGTGCACGTCGAACCGCGGGGAGAGCCGCGAGATCGAGCGGCGCCTCCGCGACGCGGGCCACCACCGCGTGGACGGCGTCGACGACGCGGACGTCGCCATCCTGAACACCTGCACCGTGGTCGAGAAGACGGAGCGGAACATGCTCCGCCGGGCGGAGGAGCTCGCAGAGGAGACCGCGGACCTCTACGTCACCGGCTGCATGGCGCTCGCGCAGGGCGGGGCGTTCGCCGACGCGGGCGTGGACGCCGACGTCCTCCACTGGGACGAGGTGCCCGAGGCCGTGACGAACGGCGAGTGCCCGACGACGACGCCCGACGCGGAACCCGTCCTCGACGGCGTCGTCGGCATCCTCCCCATCGCTCGCGGCTGCATGAGCAACTGCTCGTACTGCATCACGAAGCAGGCGACCGGCCGCGTCGACTCCCCGCCCGTCTCCGAGAACGTCGAGAAGGCGCGCGCGCTCGTTCACGCCGGCGCGCGAGAGATCAGGATCACCGGCCAGGACACCGGCGTCTATGGCTGGGACGACGGCGAGCGAAAGCTCCCCGAACTCCTCGATCGGATCTGCACCGACGTCGAGGGCGACTTCCGCGTCAGGGTCGGGATGGCGAACCCCGGCGGCGTGCACGGCATCCGCGAGGACCTCGCCGACGTCTTCGCCGAGCACGACGAACTCTACAACTTCCTGCACGCGCCCGTCCAGTCCGGCAGCGACGACGTCCTCGAAGACATGCGCCGCCAGCACCGCGTCGAGCAGTACGTCGACATCGTCGAGACGTTCGACGAACGCCTCGACGAGTGGACGCTCGCCACCGACTTCATCGTCGGCTTCCCCACGGAGACGGACGCCGACCACGAGATGTCGATGGCGCTCCTGCGCGAGACCCGCCCGGAGAAGATCAACGTCACGCGCTTCTCGAAGCGCCCCGGCACCGACGCCGCCGACCTCAAGGGCCTCGGCGGCACGCTGAAGAAGGAGCGCTCGAAGGCGATGAGCGAACTGAAGCGCGACGTCGTCGGCGACGCCTACGACGACATGGTCGGCACCGAACGCGACGTCCTCGTCACCGACCACGGCACCGGCGACTCCGTGAAGTGCTACGACACCGCCTACCGACAGGTCGTCGTGCAGAACGCCACCGAGCACGGCCTCGAACCCGGCGACTTCGCCACCGTCGAAGTCACCGACCACGCGACGATGTACGCCTTCGGCCGCCCCGTCTAACGGCTCGGAGAGCCGTTAGAACGCAAAACGTTCTATAACGCCGATACGACCGCCGCGCGTTCCGCGAACGCCTCCGGCAGGTCGTCGAGCGCGAACCACTCCGACTGCGCTGTCGACACGTCTTCTGCCGTGTCCCGCTCGTCCTGTTCGCGGCTCGCGGCTCCTCCGTCGCCGCTCGCTCGTTCCGTCGCCTCGTTGCACTCGGCGACGTGGCTCACGTCGTTCGCCACGTGCGCTCCCGGGTCGCTCCGCTCCCCGCTCGCGCTGGGCGTCGCCTCCCGCCGGTCGGCGACGTGCGCCACCACGCGCAGTGCGGGCAGGTCCACGGCGCCGTAGTCGAACTCGACGAGTTGCGTCCAGAGGACGTCGCGGAGCGTGCCGCCGCCGAGGACGGCGTCGGCGTGACGTTCGGCGGCTTCTTCGACGGTTTCCGCGCGAAGGCCCTCGCCGCCGGGAAGCGTCCAGCCGTCTGCGTCGGGGCGGAGGAGGACGCGGCCGTCGGCGTCCGTGCAGACGAGGTCGATGCGCCACGGGTAGGCTTGCGCGGCGAACGTCGCGACGTCGCTCGGGACGGGGCGTTCGGCGTAGTCGGTGCGGGCGGCGCGCGCGGGTCGCTCCGGGCGCTCACCCCACGTCTCGGTGAGCGCGTCCTGGCGGCCGCGGGCGCGCGCGAGCAGCATCGTGCGGACTCTCGTCGCGTCGGTGGTGGTCGCGCTCATGGTGTCGTCACCGAATCTCGGCTCGTGTTCGTGATACGCGTTGTCACACCAAAAGCGTTGCGCCGGCCGTTGACGTTCAGACACCGATACTCGATAGAATAGCCTGGATCTACTATCCCACCCCCAGATATTCGACGGTCTGCGACGATATCCCGCGTTCACTCGTCGTCTGCGAGCAATCTGTCCGCGTCCCCGTCCGCCTTCCACTCGCCCAGTTCCTTGGGGTCGACGTGCACGAAGACGTCGTCCACCTCCGGCATCGACCGGATGTCCTGCACGACGGCGGACTCGATGTCGTGGGCCTCCCGGAGCGTCAGATCGCCCTCCACCTCGATGTGGAGGCTGACGTCCACCTCCGGGCCGACGTAGTGCGCGACGACGTCGTGCGCGCCCCGGACCTGGCGGTGGGTGAGCGCGCGCCGCAGGATCTCCCGGCGCAAGTCCTCGGGCGGCGCGGCGCCGACGAGGTAGTTGACGTTGTCACGCACTATCTCGTAGCCCGTGTAGAGGATACCGAAGGAGACGACGCCCGCCGCTACGGGGTCGAGAATCGGGTAGCCCGCGGCCGCGCCGAGCACGCCGACGAGCGCCGCGGCCGCGGTCAGGATGTCGTTCCGGTTGTCGAGCGCCGTGGCGACGAGCGCGGGCGAGTTGTGCCGTTCGCCGACGCGCCGACAGTAGCGAAAGAGCGCGTACTTCGCGACCGCAGTGCCCGCGAGGACGAGGACGCCCGCCGCGCCCGCCGCGCCCGACGACCCGCCCGTGAGTACGGCCGTCGTCGCGTTGTAGAGGACGGTGACGCCCGCGGCGAAGACGCCGAGGGCGACGAACAGGGAGACGAACGGCTCGATCCGCTCGTGGCCGTGCGGGTGCTCGAAGTCCGCCGGCTGCGTCGTGAGGTAGAGGCCGCCGAGGACGACGAGACTGTACGCGACGTCCGCGGCGCTGTTGACCGCCTCGGACCCGACGGCGAGACTGCCCGTGTACCACCAGACGCCGCCCTTCGCCAGCGCGAGCAGGGCGTTCGCGGCGAGCACGACGGCGCCGACGCGCCGCATCGCGGTCCTGCGGTCCATCCCTCGGGGAGTGTCGCCCCGCCCGCAAGTACGTTGCGAAGCTTTCGACTCAGTCGAAATCGAACTCGACGGCGGCGCCCGGCCCCGGCGCGTTCGCGTCGTCCTGCGCCGCGAACGCGTCGTGCAGGTGGTCGTACGTCTCGTCCAGCGCCTCGACGATGACCTTCGTGTCGGAGACGACGGGCATGAAGTTCGTGTCGCCGCCGAAGCGCGGGACGACGTGCGTGTGGAGGTGGTCCTCGATGCTCCCGCCCGCCGCGCCCCCGCCGAGGTTCAGCCCCGCGTTGTAGCCCTGCGGGTCCAGCGCCTCGTCCAGCGCGTCCAGCGCGCGCTGCTTCAGGCGCGCGTGGTCGAGGAGCGTCTCGTCGTCCAGGTCGGTGTACGTCCCGCCGTGCTCGTAGGGGATGACCATCAGGTGTCCCGGGTTGTACGGCGCGTTGTTCAGGAGGACGAACGCGCGCTCCGAGCGCGCGACGACGAGGTTCTCCCGCGCGTCCTCGCGCTCGGGGAGTTCGCAGAAGACGCACTCATCAACGTCCGGGTTCTTGTCGTCGCGGCGGACCCACTCGATTCGCCACGGCGCGAACACCTGCTCCATGTACGGGGCGACGGCGGGACCCGACAGGTAGCTTTCGGAAGCCGAACGGGCCGACGCGTGACGAATCCCGCACTGAGTCGAACGAACCGGGAGCGGGAGCGAGCGACAGCGAACGACCCGGTATTCGGAACGTCGAGAAACGCTGGGGTTTTTCTGCCCCGGACGTGTACCGGGGGAACGAGGGTGGTTCCGATGGCGAGCAAGACACCTCGATCCGACGGCATGACAGAATCGTGCGGCAACTGCGGTAAAGAGACGCCTCACGACGTCTCGGTCGAGCTGAAGACCGAGTCCGAGAGGGACGAGAACGCCGCGTTCTCGCGTGAACCGTACCGCATCTCGAAGTGTCGCGTGTGCGGCGAGCAGACGTCGACCCGGATGAACAACGCGTAACGCGCTTTCGTCGTCGACTCCCCCCGCATTTCTTCGACGATTCCCCCCACGCTGGTCTCGTCGCGTAGCTACGGCGCCGTCGTCGCCTCGTAGCCGTCCTCGGTGACGATGATGGTGTGCTCCGCCTGACTCACGAGTTCGCCGTCTGCCTCCTTCAGCACCGGATAGGATCGCAGCACGCCCGCCGTCTCGAGGCGCCGAACCGCCATCTCCGCGCGCGGCGCGTCCAGCCACCGCTGCGCGAACGGCAGGTCGCGGTACTCCTCGCGGACCGTGTCGAGGACCTGTCGGGCCTGCCGGTTGCGAACGGAGCGGTCGTCCACGAGCGAGTATATCTCCGTCTTCGACCCCTCGGTCACCTTCCCGGACCCGGTCGTCGCGAACGGTTCGATGGCGAGGACGTCCCCCGCTTCGAGGACGGTCCCCTGGTCGGTGCCGCGGTTCGGCACGCTCGGGTCCGTGTGCGCGTCCCAGCGCTCCAGGCCGTGCCCGGAGAGGTTCACGATCGGCTGGTAGCCGTACGCCGTGACGACGTCCGCGACCTCCGCACCGATCTCGCCCGTGTGCGCGCCCGCCTCGACGACGTCCAGGCCCGCGTCGAGCGCCTCCTCCGCGGCCTCCTTCAGTTCGGGGTTCCCGGAGAGGTCGACCGTGCGCGCGGCGTCCGCGATGTAGCCGTCGACGTGCACGCCGACGTCGAGGCAGACCATCTCCTCGCCGAACTCGGTGTCGTCGTCCGCGTGCGGGGAGGCGTGACTCGCCTCCTCGTCGACGCTGACGTTCACCGGGAACGCCGGCCGGCCGCCGAGTTCGCGGATGCGCTCCTCCGCGAACTCCGCGACGTCGATCTGTTTCGCGCCGACCTCGACGCGCTCGGCGGCCTCGTCCAGCACCTGCGCGAGCACGTCGCCCGCCTCGTGGTACTTCTCGTACGCCTCGCTCCCCGGCTCCACGGTGTCGGTCATGCCTCGGGCTTCGCGCGCCCGTCTTTTTACCGTGTCGGGTGCCGTTCGGGCGACGTTTATGCCGCGTCGGCCCCTCGGGTCGGCCGTGAACACCCGTCAGCGCCTCGGCATCGCGGCCGGGCTCGTCGCCCTCACCGCGCTCACGAGCGCCCTCGCGGCACCGGCGCTCCCCGAACGCCTCGTCACGCACTGGGACGCCGCGGGCCGGCCGAACGGCACGATGTCGAAGTCGCTCGCGCTCGCGTTCGTCCCCGCGCTCTCCGCGTTCCTCGCCGCCCTCCTCGCCGTCGTCCCGCGCGTCGACCCGCGCCGCGAGCGCTACGCGTCCTTCCGCCCGTACTACGACTGGCTGATCGTCCTCCTCGCCGCCTTCATGCTCGCCCTCCACGTCGGCACGCTCCTCTTCAACCTCGGCTACCGCTTCGCGTTCGTCTCGCTCGTCGTCGTCTGCGTCGCCGCGCTCTTCTACTACGTCGGCGTCGTCCTCTCGCACGCCGAACCGAACTGGTTCGTCGGCGTTCGCACGCCGTGGACGCTCGACAGCGACGACGTGTGGGCGCGAACGCACGCGCTCGCCGCGCGGCTGTTCAAGGCCAGCGCCGTCCTCGCGCTCGTCGGCCTGCTCTTCGGCGAGTACGCGCTCTACTTCGTCCTCGTGCCCGCGCTCGGCACCGCAGTCGTCAGCGTCGCCTACTCGTACTGGCTCTACGAGCGCCTCGCGCGCGACGGCGCGTGA
>JBDGUG010000089.1:21329-24150 GCA_042216135.1 Halarchaeum sp. | reverse complement strand
ATTTTCTGATTTCTCGCAACGACGAGCGACCGTCTCGCGTCGAATCCTGTCGTACGCCGTTTCTGCCGGCGTCCCCGTCGCGCGGCGCGGACGGGTGGCCCCCCGCCCGTGAGACCTTACTAGTAAGCGCGCGAGGGTTAGCGTGGTGCCGGCGTCGGGGGCTGTGACGTCTTTCGGCGTCAGCACTATGCCAAAAGCAACACCCGATCCGGTTCGCGAGATCGTCCTCGAAGTCGTCGAACTGAACTGCGACCCGGAGCGGAATCCGACCATCGACGCGGCGACCGTCGCGCGGACGCTCGGCGGGAGCGAGGTGTCCGAGTCGGAGGTCGAGTCGGCGCTGGCCGCGCTCGTCGCGTCGGGCGCGCTCGTCGCGTCGGACGGGGGCGTTCGGCCGGCGGAGTGAGGGGGTAACGGACGGGGCGAGACGCCGTCTCCGCGCCTCAGAAGAACTCGTCTTTGGTGACGCGGACGACGACGGTGTCGTCGTACTCGCCGCGTTCGTACTCGCCGTCGCCGCTGTCGCCGCGGTAGACGGTGGTGGGGTCGACGAGGCGGCCGTCGTCGACGCCGTAGACGCGGAGGCGATTGACGGTGTCGTCGGGGTCGGCGTCGCCGTCGCGGAGCGCGCGGGCGAGGGGGCGCGAGAGCCACTCGCGGTCGCTGACGCTGGGGTCGCGCACGAACGCGTCGCGGGTGACGCGCGCGAGATACCAGTCGAGGTCGTTGAGGAGGCTGACGGCGGTGCCGAGGCTGATGGTCTCGACGACGAGCGCGTTCGTCCACGGGGTCGATGGATCGTACGTGGAGAGCGCGCGGTAGGCGGTCTCGTAGGCGTAGAGGTCGCCGGGGAGGTCGGCGTCGTCGCTCGCGACGAGACAGACCTCCGTCACGTCGATCCCTCCAGATCGGCGTGACTCAGTCGGGCCACCGGTCCGACGCTGGTCACGCGAGGCGCCATCGGCGCCGAGTGTGGCCCGGTCGAACGCCGTTCGACGCTGGTCACGCGAGCCACCTCCGGTGGCGAGGGTGACGTGGCCAGCCGTTCGGTCTGGCGCGAGTCACGCGCGGACCTCCGCGGGGTCGACCGGTATCGTGTCGCGGGCGTCGGCGGCGTCGGCGGCCCAGTCGAGGAAGCCGTCGGGTTCGGCGGCCTCGACGCGGTCGGCGGTGGCGGCGGTCGCTGGCTGATCGGGTGCGAGGCGGTCGCAGCCGACGTCCATGGTGGCGTCGCGGTAGGTGTCGAGTTCGCGGGATTTCGCGATGATCTCCTGTTTGTCCCACGCGAGGAGGGGGCGGTGGATGGGGAGTTCGGTGGCGCGCGCGACGGCGGCCATGTTCGCGGTTGTCTGACTGGACTTCTGGCCGACGGCTTCGCCGGTGACGACGCCGACGGCACCGACGTCGTCGGCGACGCGTTCGGCGACGCGGTACATGAAGCGTCGGAAGGAGAGCATGCGGGTGTTCCCGACGGCGTCGTCGAGGCGTTCGAGGGCGTCGCCGGCGGGGACGCGCCGGACGGTCATGTCGCGGTCGGGCGCCCAGCGCGCGAGCGCGCGGACGGTCTCGACGGCGCGCGCCTCGTGGTCGGGGCCGCCGTAGGGGCCGAGTTCGAGGTAGACGGGGACGACGGGCGCACCGCGCTTCATCGCGAGCCACGCGGCGACGGGGGAGTCGATGCCGCCGGAGACGAGCGCGACGAGCGGGTTCTGGGTGCCGAGCGGGAGGCCGCCGGGGCCGGCGCGTGCTTCGAGGAAGACGAACGCTCGATCCTGTCGGCACTCGACGGAGAACGTGACGTCGGGGTCGTCGAGGTCGACGTCGGGTTCGAAGTCGTCTTCGACGGCGTTCCAGACGGCCTGTCCGCCCTCGCGGCCGATGTCGCGGCTGTCGAAGTCGTGGTCGCCGGCGCGGCGGGCGTCGACGCCGAACGTCCCGCCGTCGTAGTGGGCGCGCGCGGCGGCGGCGAGCGCGTCCTCGATGGCGTCGAGGGTTGGGTCGACGACGACGGCGGGGCTGGCGGAGACGACGCCGAACGTCTCGGTGGCGGCCGTCGTCGCGGCGTCGACGGCGTCGGCGTGGACGACGAGGCGGCCGTACTCGCGTTCGACGTCGCCGCCGATGCCGCGCGCGTCGAGTTGAGCGCGGAGGTTCTCCGCGAGGCGCGCTTCCATGCGCGCTTGCACGGGGCGGCTCTTGATGCCGACGTCGCCGTGGCGGACGAGCACGGCGTCGGCGTCGGGCGGCTGCATGTCCCGAACGAGGGGCGGGCGGACCAAAGGGCCGTCGCCTCGCGTGCCGTGGTATCGCGCGTCGGGCAACGTCTATACGTGATGACGGAAATACGTGTTATCGTGCCAAGGTGTGTGCATTGCGGTGGTCCGGACGCTCGCCCGCGCGACCTCGTCTTCGAAACCGGGGGCGCGAACCGAGAGCTAACGCTCGCGCTCTGCCCCCAGTGTCTCGACGCGTTTCTCGACGACCCGGCGGTCGGACGGGTCTAGTCGAGTCGTTCGGCCGCGTCCCGCGCGAGCAGCGGTTCGGCGTTCTCGCTCGGGAGCGTCACCACGTCGTCCGCCGCGAGCGTGTACTCGCGCTCGTCCACGCCGAGAATCTCGCCGACGTCGCGCGTGATCCGCACCGTCTCGCGCGCCACGCTCGACGTCGCGCCGTCTTCGTCGGCGTCCCCGCGATCCGACTCGTTCGCCCCGCCCGCCGTCTCGTCGTCGAGCGAGCCGTCTCCGCCGCCCATCGCGGCCGCGGCCGACGACGCCGACGGTTCCGGCGACGCGTCCGCATCCAGGTCGGCGTCCGCGGCCGG
>JBDGUG010000089.1:18329-21229 GCA_042216135.1 Halarchaeum sp. | reverse complement strand
ACGACGCCGACGGTTCCGGCGACGCGTCCGCATCCAGGTCGGCGTCCGCGGCCGGTTCGTCCGGCGGCGGGGTCGGCGCGTCCCGCGAGCCCTCGCGGTCGTTCGCGACCGCCGCCGGATCGGGGGTCGTCGCCGCGGCCTGCTCGGTGACGTCCGCGCCGTCGTCGTCCGTCTCGCCGGCGAGCACGTCGAGGACGCGGGTCTTGTTCTGCTCGATGCGCTCGACGAGGTCCGTGTAGAGCGCGCGTTCCTCGTTCGTGAGGCCGTCCGCGTTCGCGCCCATCCCCGCGGCCGAGAGGCTCGCCTGCTTCACGATCTTTCCCATTCGGCGCTCGTAGATGGCTTCCGCGACCTGCTCGGCCGTCTCGATCTCGTCGGTGAGCGACTGCACGCGCTCGTCGCCGAACGGGTCGTCGGACGCCTCCGCGACCGACTCGCGCTCCTCGCGCAACTCCGCGATGTACTCCGCGACCTCCCGATAGAAGCCGTCCCTGAGGTCTTGGAGTCCGTCCGTCGTCCGTTCGCGCGTCTGTGCCGCGCGGAGTTCGTCGATGTTCATTCTGCTCCCTTCTCCGCCCAGCCGCGAGCCATCAGGAAGACGCCCGCGTACTCCGGTACCGACACCTCTCCCGGCGACACCGTAATGGTTTCGCCGCACATCGCGAGTTCGTACTCGCGTTCGGCGTCGACGACGATGTCGTGGCCGACGAACGTCTCCGGGACGGCGTCGACGAGCGGGTCGAAGTCGTCGATCTGGTCGCGTTCGAGCGCCGTCACGGCCAGGCCGCTCCCGCCGTGCAGCGATCCCGGGAGGCGGATGAGTCGGTGGGTGTCCGTCGTTACCGGTTCGTCGATGGGCGCCTCCTCCGCCTCCACGGCCTCCGCGAGGAGTTGGCGCGCGACCGTGAGGAACGCCGGATGCACGTCCACGTTCCCCTCGCGGACCGACTCGGTGTTGTTCTGCACGACGTTCAGCACCGCGCGCGCGTTCTTCTCGCCGACGCCGTCGAACGTCTGCAGGTGGATGCGCGCGTCGTCGTCGTCCATCGCGAGCAACTCGTCGACGAACGCGTCGATGCGCTCGCGCGCGCGCCGCCCCCATCCGGCCGCGGGGAGCGTGCGCCGCGTCGTCGGGTTCTGCAGGCCGATGCCGCCGACGCCCTCCTCTTCGACGAGCGCCTCGAACGTCAGGCCGTTCCCGCGCACGTAGTCCACGATTTCGCGGCGCTGATCCCGCTCTAACGGGAACACCTCGTCGTCTCGAACGTGGACGTGGTAGCCCCGACCGCCCGAGAAGACGACGCTGAGGTCGTCGAAGCCGAAGTCGTCGTCGAGGAAGCCGAGGAGTTTCACGAGCGCGTCCTTGCTCTTCGCGAGCATCTCGGCGTACGTGTCCTCGCCGAGCGTCACCGTCGGGAGGTGGTCCGCGTCGATGTCGAAGACGAGGTCCGAACCGCGCCACCCCTTCTCGCTCATCGTTGACGCGCCCGGCGTGTCGTAGTGGCCCGCGGAGAAGTAGACGTGCCGCGGGCGCTTCCGGCGGAGGAAGTCGTCGAACGACCCGAGGTCGAGGAGGTCGCGGTGGCGCACCATCGTCTCGTCCGGCCCCGACGTCCACGGGATGAACCCCCACTCGCGCGCGTCCGCGTCCGGCGGCAGCGAGACGTCCGCGCGCCGATAGTGGTCGCGGAACCGCCCGCGTAGGTACGCTCGCGTTCGCTCCTCCATGGCTCCCGGAACGTACGTCGGGGCGACGAAAAAGGCGTGTCGGTTGCGCTCAGCGACGCAAGTACTCGGAGAGCCGCTCCCGGAACCCCTCTCGCTCCCCGAGACGGAGGTAGTAGGCGCCCTCGCCGTCCTCGTAGTAGTTGTCTATCTCGCGCACGATCTCGAAGCCGAGGTGTCGATAGAAGCCGAGCGCGCGCTCGTTCGAGACGCGCGCGTGGCACGAGACGCTGTCGCTCGTCTGCGCGACGGCGCCGACGAGGCGCTCGCCGAACCCTTCTCCCTGATAGTCGGGGTCCACCGCGAGGAAGAGGATGTAGCCGTCGTGGCGCGCCGCCGCGAACCCGACGAGGTGGTCGTCCGCGGTGACGTACGCGTGGACGGTCGTGCGCTCGTAGGCGTTCGCGAAGAACCGGCGCCGCTGGCGAAGCAGGCCGTACTCCCGCCGGATGCGCTCCTTGAGCTCCCACGCGGCGTCCAGCAGGTCGCGACTCCCCCGCGGAATCTCCCGTTTCTCGACCGTGACGCTCACTGCCACCGCATAGCCAGCGCGAGAATATAGTTCCTCCGTCGCGTCCCCCCGTACTCGCGCCATCGCGGCGCTTTTGTCCGCGGCGCGCGCACGCTCGGGCGTGACCGCCGACTACGCCCTCCGCGAGCACACCGCCGACGTCGCCGTCGAAGCGCACGCCGAGACGCTCGGCGGCGTCTTCGCCGCCGTCGCGGACGGGATGGCGGCCGCGATGTGCGACGACACCCCCGAGAGCGGCGAGCGCTTCTCGCTCGACGCGCGCGCGACCAGTCGCGAACGCCTCCTCTACGACTACCTCGACGCGCTCATCTACGAGCGAGACGTCCGCGGCGTCCTCCCCGTCGACAACGAGGCGGCCGTCGAACGCGACGGCGACGAGTGGACGCTCACCGCATCGGCCCGCGGCGTGCCGCTGGCCGAGGTGGCCGCCCGCGACCTGAAGGCCGTGACGTTCTCCGATATGCGCATCGAGGCGGACGACGGGTCGTGGGAGGCGTACGTGGTCTTCGACGTGTAGTGGAGCCGAACGCAGTGAGGCTCCACGAACAGGCGAACGCGGAGCGACCGGAGGGAGCGATGCGTGAGCAGGCCGAACGCAGTGAGGCTCCACGAACAGGCGAACGCGGAGCGACCGGAGGGAGCG
>JBDGUG010000089.1:0-18229 GCA_042216135.1 Halarchaeum sp. | reverse complement strand
GCCGAACGCAGTGAGGCTCCACGAACAGGCGAACGCGGAGCGACCGGAGGGAGCGATGCGTGAGCAGGCCGAACGCAGTGAGGCTCCACGAACAGGCGAACGCGGAGCGCACGCGGATCCGAACGGTGCGAGGATCCGCGGAACGAGCGAGCGGGGAGGAACGACCCGCGACCACCGGGAGCGACACGCGAGTCCGCCCGAACGCAGTGAGGCTCCACGAACGGGGAGACGAATCGTTTACGACTCTCGCGGCGGAAACGCGTGTATGACCACGTTCGAGGCCGACGACGTCACGTTGGAGGAGGTGGAGGAGTACGTCTGGGAGATTTCGCGCGAGGACGGAATGAACGTCCCGGCGCGCGTCCTCGCGAGCGAGGACCTCTTGGACGCTATCGCGGACGACGCCACGCTCTCGCAGATTCGGAACGTCACGCACCTGCCGGGGGTGGTGGAGCACGCGCTCTGCATGCCGGACGGCCATCAGGGGTACGGGTTCCCGGTGGGTGGGGTGGCGGCGATAGACGCCGAAGAAGGCTGTATCAGTCCCGGCGGAGTCGGGTTCGACATCAACTGCATCTCTGGGAACACGGACGTCCTGTTGGAGTTCGGCCGACGCCGCGCGATCCGCTCGTTCAGCAGCGCGGTGGAGTCCGAGCGCGCGCTCGTTCAGACCGACGCGGACGAGACGCCATCGAACGTTGGACTGTTCACCGAGACGTCGAACCGAACGGTCCACGAGGTCACGACTGACACCGGAGATACGGTCGAGGCGACGGCCGACCATCCCTTCCTCACGCCCGACGGAATGGTCGAACTCGACGATATCGACGCGGGCGACATCGTCTACCAGCGGCAGTTCGAGGGGCTTCCGGACGAGGAGCCGCCGGAGTTCGTCGTACTGGACGAGTCCGACTTCGCGGACGAGGACCCTCAGTTGGTCCGCGTGCTGAAGGCGCGAGACCTTCTCCCGCTCCGTTCGACGGACGACGCGTTCGCCCACCTCCTGAAACTCGTTGGCTTCCACACGGGCGATGGTTCGTTCAGCGGCACGCAGTCGTGGTTCTACGCGGATCCCGAAGACTGCGAGGCGATTCAGGAGGACATCGAGGCCGTCGGATTTACGCCCTCGCGGATATACGAGCGCGAGCGCGAACACAGCGTCGGCGGGAACGAGTTCGAGACGACGGAGTACAGCGTTCGTTCGACGTCGAACGCGTTCAAGCAACTCTTGATCCGACTCGGCGCGCCGGACGGCAAGAAGACGCTCTCCGACTTCACGACGCCCGACTACCTCGACCGACTCGCGGACTGGCAGGTCGCGCTCTATCTCTCGGCGTTCTTCGGCGCGGAGATGAGCGCACCCGCGACCGTTTCCGCGAAGAACTTCTTCGCGCCCTCGGTATCGCACAATCGGAACGTCGAGGTCGGTGACGCCGGCGAGACGTTCCTCCGGGAGCTCATGGGTCATTTGAACGACCTCGGCGTCCGGACGAACGCGCTGGAAACCGTCGAGCGCGGTGAGAACGCGGCCGGAGAGACGGTTCGATACCGCTTCGGCGTGTCGAGCGAGGCGTCGAACCTCACCCGGTTCTTCTCGACGATCGGCTACCGATACAACCGCGGGAAGCGCCGGAAGGCCGCGCTCGCGACAGCCTACCTGAAGCGGAAGAAACGCCATATCGACGAGCGGGCGCGGGTCGCAAAGGAGGCGAAAGCCATGGCCGACGGCGGCGCGTCGCTCTCCGAGGTGAAGGCGTCCTTCGACGCGAACGATCGGTTCATCGAACGGAGCGTCTACGACGGGCGCGACGGTCGTCCGCGACCGGCGGCCGACTTCCCGGATTACGACGCGTTCGTCGAGCGCGTCGAGACGCGCGGGGTCGCCGTCGGTGCAGTCGTCGAGTCGGTGACCGAACTCGGCGAGAAGTCCGTCTACGACATCGGCGTCGCGCACGACGAACACAACTTCGTCGCGAACGGGTTCGTCGTCTCGAACTGCGGCGTCAGGATGGTGAAGACGAATCTGACGTACGACGATATTAAAGGGCGCGAGGAGGAGGTGGTGGAGGCGCTCTTCGACGCGGTGCCGACGGGACTCGGCGGCGGCGGCGTCATCGACGGCGACGCGGACACGATGGCTGGCGTGCTCTCGCGCGGGATGGACTGGGCGCGCGAGGCGGGGTACGCGACGGCCGCGGACCTGGAGCACTGCGAGGACGAGGGGTATCGGCCGGACGCCGAACCCGCGAAGGTCTCGCAGAAGGCGAAGGATCGGGGGCGAAATCAGCTCGGGAGTCTCGGCTCCGGGAACCACTTCCTCGAAGTCCAGCGCGTCACCGACGTCTATCGCGAGGACGTCGCGGACGCCTTCGGCCTCGAAGCGGACCAGCTAGTCGTCCTGATCCACTGCGGTTCCCGGGGGCTCGGCCACCAGGTCTGCTCGGACTACCTCCGCCGCATCGAGGAGGAGTACGAGGGGTTCCTCTCGGACCTGCCGGACGACAACCTCGCGGCGGCGCCCGCGGGGAGCGAACTCGCCGAGGACTACTACGGGGCGATGTGCGCGGCGATCAACTTCGCGTGGGTGAACCGACAGCTCATCACGCACCAGGTGCGCGAGACGTTCGCGGACGTCTTCGAGACGCCGTGGGAGGACCTGGGCATGGAGCTCCTCTACGACGTCGCGCACAACATCGCGAAGAAGGAAGTCCACGAGGTCGCTGGCGAGGACCGGGAGTGCTACGTCCACCGGAAGGGCGCGACGCGGGCGTTCCCGGCGGGCCACCCCGAGGTGCCGGCGGCGTACCGGGACGTCGGCCAACCGGTCATCATCCCGGGGAGCATGGGCGCGGGGAGCTACGTCCTCCGCGGGGGTGAGGAGTCCATGGAGCGCACGTTCGGCTCCACCGCGCACGGCGCGGGCCGCCTGATGAGTCGCACGCAGGCGAAACGCGAGTACCGCGGCGAGCAGGTGCAGGCCGACCTGGAGGCGCACGAGCACGTCTACGTGAAGGCGCAGTCGGGCGCGACCATCGCGGAGGAGGCGCCGGGCGTCTACAAGGACGTCGACGAGGTCGTTCGCGTGAGCGACGAACTCGGCATCGGCGACAAGGTCGCGCGAACGTATCCCGTCGTTAACATCAAGGGCTGACTATCCCGGTCCCGGCGGGCCGCGCGGGCCCGTCGGCGCTCGTCCTTCGGCGAGTTCGACGTACTCGCTCTCGCGCGCGCCGGCCGGTTCGACTTCTTCGCCGTCTTCGTAGCGTACGAAGTTGAGGTAGAACGGCTCCCCGCAGCCGACGGCGTCGTCGCCGGTCGCGTCTCCCTCGTCGGGCGGCGTTCGCCACGTGCAGCCGTCGCTCTCGCCGCAGACGAATCGGACGCCGTCGACGTCGTCGCGCTCGTAGTCCTCGTCGGGCGCGACGTACGTCCAGCCCTCCAGGGGGTAGGGCGTGACGGAGAGGTCGGCGAGGTAGGGGTCGCGTTCGAGCGCGGCGAGCGCGCGACAGCGCGGACAGTAGTAGGTGACCTCGACCACGGACGCCACGAGGGCGGCGAGGGAGTTAAGCCCACGCGTGGGCGTCCGGAACGTTCAGGGTGGCGGGGCCCACCTCTTCGAGTATGATAGACGAGACCATCGAGGAGATCGAGGGGATGTACACGCACTCCTCGTCGGTCGTCGCGGTGAAGGCGGCGCGAGCGCTCACCGACCTGCTCGACGAGGAGTACCCGACCGCGGAGGAGTACGTGCGGGCGCTGGAGCAGAACAGCTCCGCGCTCCGGCGCGCGAACCCCTCGCACGCGTCGCTCGTGACGACGCAGAACGAGATCGTGGCGGCGGTGGAGGACGCGGAACCGGACACCGTCGAGGCGGCGAAGTCGGTGACGGCGGACGCCATCGACGCGGTCGTCGAGCGCGTGGAGGCGGCGAAGGACGCCGCGGCCGAGCGCGTCGTCGAACGCCTCTCGGACGGGACGACGATCCTCACGCACGACTACTCGACGACGGTGCTCGCGGCGCTCGAACGCGCGGTCGAGCGCGGGTACTCGCTCGACGTGTACGTGACGGAGGCGCGCCCGCGCCACCTCGGCCGGAAGATGGCGCGGCGACTCGCGGAACTGGACGGCGTGGACGCGACGCTCGTCGTGGACAGCGCGGCGGGCTACTACGTCGGCGAGGTCGAGCAGGTGCTCGTCGGCATCGACTGCATCGTCGACGACGTCCTCTACAATCGCGTCGGCACGTATCCGATCGCGGCCGTCGCGAACGACGCGGGCGTCCCGGTGTGCGCGACGGGGTCGTCGGCGAAAATCGTGGACGGGTCGGGCTTTCGCTTCGAGAACGACTTCCGGTCGCCGACGGAGGTGATGCGGGAGCCGGCGGAGGGGTTCGAGGTCGCGAACCCGGCGTACGACGCGACGCCGGTGCGTCTGCTGGACGCGGTGGTGACCGATCGGGGCGTTCGGACGTACTAGAGCGCGTCGGGGTCGGGGGCGCTCTCGCGGTCGACGGTGATCTCGTACGCCTCGACGTCCTCGTAGGCGGCGACGCGGCCGCCGACGCTGACGAGGTCGCCGTCCTCGGTCTCGACGAGGATGGACGCGACCTCCTCGTTTTCGAGGTATTCGATCTGGACGATGCGACCGCTGAGCGCGCGCGCGTCGCCGGTAACGACGTCGCGGCCGCGCACGGTCGCGTAGAGGTCTTCGTCTCCGTCTTCGAGTTCGCGGATGTCGGCGACGCAGCTACGGATGGACGCGTAGCGTCGCGGGAGGACGATGTCGCTCGTGTGTTCGAGGAGTTCGGTCTCAGCGGTCGTCCAGATGACGGTGCCGAAGAAGCCGAGCACGAGAAATCCGAGCGCGGAGCGATTGAAGATGACGGCGTAGCGGTCGGCGGCGGTGTCGATGGCGTCCTGGGTCGCGTAGATGGAGTAGTCGCCGTCGGCGACGGCGAGCAGCGGGGTGGTGACGCCGCGGCGCGCTCGCGCGGCGCTCGCGACGGCGGGGTAGTCGTAACTGCGCGGGTCGGGGGCGTTCCCGGCGGGGGTGACGACGAGTTTCACGTCGACGCCGCGGTCGCGGGCGGCGCGCAGTTCGTCCTCGAAGCGCTCGACGAGTACGGGGGTGAGCGAGAGCGCGAGTTCGTACTCGGCGGACTCGATGATCTCGCCGAAGTAACGCAGGACGGTGGTTCGGCTCTTGACGAGCGTGACCGCTTCCGTCTCGCGCGTCGGGACGGTGTAGAGCGCTTCGAGGTCGTCGACGAGCGTGTCGAGCGACGACTGGAGGTTGGTGAACGCCTCCTCGGGGTCGATGGCGACGACGGTCATCGGACGCGACTCCCGGATCTCGACGAGGCCGCGCTCGGAGAGGCTGCGCGCGGTGTCGTAGACGCGGGGCTGTGGGACGTCGGTCCGGTCTGCGATCTCGCTCGCCGTCAACTCGCCGTGTTCGAGGACGGCGAGGTAGGCCTCGATCTCGTACTCGCCGAGGTCGAACCCCTCCCCGACGTGTTCGAGGACGTCACGCAGGTCGGACTCACTCATGGACGGACGTGTGCGGCCGGCGGGCTAAAAACCACCCCTTCGGGGCGACGCGCGGCCGTCGGCGGCGGGTGAGTCGGGCCGCGGCGCGCGGGAGGTGACGCGAGGACAACCCTTTTCGCGGGTCGCGTCCTCGGTCGTAGGTATGCCGTGGCCGGACAGCGTCGTCGACACGCTCGTGGGCGCGGAGGCGGTCGTCCACCAGTTCGGCGTCGTCTTCGCGGTGCTCGCGGTGGTCGCCGGCTGGTATCTCGGCCGCGTCCTCACGGGCGTGCTCGGACGACGGGTCGCCCGCCGGTTCATGCGGCCGTCGGTGACGCGGACGGTGCTCCGGCTCATTCGAACGGGCTCGCTCGGCCTCGGGGTGCTCGCGGCGGCGTGGGCGCTCGGGTTCGGCCTCGGGAACCTCGTCGTCTCGGTGACGGTGTTCTCGGCGGTGCTCGGTATCGTGCTCGCGCCCATCGTCGGGAGCGTCATCAACGGCGTGTTCGTGCTCGCGGATCAGCCGTACGAGATCGGTGATCTGATCGAGTTCACGGACACGGGCCAGCGCGGGTTCGTGGAGGACATCACCCTCCGCTATACGAAGGTGTTCACGCTGGACAACACGTTCCTCGTGATGCCGAACGGGGAGATGCGGACGGCGAACATCGTGAACTACTCCGCGGAGGACGAACGCACGCGGCTCTCCTTGACGGTGCAGACGACCTACGAGAGCGACATCGCGGCGGCGCGAACCGCCATCGAGCGCGCGGCGGCGACGTGCGACGGCGTCATCTCGGGCGGGCCGGACATCCGGATCGGGAGCGCGCGCTATCCGGCGAAGCCGACGTGCTACATCGACGAGTACGCGGACAGCGGCGTGAACCTCACGCTGCGCTACTGGGCGGAACAGCCGTATCGACTGCTCTCGGTGCGTTCGGCGGTGCAGACGCGCATCTGGGACGAACTGCAGGGGCGCGACGACGTCGAGATCGCGTACCCGCACGTCCAGCACGTCTTCGGTGAGGAGAGCGGCGAGGCGAACGTGGCGCTCAGACGGGAACGGTGACGAGTTCGCAGTCGAGTTCTTCGCGGAGGTAGCCTTCGACGTCGGGTTCGCCGAGCAGGGAGCGCAGGGCTTTGCGCCACCGAGAGGACTGCGCGCTCCCGATGACGACGACGTCGGCGTCCTCGGCGGCGACTTCGTCGAGGATGGTCTCCTCGACGAGGAAGGAGCGGCGGACGACGTAGCGGGTGCGTTCGCGGCGGCCGACGGCGCGTTCGACGGCGCGCTTGAGGTCGCTCCAGGTGACGCGCCGGTCGTCCTGGTAGAGGTCGACGTGGAGGACGGTGAGCTCGGCGTCGCGCTCGTCTGCGAGTTCGACGGCGGCGCGCAGCGTTTCGCGGGAGTGCTCGGTGAGCGGGTACCGAACGGGCACGACGACGGTGGTCATCGACCGGGACGACGTGGCGGGGCCGCCTAAGGGTTGCCCACTCGCCGCGACGGAAGCCCTAATGGGGGCCGGGCGTCTCCCTCGGGGTATGTTCGAGGTCGAGACCGGTGACGGCGACGTCGTCTACGTCGCCGAGGACGAGGGCGAACGCGGCGACGAGGGACCGTTCCTCGTCGTCTACCGCACGCCCGACCGGGAGCGCCGATACGGCTGGTACTGCACGAACTGCGAGTCCATCGACAACGCGATGGACGCGATGGGCCGCATCGAGTGCAACGAGTGTGGGAATCGGCGCAAGCCGGACGAGTGGGACGCGGCGCACGAATAACCGTTGCGCCGAGCGATAGCGAGGGGCAACGACACGGCGAGCGGCGAAGCCGCGAGCAACGTCGCGCCGAGCGATGGCGGGGGGCGACGGGAATACGAGCGGGGACGTAGGACCCGCGAGTAAACACGGCCGAGCGAGCGATAGCGGGGGACGGGGCCTCGCGGCCTGACGTGGTAGCGGGGGTATTCGCGGTGAGTCGTACGCGCAACAACAGTTATTACGCATGCGCTTGTATATCACGTTGGATGGTACCGAGTGCCACACCTCCGGCTGACGAGGCCCGCGAGATCTTCACCGACCTCGGCTACGAGGTCACCGCCACAGAGGGCAACGCGTTCCGGGCCGAGCGAGCGTGGAAGCAGGTCGACGTGCTCGCGGTCACCGACGACGTCGCGACCGCGGACGGCGACCGGATGCGGTGTTTCGTGACGTGGGACGACCACGTCGACCGTCTCGAACGCGCGCTCGACGCCGAAGACCACGCCTACGAGTGGGCGGTCATCGGCGTCTCCGACGACGGGGAGTATCAGGTGGCACGCGCGCCCCCGACGCACTGAGGGGCGGCCCGATACCTTTTCCTTCGGCCGGCCGACGCCGCACGTATGCCGACAGCCACGAGTGTCGTCGCGGAGACCGTACAGGGGTTCGTCGACGGTATCGTCGCCGCGCTCCCGAAGCTACTGGCGGGCGTCGTCTTCCTCGTCGCCGCCTACGTCGTCATCAGAACCGTCTCGTGGGCGGTGACGGTCGTCGTCTCGCGCACGACCGACCAACCGATCTACGTCCAGTTCGCGCGCACGCTCGTCGCCGTCTTCCTCTGGTTCGGCGCGCTCCTCGCCTTCCTCACGCTCGTCGGCCTCCCCGGCATCGCCGCCGCGCTCGGCACCGCGTCGGGCTTCCTCGCGCTCGGCGTCTCCTACGCGCTCAGCGGGATGCTCGCGGACGCCGTCGCCGGCATCTACCTCCTGCGCGACCCGGACTTCACGCCCGGTGATCGGGTCGTCGCGGGCGACACCGACGGCGTCGTCGAGGAGATAGAGCTGCGGAAGACGCGCTTCTCGGTCGGAGACGACGTCGTCGTGCGCGCGAACGCCGAGGTGGAGAAGAAGTGGACGAAGAAAGGGGAGACGGCGGAGTAGTCTACTCGAGGCGGAGGATGGGCTTGATGACGTCGCCATCCTCGACGTCCGCGACGGCGTCGTTGATGTCCTCGAAGTCGTAGAACGTCACGAACTCGTCGAACGGGAAGCGGCCCTGCTCGTGCAGGTCGACGAGGTCCGGGATGAACTCCTGGGGGACCGAGTCGCCCTCGGTGATGCCTCGAATCGTCCGCCCCGCGAGCAGTTCGTTCACGTCGAAACTCGCGCGCTCGCCGAGCGGGGGCGCGCCGATGACGCCGACGGTGCCGAGGTTTCCGAGCGAGTCGATGGCGGTTTCGAGGACGGCGGGAACGCCCGTCGTCTCCAGCGCGTACGGGACGCCGCCGCCGAGGTGCTCGCGCAGCGCCGCCGCGACGTCGTCCACTTCCTCGCTGTTCACCGTCGCCGTCGCGCCGAGCGACTCTGCCCTTTCGAGGCGGCTCTCGACGACGTCGACGGCGACGATTTCGCCACAGCCGCACAGTTGCGCGCCGAGCACGCCGCTGAGGCCGACCGATCCCGCGCCGAAGACGACGATGTCGTCGCCGGCGCTCGGGGAGAGCGAGTTGATGACGCCGCCCGCGCCCGTCTGCACGCCGCAGCCGAGCGGGCCGAGCAGTTCGAGGGGCGCGTCGTCGTCGACGGGCACGAGGCTGCGCTCGCTGACGATGGCTTTCTCCGCGAACGACGACTGTCCGAAGAAGCGCCCGCCGATGTCCTCGCCGTCGAGCGAGATGGTGCTCGATCCGTCGGGACGGCCGCTCCCGAAGTTCGTCGGGATGATCGTCTCGCAGTACGCGGGCCGGCCCTCGTGGCAGTGCTTGCAGGTGCCGTCGGAGTCGAAGGAGAGCACGACGTGGTCGCCGGGTTCGACCGAGTCGACGCCCTCCCCCACGTCCTCGACGACGCCCGCGCCCTCGTGACCGAGGACGGCGGGGAGTTCGGTCGGCTGATCGCCCGCCTGCACCGTGAGGTCGGTGTGGCAGAGCCCGACGGCCGTCACGTCCACGAGAACCTCGCCGTCGCTCGGGCCGTCCAACTCGACGGTCTCGATTTCGAACGGTTCGCCCGCGCCGCGTACGACCGCGGCAGTCGTCTCGACCATGCGCGTCCGTTCCGCCGCGTCGGTCATAATCGTTCGTCTCGTTCCCACCGGATGCCGCCGTGGGAGCGCATATATGCGTCCGCGCCCTACACGGCGGCGATGTTCGTCGGTCACGAGACGGTGGCGTTCGCCCTGGTCGCCCTCCTCGCCCTCCGCTCCGGTGCGTCCCGCGAGCGAGCGCTCGCGCTCGGCGTCGCCGCGGGCGCGTTCGCCGCCGTCCCGGACGTGGACATGGTGTACGCGCCGCTCGGCCTCCTCACCGCGAACGCGACGAGCGTGATGGGCGCCGCGGACGCGTTCTGGGGCGCGAGCACCGAGATACACCGCGCTGTCACGCACTCGCTCGTGTTCGCGCCGGTCGCCGCCGCGGCGTTCGCCCTCGCCGCCGCCCGCACCCGCCGCGCCACCGTCGTCGCGGGCGCGTGTGCGCTCGCGCTCACCGCCGTCACCGCCGCCGTCTCCGGCGTCCTCGGCGCCGCCGTCGTCGCCGTCTACTGCGCCGCGGGCGCCGCCGTCGCGCGCGCCGTCGCGCGCCGCTTGGACGTCGGCCCGCGCGCGCTCTTCGCGACGGCGCTCGTCGGCCTCGCCAGCCACCCGTTCGGCGACCTGCTCACCGGCGCGCCCCCGCACTTCCTCTACCCGCTCCCCGTCCACCTGCTCGCGTCGCGCCCGACGCTCTTCGCCGACCCGACGCTCGACCTGCTCTGCGCGTTCGCGCTCGAACTCGCGTCCGTCTGGGCGGGCGTCTACGCCTACCACCGCGTCACCGGCCGGCGCCTCCGCGCGAACCTCGACGGGCGCGCCGCTGCCGGCGGGGCGTACGCGCTCGCGGCGCTCGTCATCACGCCGCCGACGCTCAGCGTCTCCTATCACTTCGTCTTCAGCGTGGTCGCCGTCGGCGCCGTCGGCGTCGTCCCCGCCGTCGAGCGTCGCCGCGTCGACGTCCCGCGAATCACCGTCACCGGCCTCGCCGCCGTCACCGCGGCCGGCGTCGGCTACGCGCTCGCGTACGTCCTGCTGTAGGCTCGCCCGCGGGCGACACCTTTGTATCGCTCCCCGGCGAAGCGGGGACGAATGCCCGACGGCGAACGTCTCGGCCGCGTGCTGGAGACCGCTCGCGTGAACGCGACGCTGGCGTGGGCGCTCTCCGCGCTCGTCGTCGCCGTCGCCGTCGCGAGCGTCTGGGAGGGCGACTTCGCGTGGACGGCGTTCTGCGTCGCCGTCGCGGCGCTCGCCCTCGTCCCGCCCGTCGTCTATCGCTCCGCGCGCGTGATGCTCCCGTGGGAGGTGTTGCTCGTCGCCTCGCTTCCGGTGCTCGGGCGCGTCCTCGCGACGTGGTGGCTCACCACCGCCGTCACCACCTACCTCTCCGTCGCGGCGCTCGCGCTCGTCCTCGCCGTCGAACTCGACGTCTTCACGGCCGTCCGAATGACCGACGGCGTCGCCGGCGCGCTCGTCGTCGTCGCGACGATGGCCGCCGCGGGCCTCTGGGCCATCGTCCAGTGGACGAGCGACGTCCTCCTCGGCACGACGCTCGTCTACGTCGCTCGCCCCATCACCCCCGCCGTCGAGGCCGCGTCCCTCCAGGCGCTCATGTGGGACTTCGTCGCCGCCACCGTCTGCGGCGTCCTCGGCGGCGCGTTCTTCGTGCTCTACGTCCGCCGGCGCGCACGCCTCGCCGCCCGCGTCCCCGAGGGTGGTCTCGCGTGAGAGTGCGCGAGCGCCTCGGCGTCTCCGCGCGCCGACAGGCGCAGGCCGTACGAGTCCTCCAACTCTGCCTCGTCGGATTCGTCTTCGTCGGCGCGTATCGGGGCGAACTCGGCGTCGTCGTGAACGCCGGCGTCGGCCTCGCCGTCTCCGAACTCCCCGCGCTCATCGAACGCGACTACGGCGTCTCCATGGACCCCGCGCACGTCCTCTGGGTGACGCTCGCCGTCTTCCTGCACGCCCTCGGCACCGTCGGCGTCCCCGGCACCGGATCGTTCTACCAGAACGTCTGGTGGTGGGATCACCTCACGCACACCCTCTCCTCGTCCGTCGTCGCCGCCGTCGGCTACGCCACCGTGCGCGCCGTCGACGACCACGCGGACAGCGTCGACTTCCCGCGCGCGTTCGAGTTCGCACTCCTCTTCGTCATCACGCTCGCGTTCGGCGTCTTCTGGGAGGTCATCGAGTTCTCCATCTCCGGCGTCGCCGGCGCCGTCGGCGCGACCAGCGTCCTCACCCAGTACGGCGTCACCGACACGATGCTCGACCTGATCTTCGACACCGCCGGCGCCCTCGTCGTCGCCGTCGTCGGCGTCGCCTCCCTCACGGACGTCGCGAGCGCGATACTCGCCCGCGACCGAACCGAGTGACCCGCCCCGGCGGCCACCTTTAACCCGACGGGGCGTGCACGTCCGGCATGGTCTACAAGAAGATCGACCTGATCGGGACCAGCGAGGAGAGCTTCGACGCCGCCGTGGACGACGCCCTCGACCGCGCCGAGGAGACCCTCGACAACGTCTCGTGGGCCGAAGTCGTCGAACAGCGCGTCGGCATCGAGGGCCGCGAGAACCGACAGTACCAGGTCGAAGTCGAAGTCGCGTTCGGCCTCGACGACTGAGACCCCCGCAGTTTCTTCGCGCCGCGCCGTCCTCCGGTGCTATCCCTCACACAATCGTGCGTGCGCGCCGCCGAGCGCCGTCGCCCCTCCGGCCACAAGTCTGATGCGTGACGCTTCCCAAATTTCGGGAGATTCGCGATGCCGAACGAGGAGACCGAGGGGTTCGTGGAACTCGAGTTCTCGCTGTCGGACGCATCGTACCCAGCGATGCGTATCTCCGACGAACTCGACTGTCGCCTCGAACTGCTCGAGGCCGTGCGGCCGGACGACAGCGCGACGATAGCGTTCTTCCACGTGGTCGGTGCGTCCGCCGAGGCCGTCGTCGAACACGGTCGTCCCTCCGAGCACGCGACCGACCTGCGCGTCCTCGAACGCTACGACGACGGCTGTCTCGTGGAAGCGACGCTCACCGACAGCCTCTTCGCGACGCTGTCGAACGAGCACGTCCCGCTGCGCTCTCTCGACGTGGCCGACGGGCGCGCGCGCTTCGTCGCGACGCTCCCCCCGGGCTACTCCCCCGAGCGGATCATCTCGCTCGTCGAGCGAACCCACCCCGACGCCTCGCTCGTCGGGAAGCGAACGACCGCTCTCTCCACCCCGTTCGCCACTCGCTCCGCTCTCCAGGCGACGCTCGACGAGCGACTGACCGACCGACAGTGGACCGCCCTCTCGCTGGCGTTCGAAGCCGGCTACTTCGAACGCCCCCGGGACACCACGCAGCGAACGCTCGGCGAGCGGATGGATATCTCCCCCTCGACGTTCGGCCAGCACCTCCACACCGCGCTCCGAAAGCTACTCGACACGGTCGTCGCCGCCCGCCGCGAACGCGTCGCCTCCGACGACGGCTCCACCTGACCGCGGGCGTCACTCCCACTCACACCGCTCTCTGAGGGTAGACGAGATTTACGCGCCGAGCACGTCGACTATCCCAATGGAGAAGGCGACCGATCTGTCCGTCGCGTCCACCGACGTCGACTTCAAGTCGATGGTGGACCCCGGACCCATCACCGTCCTCCACGTCGAGGACGACCCCACGTTCGCCGACCTCACCGCGACGTTCCTCGAGCGCGAGCACGCCGCATTCGACGTTCTCCACGAGGAGAGCGCCGAAGACGCGCTCCGCCGACTCGAACGCGCGGACCGGGTCGACTGCGTCGTGAGCGACTACCAGCTACCGGGAATGGACGGCATCGAACTGCTCGAAACCGTCCGCGAGGACGCCCCGGACCTCCCGTTCATACTCTTCACCGGCGAGGGCTCCGAGGCCGTCGCGGGCCGCGCGATATCCGCCGACGTCACCGACTACCTCCAGAAGGAGACCGGTACCGACCAGTACGCGGTCCTCGCGAACCGAATTCGGAACTCCGTCGAGAAGGCACACGCCGAACGGAACGGCCAACAGCTACTCAGCGCCATCGAGACCGCACGCGAGGGCATCAGCCTGCTCGACGACGACGGCCGCTTCGTCTACGTGAACGACGCGTACGCGGCGACGTACGGCTACGAGCAGGCGGACCTGCTCGGCGAACACTGGGCGGTGCTCTACCCGGACGACGACGTCGAACGCGTCCACGAGGAACTCATCTCGAACATCCCCGCGCGGGGCGTGCTCCGCGAACAGACGACGATGCGGACCGCGAGCGGCGACGACGTCGTGGTCGACCACGCGCTCTCGTACACGCCCGGCGGACTCATGGTCTGCAACGTCGACACGGTCCGCGAGACCCTCGACGGACACGGCCTGCTCGCGGACGTCTTCGACGCCCTCGACGACCTGCTGTTCTTCTTCGACGAGGACGGCACGCTCGAATTCTGGAACGAACAGGTCGAAGCCGTCACCGGATACGGCCCGTCCGAACTCAGCGAGTTGACGCCCGCCGACCTCGTCCACGAGGACGACCGGGACGCGATGAACGACTACGTGTGGACGACCCGCGAGGCCGGCCAGGCGCGCGTCGAAGTCCGCCTCCGACGCGCGAACGGCGGCACGCTCCCCTACGAGTTCATCTCGAAGCGCGTCGTGAACGACCGCGGCGGCGTCGTCGGCCGCATCGGCCTCGGCCGAGACATCACCGCACGCAAACGCTACGAGGCAGAGACCGAACGACAGACCGAACGCCTCGAACACTTCGCCGAAATCCTCTCCCACGACCTGCGCAATCCCCTCTCCGTCGCGAAGGGCAACCTCGGACTCCTCCACGAGACCGGCGACGAGGCGCACTACGAGACCGCCAGAGACGCGCTCGAACGCATGGAACGCCTCATCACCGACGTCCTCGACCTCGCGCGAACCGGCGAGGACATCGACACGGCGGCGTACGAGGCCGTCGAACTCGACGCCGTCGCGGAGCGCGCGTGGTCGATGATCCAGCACGACGACGCGACGCTCTCGGTCACGAACACGCGGCGACTCGAAGCCGACGCGAGCCGACTCCAACAGATCCTCGAGAACCTCCTCCGGAACGCCATCGAACACGGCGGCGACGACGTCTCAATCCGCGCCGGCGTGCTCGACGGCGACGGCGTCTTCGTCGCCGACGACGGCCCCGGCATCCCGCCCGACGCCCGCGACTCCGTCTTCGACCCCGGGCACACCACCAAAGACGACGGCACCGGCTACGGACTCGCGACGGTGCACCAACTCGTCGGCGCCCACGACTGGACCATCCGAGTCACCGAGAGCGAATCCGGCGGCGCGCGCTTCGAGATATCCGGAATCGACTTCGCCGACGCCGGATAGGCGCCCCTCCACGGGTCGCCTCGGTCGCTATCGCTCGCTCACGGCGTTCGCCGTTCGCGCTGTTCGCGGCCTCCCGCAGGTCGGCCCCACGTTGCTCGCGGCTCACTCCGTTCACCGCTCGCTTCTCCGGTGCCCCGCGCTCGCTATCGCTCGCTCGGCGCACCGCTTACTGAAACCCGCGCCCCCCGCTCACGTAGTCGGGGCGGGCGGCGGGTTCGCCCCCGGCGCCCTCGTCGAGCACGGGGATGTCCAGAATCCGATAGTATGCGGTGTAGGCGCGTTCGACGGCGTCCGTGACCGCGCGCACGGCGTCGTCGATATCCTCGCGGTCGAATCGGCCGCCGGGGTAGAGCCGGCGGTGGAAGTAGAACTCGGAGAGCGCGCCGTGGCGGGTGCGGTGCGGTTCGTAGACGACAGCGGCGGTGTCGCACTCCTCGCGGATTTCCGCGGCGGCCTCGGCCATTCCGTCCGCCTCGTCGAGGACGGCGCGCGCGGCGACGTGTCGCGGGTCGTCGTCGCCCTCGTCGTACGCGACGTCGCGGCTCCGGTAGTCGTCGACGTCGTCGTCGTCGAGTTCGTGCGCGAGCGCCTGCACGGGCGAGTGGTGGGCGGTGACGTAGAGGTACTCGCCGCTCGCCGGCCCGTAGACGAGGTAGGGGTCGGCGTCGCTCGTCGCGAAGCGATAGCCGCGGCAGTCCGCGCCGTGGCGGTCGATGAACGACTCGAGGCTCCCGCGGTGGACGTGGCGGGACGCCTCGGCGTAGGCGGCGACGGCGCCGAGGGCGTCCGCGCGCGTCGTGGGCATACCCCGAGAACCGGTCGGAGAACTAAATCAGGTCCGGAAGGACTCGCCGCACCCGCACTCCGCCTCGACGTTCGGGTTCTCGACGTGGAAGCCCGCGGCCTGCAGGCCGGACTCGTAGTCGAGTTCGCTCCCGGCGATGTACTGCTCGCTCGCCGGGTCCACGAAGACGCGGAGGCCGTGCGCCTCCACGATGGTGTCGTCCTCCTCGGGCGCGTCGTCGAAGCGCATTCCGTAGGAGAGCCCCGCACAGCCGCCCTGCTGAACGAACAGGCGGAGGCCGGCGACGTCCGTGTCCAGGCCCTCGCCCTCCAGCAGGGAGACGGCCTGCGACGCGGCGTCCTCGGTGACCGTGACGGTTCGGGTCTCCCCGCCGCCCTCGGCAGTCGTGCTCATACGAGTCGGTTGGACGCCCAGCGGGTTAACTGTGGCGTCGGTTCACGTTCTCGCCGCTGCCTCGGACAGCCAGAGCGTGACCGTCGTCCCCGACTCGTCCGGCACTCACTCCTCGAAGCGCCGGTCGACGCTGTACGCGTGCCCCTCCAATCCCTCGGCGTTCGCGAGCGTCGTGACGGTGTCGCGGAGGTCCGAGAGCGCGTCCCGGTCGAGACGCTGGACGGTGCTCGCGCGCAGGAACGTGTCGACGGAGAGGCCGCCCTTCACCTTCGCGCCCGCGTTCGTCGGGAGGACGTGGTTCGTCCCGGTCGCGTAGTCGCCCGCGGCGACGGGCGTGTACGGGCCGAGGAAGACGCTCCCGGCGTTGTCGATCCGATCCAGAATCGCTTCGTCGTCCGCGGCCTGGATCGAGAGGTGTTCGGCCGCGTACTCCTCGGCGAACAGGACGGCCTCGCTCGTCGAGCGCGCGACGAAGACGCCGCTCGCGTCCGAGTCGAGCGCCGTCTCGATGACGTCCGCGCGCTCGCGCTCGTCGAGTTCGGCGGCGACGGCGTCACAGATGGCGTCGGCGGTGTCCGCGTCGTCGACGACGGCGACGACCGACGCGTTCGGGTCGTGTTCGGCCTGCGCGAGCAGGTCCGCGGCGACGAACGCCGGATCGCAGGTGTCGTCCGCGACGACGCAGACCTCGGAGGGGCCGGCGAGGAAGTCGATCTCGACGTCGCCCCTGACCTCGGCCTTCGCCGCGGTCACCCACTTGTTCCCGGGGCCGACGACGAGTTGCGCGCGATCCACCGTCTCCGTCCCGTACGCGAGCGCCGCGACGGCCTGCGCGCCCCCGGCCGCGTACACCCTGTCTGCGCCCGCGGCGTGACAGGCCGCGAGCGTCACGGGATTCATCTCCTCGGCGGGCGGCGTCGCCACCGCGACCTGTTCGACGCCCGCGACAGTCGCGGGGACGACGGTCATCACGACGCTGGACGGATACGTGGCCGCGCCGCCGGGGACGTACGCGCCGACGCGCTCCACCGGGCGGAATCGCCGCCCGAGTTCGCGGCCGTCGAACGACTCCGTCCAGTCCGCGGGCATCTGGGCCTCGTGGAACTCGCGGACGTTCGCGACGGCCGTCTCGATGGCGTCGCGGACGTCGTCGTCGATTTCGTCGTACGCGCGCGCCGCCTCGTCGGTCACGTCGAGGTTCCCGACTTCGACGCCGTCGAACTCGCGCGAATACTCGCGCAGCGCCGCGTCCCCCTCGTCGCGGACGCGCGAGACGATGTCGCGGACGTCTCCGCGGACCGCGTCGATGCCGGCGTCGCGCTCGAAGAGCGCGCGCCGACGGGACGGCCCGAGGTCCGCGAGCGCCGCTGGCTCGATTGTCATACTCGACTCGTGGGGAGGGCCGCGGTAAACCGTTACGCTGGACGGCGGAACGCGAGCGAGTACATCCGGCCCGCGTCCCCCGAGATTCGCGTCGGGTCCAGGTCGTCGAGCGCGTCCCGCACGGCGGCCGCGGCCGCGTTCGACTCGTCCGCGAGCGCTTCGCGCGCGCTGTCGCGGTGCGCGCGGACGTGCGCCGGCGTCCACGGCACCGGCTCCAGCAGCGTCGTCTCCCGCTCGACCGTCCACCCCCAGCCCTCGCAGCACCGGCGCAGGTGGCGCGCCGGGTAGAACGTGAGCGCCGACTCGCCCGACGCGAGTTCGGACGCGGCGTTCGCCAGCGCGACCACCTCGCGCATCCGCGCGTCGGCCGGGAGCGGGTCGTAGTCGTCCACGACGAGGCGCGCGCCGGGCGCCGCGACCCGCGATATCTCGGCGAGCGCGTCGTCGAGCGCGGCCGGTGAGAGGACGTTACAGAGCGCGTGCGCGGTGATGAGCTCCGTCGAGTCGTCGGGGAGCGGCATCGCGCGAACGTCCGCGCACACGACGGCGGCGCGCGCGTCGTCCGCGCGCTCCCGGGTCGCCCGCGCGTGCGTCGGGTCGTCCGTGACGGCGTAGACGCGCTCGGCGCCCGCCGCGA
Source organism: Halarchaeum sp. (assembly GCA_042216135.1). Lineage (GTDB taxonomy): Archaea > Halobacteriota > Halobacteria > Halobacteriales > Halobacteriaceae > Halarchaeum. The sequence goes on along the minus strand of JBDGUG010000089.1, from coordinate 112 downwards.
GCAGCCCCTCGGTGGTGTTGCCGACGCCCGCGCCCGCCTCCAGACAGGTCGCGCCCGCGACCGGTTGGTCCGCGAGCGCCGCGCGCACAGTCGTCGGTACCACTAGTGGTGG
>JBDGUG010000021.1:0-24539 GCA_042216135.1 Halarchaeum sp. | reverse complement strand
TCCGGCGTGCGCGCGAGCGCCGACGGACGCCCCGCGACGCCCGCGGGACGCGATAGCCGGCCCGCGCCCTCAGAGGCCGTCGAGGTCGTCGTCCCGGCTCGCGTGCTCGTCCGCGGGGAAATCGCCCGACTCGACGGCGTCGCGGTAGCCCGCGATGGCGTCGCGCATCTCGCTCGCGACGTCCCCGAACGCCTCCGCGAACGGCGGGGTGCGCTCGGAGAGGCCGAGGACGTCCGTGATGACGAGGACCTGGCCGTCCGTCTCCCCGCCCGCGCCGATGCCGATGGTCGGCACGGAGAGCGCGTCCGTGATCTGCGCGGCGACGTTCGCCGGGATGTGTTCGAGGACGACCGAGAACGCGCCCGCGTCCTCGTGCGCGACGGCGAGGTCCCGGATCTCGCGCGCCGCGTCTCGCGTCGCGCCCTGGCGGCCGAGGCCGAGTTGCTTGATCCGCTGCGGGGTGAGCCCGACGTGCCCCATCACGGGGATGCCGAGGTTCACGAGGCGCTCGGTCAACTCGACGGTGTGCGGCCCGCACTCCAGTTTCACCGCGTCCGCGCCCGCCTCGCGCATCAGGCGCCCCGCGTTCTCGACGGCGTCCGCCTCGTCGGCGCCGTAGCTCAGGAAGGGCATGTCGGCGACGACGAGGGCGTCCTCGACGCCGCGCGACACCGCGCCCGTGCGCGAGACCATGTCCTCCATCGTGACGGGGAGCGTGGAGTCGTAGCCCATCACGGCGTTCCCCATGCTGTCCCCGACGAGCACCGCGTCGATGCCCGCCTCGTCGACGAGACGCGCGGTCGGCGTGTCGTACGCGGTGAGCACGGTCACCGGATCCTCGCCGGTCCGAGACTGGATCTCCTGGACGGTCGGCATACTCGCATCTACCGCGGTCGGGGCTGTTAAACACGCGGCCTTTATGCCGGACTCGCCCCTCCCTCCGCCCGTGCCAGCGACAGTCGAGGAGCACGACCCCGACGGCGTCGACTACGCGTGGGTGATGCAGACGACGTTCGTCCTCACCATCGTCGTCGGCGCCCCCGCCGTCGCCGCCGTCGCCGTCCTCACCGGCGTCTCCCTCCCGACGTGGACGGCCATGGCGCTCTTCGCCGTGCGCGTCGGCGCGCTCGTCTGGTTCGTCACCGCAGTCGGCGTCTTCCTCTACGCGCGCCGCACGACCCAGAACGCGAGCGCGGACCGGGAAGACGACGCAGAGCGCGACGACTGAGCGGCGCGGTGCGGGGTGGGAGGCCGCGCGGGGCGACGCGGTATTGCGGACGCCCTGACCGCGAGACGGCGTCGCCTCCGGCGACCCGCCCTTCTTGCGTGCGAGACGTCGGGTGCGTCTCGCTGCATAGGAGGACGCCTCGCGTCCTCCGGTGGTCGAGCTTTTTGCGAGGCGAGGTGCGCGAAGCGCACCCGACGACGTAAAGAGGTCGTGTTCAGACGTACCGAAAGCCGGTGCCGGCGCGGCGCGCGGTTTCGGCGTCCCGGTCGGCGTCGCCGACGAAGACGACGTCTTCGGGGGGGAGGCCGAGCGATTCGACGGCTCGGAGGAGGGGTGCGGGGTGTGGTTTGCGTTCGCGGCCGGGGAGGGAGTCTCGGCCGACGACGGCGCGCACGTGGTCGAGGATTTCTTCGTTCGCGAGCGCGACGCGGCAGGCGCGTTCGCAGTTGAGCGAGCAGACGGCGACGCGCTCCGCGTCGGGGACTTCGTCGGCGTGGGGGAGGCGGATGGCGCGCTCGGCGCCGTCGACCTCGTGTTCGCTGATGAGCGCTTCGGCGGCGTCGCCGACGCCGGCGTCTTCGGCGGCGTCGAGGAGCTCCCACGCGTCGAGCGGTGCGGGGTCGACGCCGACGTCGTCGAGGATCCGTTCGAGCCCTCGTTCGACGGCGCGCCAGTTCACGGCGAGGTCGACGAGCGTGCCGTCGAGGTCGTAGACCACGCCCGCGTAGGTGTCGTCGCTCACGCGCTCGGGATAGTCGCTCGCGGGCTATAGCGCCTTCGGCGCGCGCGGCCGGAAGCGCTGGCCTTTTGCCGCGGCCGGGCACAGAGAGTGGCATGAGACACGCAGAGGCCACGGCCGACGGCCGCGACGACAGCGGCGGTGAGCGCCGTGTTTAGCCGGCTCCGGGAGGACATCGGGGCGGTGCTGGAGGCCGATCCGGCGGCGAAGAGCCGCCTCGAAGTGCTGTTGTGCTATCCGGGCCTGCACGCGGTCTGGGCGCACCTGGTGACCCATCGGCTCTGGGAGGGCGGCTTCGAGCTGACCGCGCGCCTCCTCTCACAGCTGGTGCGGTGGCTCACGGGTGTGGAGATCCATCCGGGGGCGACGCTCGGCCGGCGCGTCGTCATCGATCACGGGATGGGGGTCGTGATCGGGGAGACGGCGGTGGTCGGCGACGACGTCCACATGTATCACGGGGTGACGCTCGGCGGGGCGAACCCGCGGCCGGTGAAGCGCCATCCGACGGTCAGGGATCACGTCACGATCGGCGCGGACGCGACGCTGCTCGGCGACATCGAGATCGGTGAGGACGCGAAGGTGGGCGCGGGCGCCGTCGTCACGGAGGACGTCGCACCGGGCGCGACGATGGTCGGCGTTCCGGCGGAGCGCGTGGACCGCGTTGACCGCGCGGACGTCGACGAGTCGGACGTCGCCACGCCCGACGAGGACGACGCGGAGTAGCGGTCGCTCGCGGGGGCGAGGATGCCGGGCGGAGAAGGTGCGCCCGGCGCGGCAGTGGTTTCGGGATGCCGGCCCGGTCATGAAGAACGCCAGTTCCTGGCGTTACCCGTCTATCCTTACCGAATTATAATCAACGTTTCGTTCGCGTCGAGCGCCGAGTCAGTCACTCCGAGAGCGTCACGTCGAGGCGCTCCTCGAGCGCGCGGATGACGCTCCCGCCGACGCCCGCCTGCGTCGCGCGACCCTGCTCGACCGCGAGCAGGTCGTTCTCGTCCACGTCGATCTCCTCCGCCAACTCGGATAGCTGGAGGCCCTCCTCCTGCCGGGCGTCCTCGACGATCTCGCCGTAGCCCGAGACGAGATAGGGAAGTCGGTCGCGCTCGTAGTTCGTCCCGTGCTCCTCCCAGTGCGAGGAGTCGCCGCGCGCGGCGTCCAACTGCTTCGCCGCCGTCCGGATCGCGCTGTTGCGCTCGCGCGACTCGCCGCTCGACCCCGACGAGGAGCCCTGGCTCTCGTTGCCCGAGCGGCGACTGCGCTTCTTGCTCTCGTCCAGGTCGGCACAGCTCTGACAGACGGATAGCTGCGCGCCCGCGACGGAGACCGTCGTGAGCGACTCCGTCGACTTCCCGCAGAGCTCACAGGTACCCCCGCCGCTCCCCGCGGAGGAGCCACCCGTGGAGTATTTTGCCATACCCCCGCTACGCGGAGGTAACATTTCAACCAAACGGTCGAATCGACGCGTCACCGCCGAACGAGCGCCGTGAGGCGTCTCGGCGAGCCACCGTTGTCATCGAACGCGGGACGGACGCGTCGCTCGTCGGGAGTGGGGTCGTCAGGAAGTTGTGCGTGGGTGATGTCCCGGGAGGGAATCACCGTACATCGCTTGATCCCGAGTTGAGGATTCGGGCGAGTGCGATGCGTGGGACCGGATTTGAACCGGCGAACCTCTACAGGACAGCGCCCTCAACGCTGCGCCTTTGGCCTAGCTTGGCTACCCACGCTCGCGCGTGTCTTACTGCACTCCATCGTAGCCGGGGCCATAATAAAACCCCTACGATTCGTCCGTCGTCCCCGAGTCGGGACGCGGTACGGTTTTGCCCCGCGCGCCCCCACCGTCACACATGCGCTCGTTCGTCACCCGCCACCCGAGCAGCGTCTCCGCCCCGCTCAGCGTCGCGGCGCTCGCGCTCGTCGTCGCGTGCGTCCGGGGCGTCCTCCCCGCGACGCTGCTCCCCGTCCACGAACCGCTCGTCGCGCTCGTCCCGACGCTGAACGCCGCAATCAGCGTCGCCGCAATCGCCACCATCGCCGTCGGCTGGCGCTCGATTCGACGCGGCGACGTCGCGCGCCACCGCGCCCTGATGACCGCGAGCGCCGCCCTGTTCGCCGGCTTCCTCGCGCTCTACTGCTATCGGCTCGTCGTCCACGACACCACCGCTTTCGGCGGGCCCGACGTCGTCTACCGGTTCGTCTACCTCCCGGTCCTCGTCGTCCACATGGCGCTCGCCGTCGTCTGCGTCCCCCTCGTCGTCCACGCACTCGTCCTCGCCGCCACGCGCCCCGCGAGCGCGCTCGCGGACACCCTCCACCCGCGCGTCGGCCGCGTCGCCGCGCCGCTCTGGACCGTCTCGTTCGCGCTCGGCGTCGTCGTCTACCTCCTCCTCTACGTCGCCTACTGAGCGCTCACACCCGCCGGCCGTGCGGGTGGGCGGCGTCCACGTACCCGACGAAGTTCTCGAACACGCGCTTGACGCGCACCGCCTCCCGATAGTGCGCCCGATTCAAGCGCCCCAGCACCGTCTCGATGCGGTCCTCGCGGACGTCGCGCATCTCCAGCGCGCGCTTGGCGGTGTGGAGGTCGAACTCCGGGTGGAACTGCACGCCGAACGCGTGCCCGCACCGGAACGCGTGCACGTCGGTGAAGTTGTTGCCCGCGAGCCGAACCGCACCGTCCGGCAGCGCGGTCACCTCGTCGCCGTGCACCGTGAACGCCGTGAACCACTCGTCGAGGCCGTCGAGCAGCAGCGAGTCGCGGACGCGACGTATCTCGTGGAACCCCACCTCGAACTCGTCCATCGGCTCGACCGTTCCGCCGAGCGCCGACGCCACGAGCTGGTGGCCGAAACAGACCCCGAGGGTCGGCATCCGCCGATCAACCGCGCCGCGCACCCACGCCCGCAGTTTCGGAATCCACTCCCGGTCGTCGTACACCGCGTACGGCGACCCGCTCACGACCACCGCGTCGTAGTCGCCGTACGATCCCGGCCACTCGCCGTTCACCACGTCGAACGACGACACCACCGCCGGGAGCTCGCGCCGGAAGTTCCGCGGCGCGTCGTCCACGCCCTCCGACGCGACGAGCAGCGCGACGCGCGGACGCATACGACCCCATAGGCCGGACGGCGTGAAGAGCGCGGCGGCCCTCGGATCGGGGCGGCGGCGCTCGCGGGTCCTGCGTCCCCGCTCGCGATACCGTGGGCCCTCGCTCGCTACCGCTCGCTCGGCCCCGCGCCGCTCGCGGCTGTCGCCGCTCGCGATACCGTGGGCCCTCGCTCGCTACCGCTCGCTCGGCCCCGCGCCGCTCGCGGCTGTCGCCGCTCGCGTCTCTCCAGCCCTCGCTTCGCTCGGGCTGGATTTAGTCGTCCGCGGGCGGTTCCGTCCCCACGGGGGGGCGGGTGACGTCCCGGTCGGTGGTCTCGCCGTCGATGTCGTAGGGGTATTCGCCGGTGACGCAGCCGAGACAGAGGTCGGCGCGCGTCTTTCCGATGGCTTCGGTGACGGCGTCGATGGAGAGGTAGGAGAGGCTGTCGGCGCCGATCTGATCGGCGATCTCTTCCTCGGTCTTGTCGGCGGCGATGAGTTCCTCGCGGGTCGCCATGTCGATGCCCATGTAGCAGGGCGCGACGATGGCTGGCGCGCCGATGCGGACGTGGACCTCCTCGGCGCCGGCCTCGCGGACGAGTTCGACGAGCTGATTCGAGGTGGTGCCGCGCACGATGCTGTCGTCGATGATGGTCACCGACTTCCCCTCGACGGTCGAGCGAATGGGGTTGAGTTTCAGGCGGACGGCGCGCTCGCGGGCCTCCTGGGTCGGCATGATGAAGGTGCGCCCGACGTAGCGGTTCTTCATCAGGCCCTCGGCGAACTCGACGCCGTCGCCGTCCTCCTGGGAGGCCTCCGCGTAGCCGGACGCGAACGCGCGTCCGGAGTCGGGGACGGGCATCACGACGTCGCCCTCGACGCCGGACTCCGCCCAGAGCTTTCGCCCCAACTCGCGGCGGACCTCGTAGACGAGTTCGCCGTCGATGGTGGAGTCGGGGCGGGCGAAGTAGACGTACTCGAAGAAGCAGTTCGCGGTGTGCTCGGGCGTGACGAGCTGATAGGAGTCGAACCCGGTGCCGTCCTCGTGGAGGACGACGAGTTCGCCGGGTTTCACGTCGCGGACGAGTTCGCCGCCGAGCGTGTCGATGGCGGCGGACTCGGAGGCGATGACGTAGCCGTCGTCGAGCTTCCCGATGCAGAGCGGGCGGTTCCCCTGCGGGTCGCGCACGCCGAGGACGGTGTCGTCGTGCATGATGGTGAGCGCGTAGGAGCCGTGGATGCGCCCCATCGTTCGCTTCACGGCGCGCACGAGGTCCTCCTCGAGGAGGTTGCGCGCGAGGTCGTGGGCGATGACCTCGGTGTCGCCGTCGCTCGTGAAGGCGTGGCCGGCGCCCGCGAGTTCGTCGCGGACGCTGGACGCGTTCACGAGGTTGCCGTTGTGGCTGAGCGCGAGCGCGCCGCCCTTGAACGAGACGGTGAACGGCTGTGCGCAGGACTTATCGACGCTCCCGGCGGTCGGGTAGCGGACGTGGCCGATGCTCGCACTCCCCTTCAGCGCCTCGATGTCGGACTCGTCGAACGCCTCGCCGACCAGCCCCATCTCGACCTGGTCGTGCTGCTGGAAGCCGTCGTGCGTGACGATGCCGGCGGACTCCTGTCCGCGATGCTGGAGCGCGTAGAGCGCGTAGTACGTGGGGAGCGCGGCCGCGCGGTCCTCGAGGGAGACGCCGACGACGCCGCACTTCTCCCGGGGGCCGCTCTCGACCGTCCCGTCCCGCTCGGTCATGGACGACAGTGCGCTCCCGGAACGTAAAATACCCGTGGTTGTGAGCGTATCCACCGATAGCACCCCGATAGTATGCACGTCCGTGTAACACGCGGCGGGTCGCGCGCCCGCATCGCGAACGCGCGGGACGACGGACGCGTCGCTACGGAGGGGTGAGAAGCGTGAGAGAGAAAGTCGCGATTACTCGCCGGCCTTCGACTGCCACTCGTAGTCGCGGCGCTTCGCCGACTTGCCGAAACCGCAGCTCGAGCAGACCTTCTTCTTGACGTGGTAGGACTTCTCGCCGCAGCGGCGACACTTCACGTGCGTCGTCGTGTTCTTCTTCCCCTGGCTCGGGGTACCGGATCCGGTCATGGGCTTATCGTGACGACGTTATCGCCGCGTATAACGGTTGTGTCTTCACCCGATTCGGTGTTCTCGAGCACGAGATTCATGTGCTGGTCGTAGCCGGTGAGAACGCCGGTGAACTCCCCGCCGTCCTTCAGGACCACGGTTACGGTCTGCTCGAGGGACGCCTCCAAGACGTCCAGTGGTCGGCCGCTCATACGACCAACGGTGCCCGTCGTGCGCTTAAACGTACCGGCTCGGAGTCGTCAGACGCCCACCGAGAAGCCGTCCCGGCCCGCCTCCCGGACCGCGAGCGCCGCGAGCAGGTCCGTGGCCGCGTCCACGTCGTCGAGGTCCACGACCTCCGCGGGCGTGTGCATGTAGCGATTCGGCAGACCGAGATTGAGCGACGGGATGCCGCTACGCGTCGTGTAGAACGCGTCAGCGTCCGTTCCCGTCCGAATCCCCGTCGCCTGCAGTTGGACGTCGATTCCCTCGGCGTCCGCGGCGTCCCGCGCCGCGTCCACGAGCGCGCCGCGCGCGACGACCGGCCCGTCGCCGAGTGCGACCTCGTTGTGCTTGTTCCCCGGGAACTCCGGGTGGTCGGAGGCGTGCGTGACGTCCACCGCGACGGCCGCGTCCGGGTCGAGGTCGTAGCCCACCATCTTCGCGCCCGAGAGCCCGACCTCCTCCTGCACCGTCGAGACGACGTACACCGTCGCCTCCGCGCCGCGTTCGGCCGCGCGACGGAGCGCCTCCGCCGCCACCCAGACGCCCGCGCGATTGTCCAGGCCGCGCGCCGAGAGCAGCGACCCGCGGAGCGAGTGCGGCGACTGCGCGACCGTCACCGGATCGCCCACAGAGACGGCCTCGCGAGCGGCCTCGCCGTCCGCCGCGCCGATATCCACGGTCATCTCCGTCACGTCGTCGTAGGACTGATCGTCCTTATCGCGCACGTGGATGGCCGCCTGCCCGATGACGCCGTTCACCGTTTCGTCGCCGTGCACGCGGACGTGCCGCCCCTTCGAGACGGACTTGTCCGTCCCGCCGACCGGCGTCAGGTGGAGGAAGCCGTCGTCGCTGATCGCCGCGACCATGAACCCGATCTCGTCCGCGTGCCCGGTGAACGCGAGACGCGGCCCGCTCCCGCCCTCGTACACCGCGACCGCGTTCCCGTAGCCGTCCGTGCGGACGTCGTCCGCGAACCGCTCGACGTACTCGACCCAGACGCGCTGTGCCGCCGCCTCGAACCCCGACGGACTGTCGGTCGCGAGCAAGTCGTCGAGGAACGCCCGCTGGTCGTCGTCCATACCGACCACCGCGGCCGGCGGCCCGAAGAACCCACCGGTAGCCCGCGACCCCGCACCGTCGTATTCGCACGCTCCGACGGGTGCCGGAACCGACTTGTGGCGTCCGACCGAACCTCCGATATGGGCTTCATCGACGTCCACATCAACGGCCCGGAGGAAGTCACCCCGACACTCTTCCGCTGGGACTTCAACAAAGGCAGCGCCGCCGACGACGGCCCCGACAGCGAACTCGCCGCGGACGAGCACGGCGCCGACGTCGAACAGGACGACTACGAAGCGAGCGGGCGCGGCGGAAAGACGGCCGCGCTCGGCGTCGTCGTCGTGCTCGCGTTCCTCGCCGTCACCGGCCTGCTCGTGAAGCGCAAACTCGGCGGGGAGGACGAACCCGAGGACATCGACGTCGCCTGAGGACAAGGGCTTTCCCCGCACGGCACCGACTCACGACCATGAGCCTTCTCGACAGCGCCCGCGCGCTCGCGACGGCGGGGGACCGCGACGGCGCGCTCGACTGGGACGCCGTCGCCGCCGCCGCGAAGGGCGCGACCGACCCGGGGTCGCTCGCGCTCACGCGCGCCGACCGCGAGGGATACGCGACCGACGTGCGCGCCGCGCGCCGCCGCGTCCGCGACGCCTCCGGCCTCGACTTCGACGTACCCGACACCGTCGAACTGCAGAACCGCCACCACTGGATCGACGCGAACGTCGCGACGTTCGAGCGCGCGTTCGAACCGCTCGAAGAAGCCGCCTACCTGCCGGGCGTCGCGCGCACCATCAACACCGCGACCACCGCCGCCGCGCTCGCGTTCGTCGCGCGCCGCGTCCTCGGCCAGTACGACCCCCTCCTCCTCGCCGACGCCGACGGCCACCGCCTCTACTTCGTCCACCCGAACATCGTCAACGCCGCCGCCACCCTCGACGTCGACGTCCCGCGCTTCCGCCGCTGGATCGCGTTCCACGAGGTCACGCACGCCGCCGAGTTCGGCGCCGCGCCGTGGCTCGCCGACCGCCTCGAAACCCACCTCCGCGAGGGCGTCAGCGCGCTCGCCGACGGGAGCCTCGAACGCGACGCGTTCGCCGAACTGATGACGACCATGACCGCTGTCGAGGGCTACGCCGAACTCCTGATGGACCGCGCGTTCGACGACGACTACGACGACCTGCGCCGAAAGCTCGACGCGCGACGCCGCGACGAAGGGCCGCTCGGCGGCCTCCTGCGCCGCCTCCTCGGCTTCCACCTCAAGCGCGAACAGTACGAGCGCGGGAAGCGCTTCTTCGAAGCCGTCGCCGACGAACGGGGCGTCGAAGCCGCCGGCGCCGTCTGGCGCTCGCCCGACCACCTCCCCACCGACCCCGAACTCGACGACCCCGCCGCGTGGCTCGCGCGCGTCTCACCGTAGCGCTCCGACGTCTGCGGCCTCGCCGATGCTCGCGGCGTCGCCGTTCGCCTCTTCCGCGCCCCCGAACGCAGTGAGGGGGCGCGTCTGCTCACGCATCGCTCCCACAGGTCGCTCCGCGTTCGCATCTCCCGCGGCCTCGCTACGCTCGGCCGCGTCTACTGAAACCCCTTCCCGACGTCGTCTTCCTCGATGAGGTCGTCGAGTTCGGCGTTCAGGAGGTCCTCGGCCTCCTCGAAGGTGTCCGCGAGTTCGTCGAGGCCGTCGGGGCGGCCGTCGAAGTCGTACTCCATCGGGCCGAACGCGGGGCTCTCCACGACGTCCATCACGTCGTCGAAGAGGTCGCCGGGGGTCGTCGGGTTCTCCGCGTGGACCCGGAGGACTTCGCCGAGTCGGCGGGCCTTCGTCTCGGCCTCGTCCTCGTCGGCGACGCCCTCCTGCACGGCGAAGCGGCCCGCGTCGTCGCGGCCGGGGAAGAGCGGGTCGAGGTCCTCGTCCACGCGGCGCGCGACCCGCGCGCCAGCGCCCTTCACCTCGAAGGGGTTCTTCGCGTACGTCTTGAGGTGGTAGACGCCGGCCGACGGGTGGCCGACGTAGAAGTCCTCGCCGAGGCCGCCTCGTCGGTCGCCCGCGACGGCGCGCCAGCCGTCCGGGTCCGCGTTCGACTCGGTGACGTCGGCGAGCACGTCCTGCCAGTCTCGAACGCGCATGCGCGAACCGATGAGAGACGGTGACTTAAGCGTCGTGACCGTCGCCGGCGCCAGGGGCGACTAGCGACAGCGTTTACCTCGGCCCGCCACTAGCAGCGTGCGTGACTATCCGGGGCGACGTGACGGCCGTCGGCGACGTGCGCGCGGTGAGCACGAAGTACGGCGAGCGCGACCTCGCGGAGGTGACGGTCGCGCCCACGCCCGCGGACGCGGTGACGGTGACGCTCTGGGGGAAGTGGTCGGAGACCGCCGAGTACCTCGAACCGGGGATGGAACTCCTCGTGACGGACCCCGACGAGCGCGAGTGGGACGGCGAGACGCAGTACTCGACGTCCGGGGACTCCTACGTCGTCGTCGAACCGGACTACCTCGTGGACGTGACGGACGTTCGGGAGTGGGTGCAGTGTCCGCGCCAGTACTACCTCTCGAAGCTCTCCGGCCTCCCGCTGAAGTATCCGGTGACGAAGGGGACGCTCGTCCACGAGGTGTTCGGCGACCTCCTGCGCGGCCGGGACCTCGACGACGCCATCGACGACGCCGTCGACGACGCCGGGCTCGAACTCGGCCTGCTCGGCGAGGACCCCGCGAGCGTGCGCGAGGAAGTCCGTCAGCACGCGTCGGCCATCGAGGGGTGGCTGAATCAGGGCTTACTGACCGAGGAGGACGAGTGGCGCTCGGAGTACACGCTCGTCTCCGACACGTTCGGCATCAAGGGCCGCTGCGACGCGATACGCAGAGGGATGCCCGTGGAGTTGAAGACGGGGAAGAACACGAACCGCGACCCTCGATTCCACGACAAGATACAGGCCGCCGCCTACGCGCTCATGCTGGAGGAGCGCGGCATCGAGGCCGATACGGGTACCTTGCTCTACACGAAGAACGCCGCGGTCGATAGATCGGAGGAGGGCGGGGACCTCTCGCCCGCGAAGGAGTTCTCCATCGGGAAGGGGCTCCTGGAGTTCGTCGTGCGTTCGCGCAACCGCCTCGCGGCGATGGAGCACGGCATGACCGTCCCGACGGGCCACGAGGCGAACGCGAAGTGCGAGTACTGCTTCTCGCAGGACGCCTGCATGGTCGTCTCCGGGCGCCTCGGCCAGGAGTCGAAGGCGGGCCAGATCGGACGCCTGCTCCCCGAGGCCGAACGCGACTACTTCGAGGAGCTATACGAGGCCGTGGAGACGGAGCGCCGCGAGGTCATGCGCGAGTACGCGAAACTCTGGGAGCAGACCCCCGAAGAGCGCGCGGCAGACGACCGAGCCGTCATCGGCCTGGAGCCAGCGGGCCGCGAGGAACTCCCGGACGGCCGCTGGCGCCTGCGCGCGAGTCGGCCGTCGGCGGCGTCCTCGAAGATACGCGAGGGTGACCGGGTGCTCGCGAGCGACGGCGACCCCGTCCACGGCGACGCGGAGATGGGGCGCGTCGAAGCGCTCGACGCCGACGAGGTGGTCGTCACCACCGACGAACCCCTCGACCTGCGACGCCTCGACGTCTACCCCTCCGAACTCTCCGTCGCGCGGATGCTCACCGCGCTCCACGACTTCGTGCTGAAGGGCGACGAGCGACGCCGCGACGTCCTCTTCGGCCGCGAGTCGCCCGCGTTCCGCGACGACCACGAGGAGATAGTGCCGAACAACGACGCGCAGGACGCCGCCGTCAACCGCGCGCTGAACGCGGAGGACTTCGCGCTCGTGCACGGCCCGCCCGGCACCGGGAAGACGTACACCATCGCGACGCTCGTCCGCGAGTTCGTCGAACGCGGCGAGCGCGTCCTCTTATCGGCGTTCACGAACCGCGCCGTCGACAACGCCCTGGAAGCCATCGAGGAGCAGGGCGTCGACTCGTGCGTCCGCGTCGGCACCGAGACGGGCGTGCGCGCCGACATGCAGGAGTACCGGCTGGGGAACGTCGGCGGCCCGCACGAGCAGGCCGACCGCCTCGAATCGGCGCCGCTCGTCGCAGCGACCACCGCCACGTGCGGGTCGCGCGTGATGCGCTCGCAGGACTTCGACGTCGTGCTCGTCGACGAGGCGAGTCAGCTCACCGAACCCGGGACGCTCGCCGCCATCAACCGCGGCGCCCGGTTCGTCCTCGTCGGCGACCACCACCAGCTACCCCCGGTCGTGCGCGCCGGCGGGCGACTCTCGACGTCGCTCTTCGAGCGCCTCATCGAAGAACACCCCGAGGCCGGCGTCCTCCTGGAGAGCCAGTACCGGATGCGCCAGCGCATCCAGGCGTTCTCCTCGACAGAGTTCTACGACGGCGCGCTCCGCCCCGCGAGCGCCGACGTCGCGACCCAGTCGCTCGCCGACCTCGGCGTCAGTACGGAACGCGTCGTGGACGGCGTCGGGTTCGTGCAGGTGGAGGGGACGAGCGACGCGCACATCGACCCCGTCGAGGCCGAGCGCGTGACCGACATCGTGACCGACTACCTCGACGCCGGCCTCAACCCCGCGGACGTCGGCGTCATCGCGCCGTTCCGCGCGCAGGTCGGTGAGATCGGACGCCGCGTCCCGGACGGCGTCGCCGTGGACACCGTGGACCGATTCCAGGGCTCCTCGAAGGAGGTCATCGTCGTGTCGTTCGTCGCCACCGGCGCGCTCGACGGACCGATATTCGAGGACTACCGTCGATTGAACGTCGCGCTCACTCGCGCGAAGAAGAGCCTCGTGCTCGTCGGGGACGCCGCCGCCCTGCGGACGGACGGCTTCTACGCGCGGATGCTCGACTGGGCGCGCCGATGAGTGAGCAGGCGCCGCTGCGCGCGACGTTCCTCGGAACCTGGAGCGCGATTCCCACCGGCGAGCGCGCGCAGTCCGGCGTGCTCGTCGAACGCGACGACGCCGCCCTGCTCGTGGACTGCGGGAGCGGCGTCCTCGAATCGCTCGCCCGCACCGCCGTCGAGCCCGCCGACCTCGACGCGGTCTGCCTGACGCACCACCACCTCGACCACGCGAGCGACCTGCTCGCCCTCGCGAAGGCGCGCTGGCTCACCGGCGCCGACGAATCGCTCCCCGTCATCGGCCCGCCCGGCACGCGCGAACTCGTCGCCGACCTGCTCGACGCCTTCGACTACCTCCGCGGGCGCGTCCGCGTCGATGCCCGAGACGTCGCGGACGAGTTCGAGGCGGCGGGGTCCGACGTCGCCGTCTACGAGCCCCACCACTCCGACTCGCTCCGCTCCTACGCCTACCGGGTCGACGACTCGCTCACCGTCAGCGGCGACACGCCCGCCGACCCCGGCCTCGCCGCGTTCGCCGCCGACACGACGCTCGTGCACGACTGCTCGTTCCCGGACGACGTCGAGAGCGACGCGCACGCCACCCCGAGCGCGCTCGGCCGAACGCTCGCCGGCCACGACTATCCCGCCGTCTACCTCACCCACCTCTACCCGGCCGCGGACGCTCGCGGCGACGAACTCGCCGCGGCGGTGCGGGGCGCCTACGGCGCGCCCCTCGACGTCGCGGTAGCGGCCGACGGGGACGCGTTCACGGTCGTGTGAACTCCCGGCGGAGTTTTTCCGTCAGTCCGCGATAGCACGGGTATGCGTGACGAACTGAGCGCCGTCGCCGGTGGCATCGCAGGGACCGCAGGCCTCGTCGTCGTCCTCTTCGCCGGCGACGTCCTCCTCGGTGACGGCGCCGGCCCCTTCGCCGCGCTCGGGTCGTTCGTCGGCGACCAACCCGACCCCGTCGTCGGCTTCCTGCTGTTCGTCGCCATCGGCGTCTTCGCGTGGCCGCTCGTCTACCTCAGCCTGCGCGAGTACCTCCCCGGGCGCGCGCCGGGCGTGCGCGGAATCGTCTTCGCCGTCCCGCTCTGGGTCGGCTACGCCGTCGTCTTCGGCCTCGGCGCGGACGCGATTCCCACGCCCGTCCTCGCCTTCCTCGCCGTGACGCTCGTCGCACACGTCGTCTACGGCGCGCTCCTCGGGTTCGTCGCCGTCCGCCTCGGCGACGGCGGCTTCGACGCGACGGTCTAGTTCAGCCGATAGCGCAGGAGCGCCGCGACGCCGCCGAGGTTCCGCAGGCGCTCGCCCGGCGCGAACTCGTGGCTGAACACCGTCACGTCGCCGCCCTGCCGTTCGACCTGCTGGACGACGTCGTTCACGTCCACGTCCCAGTCGCCCTCCCCGGCGCGCTCCATCCGCAGGCGCTCGTCGAGTATCAGCAGGGTCTCGACGGCGCCGAACTCAGCGGCCTTCGCAACCTCGTCGATGCCGTACGCGACGGGTTCGTCCGTCCCGAGGCGCTCCATCAGTTCGTCGATGAGTTCGGACTCCTCGGCGATGCGCGTCTCCGCCTGCACGTCCTCGACGGCGCCGCGCTTCAACACCTCGTGGACGCCCCGGCCGCCCGCAGCGGACGTGTCGACGGTCGTGATGCGCTCCACGATGTCGCGGTTGTTCTCCTCGAAGTAGTCGAGCGCGTCCTGCTTTGTGAACCCCGGCCCCGCGAGGATGATGGCGTCCGGATCCATCCGCGTCAGCGCCTGCCCCAGTTCGGCGAACAGCTCCTCGCGGCCGCGCGCGTACTCGCCCTTCCCCGTCGTCCCCGTGAACGTCCCGGACTCCTCGACGCCGTACTGCTGGACGGTGTGGATGTGCGCCTCGCCCTCCTCTATCGTCGCGATGGCGACCTCCGGCTGGTCGGACGCCTCCGCGGCCTCCTCCACGCGCTCGCGCTGATCCGGCTGCCAGCGCTTCGTCACCTCTATCTCGTCGAACTCCTCGACGTTCAGCGTGTGGTGGAGGCCGAGTTGGTCCTCGCGCGAGCAGTCCGCGATGACGCCCGAGACGCGCAGGCGGTTCGCGAACTTGTGGAACTCCACCTCCTCCACCTCCAGCGCGATCCACATCGGCTCCCGCTGCCCGCCCGTGTCCCGCATCTGGTCGTCCGCCCGCTGGATCCGCCGCGTCGTGTCCCCGGACACCCTATCGCCCGGTTCGAGGACGTACGCGAGGTGCCAGAGGTCGTCGAGGCTCTCCGGGACGAGCGTGAACTTCTCGCGCCCGCCCTCGCGCGCCTCGCGGCCCTTGATCTGCATGTCACGCACTCGGGGAGCGCGCGCCTTGTGTCCTGCTACTCGCACGTCGCTCCGTGGGTGAGTCAGCGAGACGCTCCGTCTCGCGCTACTCGCGAGTCGCCACCGCGACTCGCGGGTCAGCAGGAGCGTGCTCCTGCATCACTCGCGCAGTTCGTCGTCGCTGTCGGCAGTCGTCTGGTCGTCCTCACCCGCGTCGCCTTCGCTCTCGTCGTCCTCGCTGGCGCTGTCGTCGTCGTCCGTCCCGGGCCGGGCGAGTTCGCGCGCCTCCGCGTACCCCTCCACGTAGAGGTACCACGTGACGACCTGCACGTAGAACAGCACGAAGAAGCCGGCGAAGAAGAGAATCACGAGCGCCTGCCCGACCGTTCCGCCGACGAGGGCGACGACGACGGCGAGCACCCACGCGAAGAGGTAGCGCGAGTCGAACGTCGCGTCGCGGAGCGCCGAGAGCGAGAACGCCGCGGTCAGGTCGTCCTCGCGCACCCAGTTCGCCACCGCGGCCGGGAAGACGTACGCGACGAGGAGGCCGTAGAGGAACATCGCGAAGACGCCGACGAACGCGACGAGCGACCCGAACGCGACGCCGACGTTCGCCCCGTCGAGTCCGTACGCGCCGAGCGCCGCGACGACGCCGAGGAGGAGGGCGCCCACGACGGCCGGGAGCGAGTAGACGAACGCGACCACGACGGATTTCAGGCCGTCCACGAACAGCCCCGCCCAGTCCGCGAATCGCGGCGGCTCCGGGTCGCCGTCGAGGCGGTGGCGCACCACGGAGACGAGATAGCCCTGCAGGAAGAGTCCGGGCACGAGCGCGAACGGCAAGAGGAACACGCCGACGAACGCGAACGAGAGCACGACGGCGAGCATCGCGACGACGAACGACGCGATGCCGAGGCCGCCGCCGATCAGTACGGTCGTCGCCGCGTCATCGCCGCGCGTCGGATACCGCAACGCGTCTTCTATCATAGGCGAGAGGAGACCATCGACGACGAAAAACCCGCGGGCGCCTCAGTCGCCGTTTCACCGTGCGAAAGCGCCGGCGTACCACACCGGATGCGCCAGCCGGGGCCGCAGTGCTCGCGCGTTCGGCGGCCCCTCGCTCGCTATCGCTCGCACGTTCGGCTTCGCAGACCGCAACGCTCGCGTGTCGCTTCGCTCCCGCTCGCGCGTTCGGCGGCCCCTCGCTCGCTATCGCTCGCTCGGGTCCGCCTAGTCCGCCAGCCGACTCCCACCCGGCGGCATGAACTTCTGAATCTCGTCGGGGGAGGCGACCTTCCGGACGAACGACTCGTCGGCGAAGCGCTCGCGGAACTCCCGATAGACGCGCTTCGCGGCGTCGCCCTGCGCGAACTTCCCTGGTTCGAGGCGCACGGTCGTCTCCGCCTGCCCCTCGATGGCGGAGGGCGGGCCGCCGACGACGCGCGTCGACGGCTCGCAGGTGATGCCGACCGCACACCCGACCGGGGTGTCGTCGAAGTAGGTGCGCTCGCCGCGGATGGCGAACCCGCCCTTCGAGAGGAACTCGCCGGACTCCGCGGTCTTCGACACCTGCTCGGGCATCACCATGTAGGCGTCCCCGGCGCCCCGGCCGTCCTTCCAGACGGAGGAGTACGTGACCGCGAACTGCGCGGCCTCCTCCAGGGACTGCTCCGGAACGTCTATCTCCTGGGAGGGCTCGCTCGGCGCGGACGTCTTCAGGACGGTGACCGGGCCGCCGTGGGCCTGCGCGTGGAAGAAGCGGTCGTAGCCGTCCATGTACTTGTTCACGATCTCCTCGTTCTGCTCGGCGTTCCGCCCGCCGATCACGAGGAAGCCGTCGGAGGTTCGGAACCACCGGAAGCGGTCGTACCACTGCTCTTGCTTGCGAACCGGGATCGACGCGCGCGAGAGCCAGTCGATGTCCTCCGGGTCCTCCTCGTCCGGTTCCGCCTCGGGTTCCTCGTCCGCCCACTCCTCGCGGCGCCGCTTCCAGTCCTCGAGTTCCTCGCGAGTGTCCTCGATGGCGGCCAGCGCGCCCTCCTTCTTCTCCTCGACGCGCTTCGCCTCCCGGTAGAGCGCGTCCGCGTTCTTCTCCACGCCCGCCTCCGGATCGAGCGAAATCGCGTGCCCGTCGAGGCGGAGGCGCACGAGGCCGTTCTCGGGGTCGACGCCGGCGACGTGCTCGGCAGCCTCGATCCCCTGCTCCTTGCCCGCTTCGAAGCGCTCCTCGACGTCGTCCCAGCCGTAGCCCGCCGCGCGCGCCTCCCGAACCGTCGAGAGCACGTCGTCGACGAGGTCGTAGCGCTCGTAGAGCAGTTCCGCCTTCTCGCGCTCCGTCGCCGCCTGCTCCTCGAAGTCCCCGATGGCGCCCTCCTGCTGTTCGATGATGCGCTCGCGCTTCGCTATCTCCGCCTCGAACTCGGGCTTGTTCGACGCCTCCTCGGAGCCCTCGTCCGCGCCCGTCTCGAGGTTCGTGAAGTAGTCGTCGAGCGCGTCGTTGAACGAGTCGAACGCCTCCGCGTAGAGGTCCGCGCGCTCCTCTAAGGGGAGCGGCGTCACGTCGACTCGGTTCCCCTTGTCCTCCTCGTCGCCGTCGTAGTAGACGCGCGGGTCCGTCCGGCCAGCCTTCACGTCCCCGAGCAGGCGCTCCATCGCGTCGTAGATGGCCTCGAACTCGGCGTCCCCGGCGTCCGCGATGTCCTTCGTCTTCGCCACGCCGCCGCGCGTGCAGAGCTCCTCGCCGTAGAGGCCGCCGAAGTTGAGCTGGGTCGCCACCGTCCGCACGAGGTCCGTATCGGAGTCGCGCATCCGCGCCGCGAACGCCTCGTAGTCGAGGTCGAGCGGATTCACGCGCGACTCCGGAAAGCCGTACTGGCTCCCGGGCGCGACCGTCCGGGACTTCAAGCGAACCGTCTCCAGGCTGTCCACCACCTCGCCGTTCTGGTCGAGCACCGCGACGTTCCCGTCCCCGAACAGCTCCGCGACCAGCGTCGTGTCCTGGTCCTCGCGGCGGAACTCGAACTCGAGGATGCGGTCGAAGCCGTGCTGGCGGACCTCGTGGAGGTTCGCGCCCGAGAGGCGATTTCGCAGCATCTTCGCGAAGTTCGGCGGCCGCCCGGGCGCGTTCGGCACGTGCTCGGGGCGCGCGACGTTCGCGCGCTTCGTCTCCCCAACCTCTATCAGCAGCTCCACGCGCCCCTCGTCGAAGTCCCGCATCTTCAGGCGGACGAGGTCGTCGCCGTAGAGATAGGCCTTATCGACCACCGCGCCCGCGTAGCCGTTCAGCTCCGCGGTGAGCGCGACCAGGTCGACGCTCGTGAGTTCCCGCTTCTCGTCCATGATACCCGTACTATCAGCGTCCCGCACTTCCCTACTGCGGTCTCCGCGGACTCCCCGAGTCCGTGGGACGCGCGAGCGCTGAGCGCGCTGATCCGAGCGGAGCGAGGATCAACGGAACGAGCGAGCGGCGTGGGACGCGATGCGCCCCCCTGGCTCGACGGGCGATACGTCGCCCGTCGAACGGGGGGGGACGACCCGCGAGCAGCGACCCCTGGGAGCGAGGCGTGAGCGCCGCGGCGGCCGGCGCGGCAGAACGAGCGCCAGGCCGACGGACGCCACGCCCCGATTCCCGCACCTCTTTGCCGGCGGCCGTTCATCCGACTCGCATGGACATCGCAGTCTACGGCGCGGGCGGCGTCGGCGCCTACTACGGCGGCCGACTCGCCCAGCGGGGCCACGACGTCACGCTCGTCGCGCGCGGCGACCACCTCGACGCCCTCCAGCGGGACGGCCTCACCGTCGAGAGCGTCGCCGGGGACTTCCACGTCGACCTGCCCGCGACCGACGACCCGCGAGCGGTCGACCCCACCGACGTCGTCCTCTTCTGCGTGAAGTCCTTCGACACCGCGGACGCCGCGGTGAACGTCGACGCGATGCTGAAGGACGACGGCGCCGTCCTCTCCCTCCAGAACGGCGTGGACAACGAACCCGCCCTCGCGGACGCCGTCGGCACCGAACGCGTCTGGGGCGGCGTCACCTACATCTTCAGCACCATCGCCGAACCCGGCCGTATCGCCCACACCGGCGGTCCCGGCCGCATCATCTTCGGCCAGTACCACGACATCGACGACGCCGCGCCCGACCGGCCCACGCTCACCGACGACTTCCTCGCCGCCTGCGACGCCGCCACCGGCGTTCGCGCCGACTACACCGACACCGTCCACGCCACCCTCTGGGACAAGTTCGCGCTCATCTGCGCGCAGGGCGGCCTCACCGCCGCCGCCCGCCAGCCCTTCCGCGCCATTCACGAGGACGAGGAGGCGTGGCGGCTCTACCGGCGCGTCATGGAGGAAGTCGTCGCGCTCGCGCACGCCGAGGGCGTCCGCTTCGACTGGGACCCCATCGCGAAGTGGCTCGACGCCATGGCCGAGATGGACAACGACGACAACTACTCCAGCCTCCACTACGACCTCACCCACAGGAAACGCATGGAACTCGACGCCCTCCACGGGAGCGTCGTCCGCCGCGCCCGCGAGCACGCCGTCGACGTCCCCGCGAACGAGACCATCAACGCCGTCCTCTCCCCGCAAGCGACCGAGAACGAACGCACGCGGGAACAGTAGGTTCAAATACGACGACGGGACCACCGCGTCCCGGATGCGCTAGCGAGCGCGCGGCGCCGGCCCGCGAAACCCGACGGCCACCGGCGCCGCGACCCGAGCGGCCGTCGTGTTCGCCCCACCCAGGGACGGCGAGCGCCGCTCACGGGTCGGACGCTTACAGCCGCTTCGAGACGTACGGCCCGTTCTGGTGATATCCCAGTTTGCGCTTGTAGTACTGGCGCGCGCCGATGCCGGAGATGACGGCGAGTTCGTCGTAGCCCGCGTCGCGCGCCATCGATTCGGCGCGCTCCATCAGGCGGCGGCCGTAGCCGCGGTGCTGGTGGTCGCCGTCGCCGCCCGCGTCGCCGACGCCGAGCGCGTTCCCGTAGACGTGGAGTTCGCGCAGGAGCGCCGCGTTCTCCAACTCGGGGCGCGCCGTCTCGCCCGGGAAGCGCAGGCGCGCGAACCCGACGAGGAGGTCCTTCTCGAAGTCCTCGAAGCTGAGGAAGTGCTCGGTTCCCCCGGCAGCCTCGTACGTCTCGACGCCGAGTTCGACGTTCTCGGGGTCCTCGTCGTTCATCCCGACCTCCCGACAGCGGATGCATTCGCACTCCCAGCCGTGCTCGTCGAGTTTCTCCCACGCGAGCTGGCGGAGGTTCGACTTCCAGACGCCCGCGTCGATGAAATCTGCTGGTATATCGCGTTGGACGCGCTGGAGGCGCACGTAGCGCGGGAGGTCCTTCATGACGCGCGCGACGAGTTCGGCGGCCTGCTCGTTCGTCAGCGGGTCGAAGTCGTCGCGGCGCCACCGGTCGTAGACGCGCGTGCCGCGCACGACGAGCGTCGGATATATCTTCAGGTAGTCCGGACGCCACGCCGGGTCGCCGAAGAGCGTGCGGAAGTCCTCCTCGACCATCGCCTCGGTCATCCCGGGCTGGCCCGGCATCATGTGGAAGCCGACCTTGAACGCGGCGTCCCGGAGGTTCCGGTTCGCGTCGATGGACGCCTGGTTGCCGTGCCCGCGGTGCATCTCGCGGTTGATGCGCTCGTAGGTGGTCTGGACGCCGACTTCGACTTTCGTCCCGCCGAGGTCGAGCATTCGGTCGATCTGTTCGGGGTCGCACCAGTCCGGCTTCGTCTCGAACGTCGTGCCGATATTTCTGATGTCGCCGTACTCGTTCTCCGTCTTGACGTCCTCGAGATAGGCGAACTCGTGCTCCTCGGCGGACTGGGCGAACGAGACGCCCTGGGCGGGGACGGGTTCGGCGTCGAGGTCGTGGTCGTTCAGCGCTTCGAGGCAGCGCTTCACGAACCACTCCTGGTAGTCGGCGGAGCGCGCGGTCATCGTCCCGCCCATGACGATGAGTTCGACCTTCTCGACGGGGTGGCCGATCTCGCGGAGCTGGTTGAGCCGGAGGGTGACCTGCCCGTAGGGGTCGTAGTCGTTCTGTTCGCCGCGCGCGGCGGCGGGTTCGTGGCCGGTGTAGGACTGCGCGCTCCCGAACTCGGAGGCGGGGCCGCCGGGACAGTAGAGGCACTTCCCGTGCGGGCAGAGGTGGGGGCTGGTCATCACGGCGACGGGCGCGACGCCGGAAGCGGTGCGGACGGGCTTTCGCTGGAGGACCTCCTCGAGTTCCTCGCGGCGGCCGTCGGGCGCGTGGTCGAGCAGGTCGGTGTGCTTGGGGACGGACGCGACCGAGTGCTCGGAGCAGACGTCGAGTTTCGCGCGCTCGACGTCGCCCTGCTCGACGTCGCCGGCGAGGATGCGGGAGACGAGGTCCTCGCAGGCGGCCGCGAACGCCTCGTCCTCGCGGCCGTCGGCCTCGCTACTCATACGCGGAGTAGAGCGGCGTGAGGCCGAAAAGCGTGTCGTTGCGGGGCCGGATCAGAACTGGTCGGCGACGGCGTCGACGGCGGCGTCGACGATGGCGTCGCGTTCGCCGCTGAGGAACTCGACGCGGCCGTCCTGGGCGCCGCGCGGGACGACGCCGGCCTCGGGCAGGTCGTCGCGCAGGGTCTCGCCGAGTGCGCGGACGTCGACGTCGCCGGTGGCGCGGACGCGGAGTTCGTCGCTGTCGGCGCCGAGGAGGACGTAGTCGCCGTCGCGGCGCTCGCGGTAGAGCGCGTCGAGCAGGAGGGGGGTTGGCGGGAAGTCGTAGCGGTGCGTGTAGCCCTCGACGTCGAGGACTTCGACGGTGACGTCGCCGTCGCCGCGCGCGTCGAGGTGGGGTTCAGCGGTCTCGAACTCGGTCCCGAGTTTCTCGCGGAACTGGTCGCCGACGTGGCCGACGAGGCCGGTGTGGGCTTCGTCCCAGAGGAGGTCGATGACTATCTCGCGCTTGTCCTCGTAGGCCTGATAGAAGGCTTCGAGGGCGAGGGCGTCGCGGACGTTCGCGACGGTGTCGGCGTCGTAGCCGGCGTCGGCGGCGAGGTCGGCGTAGACGTCGGGGGTGCCCTCCCAGTAGGGGACGGCGGGGAGGTGGGCGAGGGCGTCGCGGACGTCGGCGTTCACCATGCCGGCGAGGTGGGTGGCGAGGACGCCGGTGGAGACGGGGGACTCGTCGTGCTGGGTGGGAGAGACGAGGACGTCCGCGGCGTCCGCGGCGTCGCCGTCCGCGTAGCCGCCGTCGAGCGCGAGGGTGGGGGCGTCGTAGAGGCCGAGGAGGCCGAGGCCGTCCACGGACTCGCGCGTGCTGCCGGTGCCGACGAGGACGAACAGCGGGTGTTTCTCGTCGTGGCGGTCGGCGGCTTCGAGCATCGACGTGACGTCCTTCGTGGCGTCGTCGAGCGTGTAGAAGTCGTCGTCGAGCGGGCGCCGGTCGACGTAGTGGTATTCGGCGTCGCTGGCGGTGTGTTCGTCGCGAACGAGGGGAAGGACGGCGCGTTCGATGGCGGCGGCGCCGACGTAGCCCTCGACGTCCGCGGTGTGGCGGACGATGACGGGGCGGGACTGGACGACGGCGCGCCGGATCTCGGTCGCTGCGTCGACCAGGTCGTCGTGGACGACGTCGACGGCGGCGTCCTGAACGAGCAGCGTCTCGTCTTCGGGGGTGGCGCGCTCGGTGACTTCGGCGGCGAGGCGGTCGCGGACGGCGTCGGCGTCGTCGCCGGTGAGGACGGTGAGGTCCTCGGTCTCGATCTGGAGGTCGCCGTGGTGGCGTTCGACCTCGCCGACGAGGCGGACGACGGTACCGGCCTCGACTTCGGGGTAGGCGCGGACGCCGGCTTCGACGAACGCGGCGGCGTCGACGACGCCGGTCTCGTCGGTGAGTTCGAAGACGGTGGGGCCGGAGGTCTGGCGGGCGCCGGTGACTTCGGCTTCGACGGCGACGAGGTCGCCGGCGCGCGATTCGAGGTCGCCGATCGGGGCGCGTTCGAGGGAGGCGAAGTCGGCCTGCTCGTCGGCGTCAGCGTCGGCCTGCTCGTCGACGGACGTGTCTGCGTCTGCGGCCGCGGCGGCCGCGCCGCCGTCGGCCTCGGTGGAGGCGCGGTCCTCGACCGTCGTGCCGGTATCGGTCGCGTCGTCGGCCGCGGCGGACGCGTCGGCGTCGGCGGTGTCGGCCTCTGTGGCGGCGGGCGGGGCCTCGGCCTCGTCGTCGGGCAGTTCGGCGTTCGAGGGGGCGTCGGGGTCGTCGATCAGTTTCCCGCGGAAGTCGCGCTCGGACTGGCGGATGGACCAGGAGAGGTCGACGTTGCCGTTCCCGTGGACGTCGTCGACCTGGACGTAGACGACGTCGCCGGGGTCCCAGTCGAGGGCGTCGAGGCGTTTCGGGATCTCGCTCTTGTGCAGGAGACCGGTGACGTTGTCGCCGAGGTCGACGAAGACGCCGAACTCGGCGAAGCCGTCGACGTGTCCCTCGTAGTACCGGCCGGAGGTGAGTTGGCCGGGGGTGGTCCCGCGAAACTCGAAGACGACGTCCTCCTCGTGTGTCGTACAGATGTGTCCGTCGGCGGAGGCGCCGCAGATGATACACGAACCCATTTGGCGGTGAGAGGTCTCCCGTCCCTAAACGACTGTCGAAACGTCGCGCGGGCGGGACGCGGTGGACGGGCGCGCCGCACGGGAAGTAACAATTATGTACTCAGCTTTGCACGTAGAATATCTAACACTTAGATGGTCGAAAATGGCAGACAGTGCGGCCTTCTCACAGGCGTTCGAGAGTTGGTCGCACGTCGATTCGCTCCAGTAGAGCCACGATCTACGCTGAACGCAGTCCAATGAAGACCGATTCACTGTTTCACTGATTCCTGGAATCCACCAAGAGAACACTTCTTGAGGCTATTTGGGCGAAATATGTGTCAATCACTCAACGTGCAAAGCTGAGTAATGGTGAAAGATACCGGGCGACGAGAATGAAGGCAGCACGTCTCCACGCGTAC
>JBDGUG010000030.1:14866-24729 GCA_042216135.1 Halarchaeum sp. | reverse complement strand
GCCGCGCCGCGACACCGGCGCGACCACCTCGCGCTCGCGCGCCTCCCGCCGCACCGCCGCCGCCGACGTCGGAATCCCCTCCGGAACGACGCGCTCCCCGACCACCGGTTCGAAGACGTCGCCCCCGCAGTCCGGACAGGACGCGGGCCGCTCCCCGAACCGCGCCCCGCAGTCGAGACACCGCCACTGCGCCATACTCGCTCTACGCGCCCGACGACCACGGGCGTTTCGGGGACAACGCGGCCGAGCGAAGCGAGGCCGCGAACAGTGCGAACGGCGAATGGAATGGGGCCGCGAGCCACGCGGCCGGCCAGAGAGGGCCGGCAAAGCCGTCCCTCTGGCCTGCGGGCGACTCGTGGGTCGCCCGCAGACAACGGGAAGCCGCTAGTCGGGCGTCGCGGCGGCGACCAGCCTCTCGCTTCCTTCGACGAGCGCGGCGGCGCGCTCGTACGGCGATCCGCGTTCGGCGTCCCGGGCGGGGCGTTCGCGGCCGGCGCGCTCGTAGAGGGCGTCGACGAGCGCGTCGCGGACGTTCGCGTTCGCGAAGACGTCGTGGAGGTAGGTGCCGAGTGCGTCCGGCGTCGCGGCGCTCTCCGGGCCGAGCGGCCGCCACGCGTCGTCGCGCGCGGTGCCGGTCCACGTCGTCCGGCCGGCGCGTATCTCGTAGCCCGCCGCGGTCCCGCTCGCGCCCTCGATGGGGCCGCCGCCCTCCACCGAGTGGGTGACGCGCTCGACGCGCTTCGACGGCGCGAAGCGGGTCTCGACCGGGAGGACGCCGAGGCCGTCGAGGACGTCGGTGTCGTCCGTCCCTTCGACGCTCGCGTTCGCGAGGCGCTCGCCGAGTAGCTGGTAGCCGCCGCAGACGCCGACGACGGGGCCGTCGAAGTCGCGGAGTCGCGCGGCGAAGCCGGCGTCGCGGAGCGCTCGCAGGTCGTCGACGGTGTTCTTCGTCCCGGGGAGGACGAGCGCGTTCGCGTCGTCGAATCGGCCGTCCGGCGGGACGTAGCGGACACGCACGCCCAGGACGGCGGCGAGCGGCGCGAGGTCGGTGGCGTTCGAGACGCGCGGGAGGCGGACGGCGGCGACCGTGACCGCGCGCTCGTCTGGCACGCCGTCGTCGCCGCCGATCGTCGCGGATTCGCCGCGCTCGGGGAGCGAGAGGCTGTCCTCGTCGGGCAGGCCGGGGTCGTCGTGCGGGAGGACGCCGAGGACGGGGACGCCCGTGCGCGCCTCGATGTCGTCGATGCCGGGGTCGAGGATGGCGCGGTCGCCGCGGAACTTCGTGAAGGCGGCGCCGACGACTCGCTCGCGGACGTCCTCGGGGAGGAGTTCGAGGGTGCCGTAGAGGCTCGCGAACGCGCCGCCGCGCTCTATGTCCGCGACGACGAGGACGGCCGCGTCCGCGAAGCGCGCCGTCTCGACGTTCGCCAGGTCGCGGTCGCGGAGGTTCATCTCCGCGATGCTCCCCGCGCCCTCCGCGACGATCACGTCGTGGTCGGCGGCGAGCCGCTCGTGGGCGGCGACGGCGGCCTCCCGGGCGCGCTCCCAGTGGTCGTCGTAGTAGTCGCCCGCGGCGTAGTGGTCGACCGCCTCGCCGTCCACGACCAGTTGGCTCTCGCCGCCCCCGCGGGGCTTCAGGAGGACGGGGTTGTGGTCGGTCGTCGGGGCGACGCGGGCCGCGCGGGCCTGGACGTGCTGGGAGACGCCGATTTCGCCCCACTCGCCGTCCGGAGTGCGCGCGACACGCGCGTTGTTGCTCATGTTCTGCGCCTTGAACGGCGCGACGTCCACGCCCCGATTCGCGAGCGCGCGACAGAGGCCGGCGGCGACCGTGGACTTCCCGACGTGGCTCGCCGTCCCCGCGACGAGGAGCGTGCGCGCCATCTAGTACTCGGTGCCCTTCCGGGCGCGCTGGCCGACGTCCATCGGGTGTTTCTCCTTTCGCACCTCGGTGACGAGGTCCGCGCGCTCCGAGAGGTAGGCGGGCCGCTCGTGGCTCCCGGTGAGGACGAGTTCCAGGTCGTCCGGCTTCGACTCGACGAGTTCGAGCACGTCGCTCTCGTCGAGGAGGCCCTGCGAGACGGCGTACAGTATCTCGTCGAGGACGAGCATGTGCACGCCGTCTTCGGGCGGGCCGTCGAGCGGGTGTGGTCCCTCGGCGTCCCGCGCGGCGTCGACGAGTTCGCGGGCGCGTCGCAGGCCGCCCGCCGCGCGCGCGGCGTGCTCGTCGTCGTCGCTCCCGTCCCGGAGGGCGTGCCAGCCGTAGTGCCCCGAGTTCTCGTAGGTGATCCCGGGGAGCGCGTCGATGGCGTTGTACTCGCCCCGGACGTCATCCACGCTCGCCGCGCCGCCCTTCATGAACTGGAGGACGTGCACGCGGTAGCCGTGGCCGGCCGCGCGGAACGCCATCCCGAGCGCCGCGGTGGTCTTCCCCTTCCCGTCGCCCCACCAGACCTGCACGCGCCCGAACTCGTCGGGCGCGGCGGGTTCGATGGCGCGCGCCGTCGGCGTCCGCCCCTTTCCGGGCGTCCCCGCGTGCCGGTCGTCCGCGGGCGCGTCGCCCGCGCCGTCCGGGTCGTCTCGGTCGCCGCTCGGTTCGGCCGTCTCGTCGGTGGTGTCGTCGGTCATAGTTCGTCGATGAATGCGTCGAAAGCGCCGCTCTCGGCGTGCACGTGACAGTACGTGCCGAGGGTTCGATGCTCGGTGAGGCCGTCGCGCTCCCCGTCGACGCCGTCGCCGCGTTCGACGTCGAAGGCGAAGCGCGCGTCGCTCGCGGGGTCGAGCGTCGAGTAGTGGAACTCGTGGCCGCGCACGCGTTCGCCCGCGCTCGCCGTGAGCGCGTCGCGGCGCGCGCGCAGTTCGACGTGGTCGAGCGCCCGGTAGCGCTCGCACATTCGCGCGTCGGCGGGGAGGACGCCCGCCATCTCGTGCGTCTCGCCGTCCGTCGTGGTGAGCGTCTCGCAGAGCGCCATCAGCCCCCCGCACTCGCCGAGTATCGGGAGGCCGCGAGACGCGCGCTCCCGGAGGGCGGCGAGCGCGGGCGAGTCGGCGAGCGCGCTCGCGTGGAGTTCGGGGTAGCCGCCGGGGAGGTAGACGCCGTCGCAGTCGGGCAGGTCGTCGCCCGCCGCGGGTGCGAACGAGACCACGTCCGCGCGCTCCCGGAGTCGCTCGCGGACGGACGGGTAGCAGAATCGGAAGCCGTCGCCGGACGCGACGGCGACGGCGCGCTCGCGGCGCGACCGCTCGCTCGCGGGCGACGGCCGGGGCGGTTCGCGAGTGAGGGCGAGGAGCCGGTCGGTACGGACGTGTTCGGCCGCGGCGTCCAGCGCGTCGCCGTCCAGCGGTGCCTCGTCGCCCATCTCCAGACCGAGGTGACGCTCGGGAATCGAGAGGTCGTCGATGGGCGGGATCCGCCCGAGATAGTCGATGTCGTCGGGGAGGGCGTCGCGGATGCCGGCCTCGTGGCGGCCGCCGTGCGCGCGCTGGGCGAGCACGCCGACGACGTCGATGTCGACGCCCGCTTCGGCGGCGTACTCGCGGAAGCCGAGCGCGGTGGCGGCGACGGACTCCATGCCCGCGCTCGCGTCGACGACGAGGACGACGGGGAGGTCGAGGACGGCGGCGACGTCCGCGGTGCTGGACACCGCGCCGTCGTAGAGGCCCATCACGCCCTCGACGACGCAGACGTCGCCGTCGCCGCGATAGTAGGTCCGACGCACGCCCGCCTCGCCTTCGAGCCACGGGTCGAGGGTGCGCGACGGGCGGCCCGTGACCGCGGCGTGGTGGCTCGGGTCCACGAAGTCCGGGCCGGCCTTCGCCGCGCGGACGTCCCGGCCCGCGTCGGCGAGCGCGCGACACACCGCGAGCGTCGCGACGGTCTTCCCGACGCCGGAGGCGGTGCCGCCGAGCACGACTCCGTTCACGGCGCGAACACCTCCGCGCGCCGCGTCGTCTCGACGCCGTGCTCGGCGTCCGCGACCGAGTCGGGAATCCCGCCGTCGGCGTAGCGCGCGTCGAGGCTCGCGCTGACGGCGTCCCGGACGCACGCGCGCGCCGCGGCGCCGACCGGGGTCGAACTCCCCGCGAACGTCGCCGGGTCACCGTCGGGGACGGTGCCGGCCACCACGGCGTCGCTCGTCGTCCCCGGGAACCCCGTCTCGGCGAGGAGCGTCGCCGTCTTCGCCTCGACGGCGACGGCGAGTAGTTCCGCGAGCGCCGAATCCGGGAGCGCGCGCGCCGTCCCGACGAGGACGTTCACCGTGCCGACCCGCGGGCCGTCCGCGTCGCCGAGTGCGTCCGCGTCGCGGGGCGCGTCGTTCGCTTCGGCCCCCGTGGGGAGCGCGGCGGGATTGGAGACCGCGGCGGTGGCGTACGCGACGACGGACGCGTCGCGCGCGCCGCGACAGTGGGCGAGAGAGACGCCGGTGAGGAGCGCCGGGCCCGGGTCGTCGAACCCGGCGGCGTCGCGGCGTTCGGCGAGGTAGGCGTCGAGGTCGGTGCGCTCCCAGCCGTCGGGGACGCTGACGTTGTACGCGGCGTCGGCGTCCCGCATCCCGCCGTTCCAGCCGGTCGAGAGCCAGCGCGCGCCGGGTTCGCGGACGCGCAGGGCGCCCGCCTCGACGGCCGGTTCAAACATCCGCGAGCGCCTCCGCGAGTCGGTCGTTCTCGTCGGGCCGCCGTACCGCGACCCGGACGTGCGAATCGAGGCCGCGGAACGTCCGGGCGTCCCGGAGTTCGATCCCGCGTTCGCGGGCGTCCGTGAGGACGGCGTCGACGTCCCGCGCGCCGACGTCGAGTAAGAGGAACGGCGCGTCCGAGGGGTGGACGCCGTAGCCCGCGTCCGCGAGGCGGTCGGTGAGCCGGTCGCGTTCCGTGGCGACGCGCGCGCGGGTCGCGGCGACGAACTCGCGCTGTCTGAGGCAGTGCGCGCCGACGTCGAGCGCGGGCCGCCCGAGGTTCCACGTGCGGCGCGCGGCCGCGAGTGCGTCCCGCAGGTCGCCGGTCGCGACGGCGTGGCCGGCGCGGAGGCCGGGGAGGCCGAAGAGTTTGGTGAGCGAGCGCGCGACGACGACACCCGGGGTGCCCGCGAGGGAGGCGCGGTCGGTGAACCCGAGGAACGCCTCGTCGACGAGGAGCGGCGTCCCGGCCGCCCGGCAGTCGGCGGCGAACGCGCGCAAGCGCTCGCCGTCGTAGCACTCGCCCGTGGGGTTGTTCGGGTCGCAGACGACGACGAGGGCGTACTCTGCCGGGTCGACGCCGAGGATCGAATCGTGCGCGACGAACTCGGGGGTCGCACCCTGCAGGCGGACCTCGCGGGCGTACTCGGCGAAACTCGGCGCGGGCACGGCGGCGGAGTCGCCCGCGGAGACGGTGGCCTCGACGGCGAGTCGGATCGCGGCGAGACCGCCGGGGGTCGGAATCACTCCCTCGGGGTCGCAGTCGACGACGTCGGCCGCGGCGACGCGATAGTCCGTCGGGGGTTCCGCGGGATAGGTTCGCGCGCGCTCGAACGCCTCCCGATAGACCGCGTCGGCGCCGTCGGGAACCTCGGGGTTGGTGTTCGCGCTGAAGTCCAGCAGGGAGGGGTCGTCGCTGCTCCCGTGGGGTTCGCGGCCGACCCCGCGGAGCGCGTCAGGGTCCATCGTCCCCCACCAACTCGTCGTAGCGTTCGAGGAGGCGCGCGCGGACGTCCGCCATCGGGACGCCCGCCTCCGCGGCGAGGTGGAGGGCGCCACCCATCCCGACGCCCTCCTTCGCGACGCCGTCGACGTAGTGGTCGGTTGCGACGTGGTCCCCGCGAACGAACCCGGGGTCGGTGACGGACAGCGAGACGTCGAGGCCGTCGGCGGCCGCGCGGACGTCCACGCTCCCGTCGTCGTCGAGGAAGGACGTGGTCGCGACCGAGAACGACCCGTCGACGCCGTCGTGCCGGGCGAGCGCGGCGGCGGCGAGCATCTGCGTGCCGCCGGCGAGCGTCACGTCCGCGCCCCGCTCACGCGCCCCGCGGAGGAGGCCGAGCGTCACGGCGAGCGTCGGGTCGCCCATTCGCCGCACGGCCTCCACGGGGGACCCGGAGAGGGCGCCGGGCGCGAGGGCGCTCGCGTCGAGGGCGTCCGCGACCACCTCGCGCTTCAGGGCGAGCGGGTTGTCGGGGAGCGACGAGGAGACGTCGAAGTCGACGCCGAGGGCGCGCAGGACGCCCAGCGCGGTGGTCGTCCCGCCCGGAATCGTCTCGCCGACGACGAGGTCGTCGGGAACGCCCGCGGCGTACTCGCGCGCGGACTCGTAGAGGGCGCGGGCGTTCGGTACCGGTTCGCGCTCCCGTACGTCGCCGCCGGGTCGGTCGCCGAACGAGACGGTCGGTGCCGCGGTTCGCGCGGCGAGGCCGGCGTCCGCGACGACGAACTCGAAGTCGACGAGGTCCCGGACGGCGCGCGTAACGAGCCCCGGGGTCGGACAGCCGGTGGGGCTGACCGGGACGAACGGCGCGAAGACGGGGCGGCCGTAGGCGACGAGTTCGGCGTCCGCGGCGGGCGTGTGCGCCATCAGATCGGGCGTCTCGCCCGCGGCGCTGATGCCGTCGATGGTCGCCGTCTCGGTGGCGCCCGCGACGAGGACGAACGTCACAGCAGGGCCTCCGCGAGCGCGGCGTCTCCGAGGCGATTCACGTTCACGGCGTATCGGGCGTCGTAGGAGAGGTGCATCGTATCGGTGGTGTCGGGGTCGACGACGTTGACGCCGCAGGGCGCGACCGTTCGCCCGTCGGCGTCGTAGGTGGCGTCCGCGCTCGCGCCGAGGCGGCGCTTCAGGGCCGCGGGCACGCAGACGTGGAGCGACCCGCCCGCGCCGTCGTCCGCGCGGGCGTCGAGCACGCGGTTCACGGCCGCGCCGTCGAGCAGCGGGAGGTCCGCGGCGACGGTGAGGACGGGCGGTTCGAGGGCGTCGAGCGCCGCGTCGAGGTCCGGGACGTACCCCTCGCCGGGCGTCTCGATGGCGGAGACGGCCCGGGAGTCGAGGAAGCCGGCGGTCTCTGGCGCGTGCGGGCTGACCGCGGCGTGGGTGGTGTCGGTTCGGCTCGCGTCGAGGGCGGCGAGGACGCGTGCGAGGAGCGGGCGGCCCGCCACCTCGAACAGCGGCTTCTCGCCGGGCGCGTCGAGGCGGGTGCCCCGGCCGCCGCACATCACGAGTGCGTCCACGCGACCACCCCCGCGAGGAGCGCGACGGTCCGCGCGAGTTCGTTCGTCGCGCCGAGGACGTCCCCGCTCACGCCCCCGAGGCGTCGGCGCGCCCACGCGAGCACCGCGAGACCGGTCCCGACGGCGGCGGCGAGCGCGACGACCCCCGCGAGAGTCGGCCACGCGAGCGCGGCGGCGGGGAGCGCGACGAGGACGGGCGCGGCGAGCGCGCGGGCGTCGAGGCCGCCCGCGACGGCGGAGCCGAGGCCCTCGTGCGTGGGCGTCCCGAGGCAGGCGACGGTCGCCGTCGCGAGTTTCGCGCCGACTTCGGCGGTGACGACGAGCGCGAGTGCGCGCCACGGGAGCGCCGCGAAACGGAGGCCCGCGGCGAACAGGCCGAGGAGGACGAGGACGAGGGCGAGGACGGCGCCGACGCCGACGGCGGAGTCGGTCATCGCGGCGCGACGCTCGTCGCTCGTGCCGTGGACGGCGGCGGCGTCCCCGAGGTCCGCGACGGCGTCCGCGTGCGCGACGCCCGTGACGGCGTACGTCCACGCGACGAAGCAGGCGGCGGCGACGGCGGGCGCGACGGGGAGCACGAGCGGGACGGCGAGCGCGAGACCGACGGGGTAGCCGGCGAGCGGGAACGCCGCGGGGGTCGCGCGGAAGGCGTCCCACGCGGCCGCGTCCCGGCCGACCGGCGCGCGCGTGAGGAAGCCGAGCGCGCCCCGGAGCGCGCTCAGTACCACGCGACCACCCCCGCGAGCGCGAACCCGACGAGGGCCGCGCGGTCCACGACGCGAACGCCCCGTCGCGCCTCGTCGACGGACGGGAGCGCCCCTTCGCCGAGCGCGTAGACGCCGGGCTTCTCCAGGCGGCGGTCGAGGACGGCGGCGAGCGTCGCCATCGGCCACCCCGAGTTCGGGGACGGCGGCGCGCGCGCCCACCGCGCCGCGCGCCGGAGCGCGCCGGGGTCGGCGGCCGCGGCGGCGAGCAGGAGCGCGCTGACGCGCGCGGGGAGCCACATCGCGGCGTCGTCGAGGCGCGCGCTCGCGGTCCCGTGGGGTTTCGCGGGATAGCCGAGCATCGAGTCGAGCGTGTTCACGGCCTTCACCCAGACGGCACAGGCGACGCCGACGGCGAGCGAGGCCTGCGCGCCGAGCGCGAACGCGAGCAGGGGCGCGACGAGGCCGTCCGCGAGATTTTCGGCGGCGCTCTCGACGGCGGCGCTACGTAGCTCACCGGGAGAGAGCGCGCTCGCGTCCCGACCGACGAGCGCCCGGACGTCGGTGCGGGCCGCGTCCGGGTCGCGTTCGACGGCGGCGAGGACGTCCGCGCTCACGTCGCGGAGCATCCGACGGCTGGACGCGACGAACAGCCACAGGCCCGCGAGACAGGCGAGCGCGACGGCTCCGATGGGTCCGGCGGGGACGGCTCGGTCGACGAGCGCGACGGTGGCGCCGGCGACGAGCGCGGCCCCGAGCGGGAGACAGCACGCGACGGCCGCGCCGACGAGACGGGGGTGGGACCACGCGCGGTCCGCGCGGCCGACGAGGCGGCCGAACCACGCGACGGGGTGGGCGCTC
This sequence comes from Halarchaeum sp., assembly GCA_042216135.1. GTDB lineage: Archaea > Halobacteriota > Halobacteria > Halobacteriales > Halobacteriaceae > Halarchaeum. The sequence continues at coordinate 15,968 of JBDGUG010000030.1, read as the reverse complement.
GCCGGCGGTTCCGCGAACGCGGCGTCGAGGCCGAACGCGACGAAGACGCCGAGCGCGGCCGAGAGCGCCATCAGCAAACCTCCCCGACGCGATTCAACGGCGTCTCCGAGAGGAGGACGCTCCGCGCGCCCGCGTCGGCCGCGCCGCCGTCGGTGGCCGGGTCGTCGCCGACGTGGACGAGGTCGGTCAGGTCCGCGTCGAGGCGGTCGGCGACGGCGCGGAACGCGCGCGCGTCGGGCTTGCACCAGCCGCAGGCGACGCTGGTGACGACGGCGTCGAAGGCGGCCGGGTCGAGCGCGGAGCGCGCGAGCGCGCGGTCGGCGAGGCCGGGGACGCTGCAGTTCGAGAGGACGGCGACGGGGCCGCGCTCGGCGGCGCGCGCGACGGCGCCGCGGGCGCCCGGGCGGGTCTCGACGCGCTCGGGGTCGAAGGTGGCGACGACGGCGTCCCGAACGGTCGCCGGATCGGCGGCGACGCCCCGGTCGGCGAGCGCGGCGGCGACGTGGTCCGGGAGCGCGAGTTCGGCGCCCGCGGGGACGTCGACGTGCGGGTCGCGGTAGGCGGCCCGCCAGTCGTCCGGAACGGGGATCCCGCGCGCGTCGAGTTCGGCGGCGACGGCCGACGCGGGGTCGTCGGGCCGCGGGGCGTCGACGAGCGTGCCGAACAGGTCGAACGAGGTTGGCACGGGCGTTCCCGTCACTCCCACCGCCGAGCGAGGGCGAGCGCGGCGAGGAGCGCGCCGATCGCGCCCGCGACGCCGAGTCCGGGGCTGCTCCCGCTGGACGTGCCGGTCGCGCTCGTCTCGCTCGCAGCGCTCGTCCCGCGCTCACTGTCCGTCGCGTTCGCGTCGGCGAGCGACGTGGTGGTCTCGTTCGCGGTCTCGTTCGCGAACGCGTCGGCGTGGATGGCGTGCGCGAGCGTCTCGATGGGCTGGACGACGCGCGGGGCCGGCTGGCTGATGTAGCTCCGGTTCAGCACGACGACCTGGTCGTGCCGGACGGCGTACGTGGCGTTGTAGACGTCGGTCTCCGGGACGGTCGGCTGTTCGCTGTTGCGGACGAGCCACTCGGGGTCGCGCTGGACGATCACCTCGTCGCTGATC
>JBDGUG010000030.1:0-14766 GCA_042216135.1 Halarchaeum sp. | reverse complement strand
CCGGAGACGTTCGCGCGCTCGCTCGCGCCGTCGAGGTAGCTCGCGTACTGGGAGACGCCGACGACCTTCGGCTTCGCGCCGATCTCCCACGCGGTCTGCGCGGCGCTGGGGTTGAGCGTGACGATACGGCCGGGTTCGTCCGCGACGGTCACGTTCGCGCCGGTCGCGTCGGTGACGGTCACGGGGAACGCGCACGTCGTCGCGGCCGCGCCCTCGTCGGCGGTCGCGGCCGGTGCGGTGGCGGCGGCCGGGGCGGCGCCGCCGGCGACGACGAGCGCGAGGACGAGGAGGAGTCCTGCGTGTGTTCGCATCGGTTGGGACGAGGGACCGAACACAATAAGTATTTACCTATGACAAGCGGGGTTGTATTCGATGCGGGACGCGCTTCGAACGCTCGGGTGGACGACCGGCCTCGCCGGCCTCCTCTGCCTCACCGTCCTCCTCAGCGCCGGCGTCGGCCCCGTCCACATCCCCGCGCGCACCGTCGCCGCCGTCCTCCTCGACGCCGTCCGCGTCCCCACCGGCGTCCACCTCGCCCCCGGCGCGGGCGTCCTCCCCGCCGTCCGCGTCCCCACCGCCCCCCTCGTCTCGCTCCCCGTCCCCCGCACCAGTCGCACCATCGTCATGGTCGTCCGCCTCCCCCGAATCGCCCTCGGCGCCCTCGTCGGATTCGCGCTCGCGCTCGCCGGCGTCGTCATGCAGGGGTTCTTCCGCAACCCCATGGCCGACCCGTCCATCATCGGCGTCTCCTCCGGCGCCGCCGTCGGCGCCGTCGCCGTCCTCACCCTCCCCGTCGCGCTCCCCCTCGGCCTCGGCGTCCACGCCGCCGCCTTCCTCGGCGGCCTCGTCACCGCCTTCGGCATCTACCGACTCGGCCGGAAGGACGGCCGCACCCCCGTCGCCACCCTCCTCCTCGCCGGCGTCGCCGTCGAGACGTTCCTCGGCGCCGTCATCTCCTACCTCCTCGTCGAGAGCGGCGAGAGCCTCCGAACCGCCATCTACTGGCTCATGGGCCGCCTCCACGCCGCCACCTGGAGCGACGTCCGCCTCCTCGCCCTCGGCCTCCCGCCGCTCTTCGTCCTCCTCCTGTTCTACCGGCACGAACTCAACGTCCTCCTGCTCGGCGAGGAGGACGCGCACACTCTCGGCGTCGACGTCGAACGCACCAAGCGCGTCCTCCTCGCCGCCGCCAGCCTCGTCACCGCCCTCGCCGTCTCCGTCTCCGGCGTCATCGGCTTCGTCGGCCTCGTCATCCCCCACGTCATGCGCCTCCTCGTCGGCCCCGACCACCGACTCCTCCTCCCCACGAGCGCGCTCGCCGGCGCGTCCTTCCTCGTCGCCGCCGACACCCTCGCGCGCGCCGGCCCTGCCGAGATACCCGTCGGCATCGTCACCGCCGCCGTCGGCGCGCCGTTCTTCCTCTACCTCCTCCGCACCCGCGAGGTGACGGAGCTGTGATTTCCGCGTCCGACCTCACCGTCCGCCTCGGCGACAGCGTCGTCCTCGACGGCCTCGACGCGCGCGTCGAACGCGGCACGTTCGTCGGCCTCATCGGCCCGAACGGCGCCGGGAAGACCACCCTGATACGGACCCTCGCCGGCGTCCTCGCACCCGAACGCGGCACCGTCCGAATCGGTGGTGACGACGTCCACGCGCTCCCCTCGCGCGAGGCCAGCAGACGCGTCGCCGTCGTCCCCCAGGAGACGAGTCTGGCGTTCGACTTCGACGTTCGGGACGTCGTCGAGATGGGACGCACCCCCTATCGCACGCGCCTCGGCGGAACGGACGGCGGTGAACACGTCGAACGCGCGATGAAGCGCACCGACGTCGCGCGCTTCGCCGACCGCCCCGTCACGGGCGTCAGCGGCGGGGAGCGCCAGCGCGTCCTCCTCGCGCGCGCCCTCGCGCAAGACACCCCCGTCCTCCTGCTCGACGAACCCACCGCCAGCCTCGACATCAACCACCAGGTCAACACGCTCGAACTCGTCCGCGGCCTCGTCGACGACGGGAAGACGGTCGTCGCCGCCGTCCACGACCTGAACCTCGCCGCGCACTACTGCGACGAACTCCACCTCCTCGCCGGCGGCCGCGTCGCCGCGCGCGGCCCGCCCGCGGACGTCCTCACGCGCGCGAACCTCGAAGCCGCGTTCGAGACGACGGCCGCCGTCTCCCGCCACCCCGTCACGGGGTCCGTCTACGTCACCGCACTCCCCGACGACCACCGCCGACCGACCAGGGAGCGCGTGCACGTCGTCGGCGGCGGCGGGACGGCCGCGCGCCTCCTCTACGTCCTCACCGCCGCCGGCTACGACGTCTCGGTCGGCGCGCTCAACGAGGGCGACGCCGACCTCGAAACCGCCCGCACTCTCGGCGTCGAGACGGTCACCGTCCCGCCGTACGCGTCCGTGGACGACGCCGCCGAAGCGCGCGTCCGGGAGGCGGTCACGGAGAGCGACGTCACCGTCGTCGCGGACGTCGAAGTCGGCGAGGGGAACCGCGCGAACCTCGCCGCCGCCGCGGCCGCAGACTCGCTCGTCGTCGTCGAGGAACGCCCGTTCGACGAGCGGAACTACGGCGGCGCGGCCGCCCGAGAACGCTACGAGGGCCTCCGCGAACGCGCCGCCGTCGTCGCGCCCGAGGACGTCCTCGACGCCGTGGACGACGCGACGAGCGACGAGGGCGACTGAGCGCCCACGCGCGAGAGACCAGCGGCCACACTTAACATCCCGACTCCCGGAGTGAGACACATGTCCTCTGAGTCGGCGTCCGACCACGGGCCGGGGCCGGTCCGCGTCCTCGTGGTCGACGACGAACCCGGTCTCGCCGACCTCGCCGCCGTCCACCTCGAACGCGTCGACGGCGGCTTCGACGTCGCGACGGCGACGAACGCGCGGGACGCCGTCGAGTACCTCGCCGAACGCGACGTGGACTGCGTCGTCTCGGACTACGAGATGCCGGGGATGGACGGCATCGAGTTCCTCGAAGCCGTCCGCGCGGACCACCCGGACCTCCCGTTCGTGCTCTTCACGGGGAAGGGGTCTGAGGAGGTGGCGAGCGAGGCCATCTCCGCGGGCGTCACCGACTACCTCCAGAAGGAGGCGGGCGTCAGCCAGTACACGCTGCTCGCGAACCGCGTGCGAAACGCCGTCGACCAGCGGCGCGCTCGAACGCGCGCGCTCGAAGCGCAGGAGCGCGCGCAGGTCGTCCTCGAGAACGCCCCGGACGCCATCCTCGTCGCCGTCGACCGCGTCCACGTCTACGCCAATCCCGCCGCGGTGGACGTCTTCGACGCGACGACGTCCGCAGACATCACGGGGACGTCGGTCTTCGACCTCGTCGCGCCCGGTGATCGCGACGGCGCGAGAGCCGAGCACGAGGCGCTCGCGGACGACGCCATCGAACTGACGCGGCGAGAGCGGCGCCTCCAGACCGTCGACGGGGACGCGTTCGAGGCGACGATCACCGTGCGCTCGATCACGTGGGACGGCGAACGCGGCCTCGTCGCGATCATCCGCGACCGCTCCGAGGAGTCCGAGCGCCTCGCGCGCTACGAGCGATACGAGCGCGCGTTCGAGCACGCGCCGGACGGCATCGCCGTCGCGGCGCCCGACGGCGACATCGTCGAACTCAACCCGGCCGGTGCGCGCGTCCTCGACCGGGCGTCGGGGGACGCCGTCGGGCGCCCGCTCGACGACCTGTTCGCGCTCGACGGCGGCGGCCTCCGCGAGCGCCTCGCGGCCGGCGAGCGCGTGACGGGACGGGGGACCGTCGAGCGGCCGGACGGCACCACGCGGGCCGTCGAACTCACCGCGGTGCCCGACGGTCGCGCGGGCGCGCACGTCGTCGCGTTCCGGGACGTGACCGAGCGCGTCGAGGCGGAGGCGCGCCGCGCGGACGCGCAGGACGCGCTCGAATCGATGGCGCGGATCATCGCGGACGTGGACCGGGACGCCGACGAGAAGCTTCGGGCGCTCCTCGAACTCGGCACGGACTACCTCGACCTCCCGTACGGGTTCGTGACGCACATCGACGACGACACGCAGGAGATCGTCGCGTCGGTCGGCGACCACGAGGACCTCCGGCCGGGCGAGGCGTGCCCGCTCTCGGAGGCGTACTGTCGGCGCACGGTCGCGCGCGACGAACTCGTCGCGGTGCAGAACGCCGTCGCGTCCGGGTGGGAGGACGATCCGGCGTACGATCGGTTCGGACTCGGCTGCTACATCGGCGTGAAGATACTCGTCGAGGACGACCTGTACGGGACGTTCTGCTTCGCGGGTACTGAGCCGCGCGAGCGCGCGTTCTCGGACGCGGAGCGCGTCTTCGTCGAACTGCTCGGCCGCTGGACGAGCTACGAGCGCACGTACGAGCGGGTGACGGACCGACTCACCGAGCGAAACGAGCGACTGAAGGAGTTCGCGAGCGTCGTCAGCCACGACCTCCGCTCCCCGCTCGGGGTGGCGACGGGCTACCTCGACCTGGCGCGCGAGGACGGCGACGAGGCGGCGTTCGAGCGCGTGGAGCACGCGCTCGAACGGATGGATCGCATCGTCGACGACCTGCTCTATCTCGCGCGCGAGGACGAACGCATCGGCGAGACGGCCGCCGTCTCGCTCGCGGACGCGGCCCGCGACTCGTGGCGGGTCGTGCGGGCCGTCGAGGCGGACGCCACGCTCGACGTCGACGACGACCTGGGAACGATCGAGGCGGACGAGGACCGCCTCCGCCAACTCCTCGAGAACCTCTTCCGGAACGCCCTCGACCACGGCGGCGACCGCGCGTCGGTTCGGGTGGGCGCGCTCGACGGCGGGGGGTTCTACGTCGAAGACGACGGCCCCGGCATCCCACCGAGCGAGCGCGAACGCGTCTTCGAGTGGGGGTACTCGGGCGCGAACGGGTCCGGTATCGGCCTCCACACGGTCCGCGAGGTGACGAGCGGGCACGGCTGGGACGTGTCGGTGACCGAGAGCGAGTCGGGCGGCGCGCGCTTCGAGATACGGACCGACGACGAGCGACCGTCCCGATAATCCATACTGATACATTACTGCCGGGTGGCGTCGCGCGGTCGTCACGAGAGGTAGCCGCCGACCGGAGTCGGGAGTCGCGGACATATGGCTGCTCTAGAGCCGCACGTTCGCGGTTCTCTGGCGGAGCGGATCGACGGCCGGGCGCCCCCGATCGGAGACGGGGTCGCGGACCGGGAAGCGAGAGATATTTTACTTAATGAGAGTTTTCAGGAGAGGGGTTCATTCTAGCGTCTTAAATAGGGAGAATAACGTTACTTTCTGAAATATATTCGCCAACATCCCCACCATTCCAATAGTATTGTATTTTGGTTGCATCTTTACCGGGGGCGGTCCGGCGGGGCGCAGCGCGCCAGTGTGCCCAGCCGCCGGCCCGCGCTAGATGTGGACGTAGACGGTGCCGTCGCGGGCGGCAGCGTCGAAGCTCGCGACGCGCTTCCCGGACGCCTCGTTCAGCCCCGTCTCCAGGTCGAACTTCCAGAGGTGCCACGGGCAGGAGACCGTGCACTCCTCCGCGTCGACGCGCCCGCGGGTCTTCGTCCACGTGTGGTCGGCGTTTATCTTCTCGCTCCCCGCCTGACAGAGCGGAGCGCGCTGGTGCGCACACCGGTTGCCGATGGCGTAGAACTCGCCGTCGGCGTTGAACACGGCGACTTCGATGCCGCCCACGTCCACGGCGATGCCGCGTCCGTCGGGTATCTCGTCCGTCCCCGCGACGGCGACGTACTCGTCGCCGTCGATAGTCGTCGTCTCGGCCTCCGTGTCGGTCTCGGTCTCAGTCATAGGCGTAGTATCTCCCGTGCGTTGTTGCTCAGCACGTCGTCGCGTAGCTCCTGGTCCTGGGTGAACGCGCGGTTCGTGAAGAACCACGTCGGCGGGTCGAGCGTCTGGTGGGGCCAGTCGGAGGAGTAGCAGAACGTGTCGCTCGCCATGCTCAACTCGAGCATCGAACTCGCCTCGGTGCTGTTCCGCGGGAGCGCCATCGGCTGCGTGCAGACGTAGATGTTGTCCCGGAGCGCCTCGCTCGGAGAGCGCTGGAGGTAGTGCTCGCCGGACTCGAACTTCCGCGGGGTGATCTGGACGTCCTCGGGGTGCATCTCGTAGAACTCGTCCATGCGGTAGCGCAGGAACGGAATCCACCAGTGCCCGCCCTCCTGGAAGACGACGTTCAGGTCCGGGTACTTGTCGAAGACGCCGCGCATGATCATGTTGACGGCGTTCACCATCGTGTGGATCGGCCAGTCGAATCCGAGCACCTCCGTCCACGTGAGCATCTCGTCGCCGATGTAGGAGTGCTGGGGCCAGAAGGCGAGCGAGCCGTGCAGGAGGAGCGGCAGCCCGAGCGATTCGAGTTTCTCGAAGACGGGGTCGAACTCCTCGACGCCCCACGGCTCGCGCGGGTCGAACCAGCTGTAGACGGCGACGACGCCGCTCTCGTCGCCCCAGCGGTCGAGTTCCGCGAGCGCGGCGTCCACGTCCCACTTCGGGATGGAGAGCGCGGTGGGGACGCCCTCGTCGACGAAGTGGTCGAGCATGTAGGAGTTACCGGCGTGCAGGACGGCGTTCTTCAGCACCGGGTGGTGCTGGTGGGGGAGGCCGTTGATGGCGGCGTTGACGATGGGTTCGTCGATGGCGAAGCGCTCGCAGGCCTCGTAGACGTCCTCCGCGACTTCCGCGCGCCCCTGCGTGAACAGGCCCTCGTTGCCCTCGTCGATGGCGTACGCCGCGTCCCACTTGTCGGGGATGGGCCACATGCCGAACTCGGTGGAGAGGCGGTCGAGCGCGCGGTCGTCCTCGACGTACTCCTTTAGGTCCTCCTGTCGGGGGTTGACGTGGAAGTCGAGGTCGACGACGTCGACGTCGTAGGCCTCCTCGGGGACCTCCGCGTCCGGGTCGAGTCGCTGTATAGATGACTCCATCGCTAGTTTCCGACTATCTTCTATCACTAATACCTTGTCATCGTACACCGTGGCAGCCGACACCACCATTCGTTTCGGAATGCGGAACGCCTGGTCGAGAGAACGTCGCCGAGCGGGGAACCCCTCGCGACACACGCCGAACCGGCGCGTATCGACGGCTCGACTTACACCGATAGCGCTGTAAGCCCGCAGCGCAGTTCGTCTCACAGTGCGAAACGCTGGGCCGCCGGACACCGGGTTCCGGCGGGACGCGAACCCCGCTAGAGGGCCGTTTCTATCGGGGCGAACGCCGCATCCCGCCACCGACGCGCGTCGCGTCCGTCCCGAACGTTGAACTAGATGGACCGCCTCGTAGTTCGATATGCGAAACGACGACGGCGCGGGCGGCACGGTCAAATCGGGCGCGCGACTGCTCCGAATCGTCCGCCTGCTCCAGGAACACGGCGGCCTCGGCGTCTCCGAAGTCGCCGACCGACTCGGGAAACCGCGCGGGTCCGTCCACCGCTACCTCAAGACGCTCGACGAGGATGGCTACGTCGTCAACGACGACGGCCGCTATCGGCTCAGCCTCCGGTTCCTCGATCACGGCGTCCACGTCCAGCGCCGCCACGACCTCTACGAGGCCGCCACGGAGAAAGTCGACGCGCTCGCACACGCAGTGGACGAGCGCGCGTGGTGTCTCGTCGAGGAGCGCGGGTGGGGAGTCTTCCTCTACGGCGCCGTCGGCGCGAACGCCGTCGCCACCGACGCCCGCGTCGGCGCGCACGTCCCCCTCCACTCCACCTCCGGCGGGAAAGCCATCCTCGCCTCCCTCGCCCCGGAACGCGTCGACGACATCGTCGACCGGCGCGGACTGGCGCGCCGGACCGACCACACCATCGCCGACCCCGACGAACTCCGCGCGGAGCTCGACGAGGTCCGCGAGCGCGGCTACGCGCTCAACCTCGAGGAGTCCATCGACGGCCTGCACGCCGTCGGCGCGCCCATCGTCGCGGACGGCGAGGTCCGCGGCGCGCTGAGCGTCTCCGGCGCCGCTAACCGACTCTCCGAGTCGCGCTGCCGGAACGAGATCGCCGACCGCGTCCTCACCGCCGCGAACGACGTCGAACTCGACCTCACGTACGGCTGAGGTGCGGCGTGCGCCCGTCGGACGACGGCGGCCTCACCTGAATTGCACCATCTGAGCACGTCCGGAAGAGCGGCGGGCCGGTAGACCAGCCGGGATCACGATACAGAAGCCGCCCGTGACGGCCCCGTAGACGCCCGACGGCGCGTCGCCCTCCGTCGAGTGTCGGTTCTCGGCCGCGTCGCGCGATCACTCCGCCGCCGCAGCGATCACGTCCTCGTAGACTCCCTTATCGCGGACGCCGACGACGCGCTGGACGGGTTCGCCGCCCGCGAACGCGACGACGTTCGGGACGCCCTGGACGCCGTACTGCGCCGCGAGGCGCTGGTGACGGTCGATGTCGACCTTCGCGACCGCCGCGTCGGCGTCGGCGGCGAGGGCTTCGATGGTAGGTTCGAGCATCGTACAGGGGCCGCACCAGTCCGCGTAGAAGTCCACGAGCACGACGTCGTACTCGCCGATCACGCGTTCGAAGTCGTCGGCGCCGTCGACGTGAATCGGCTCGTCGGGCGTCGCGCTCTCGTCCGCCCCGCGCGCTGCCGCCTCGCGCAGTTCCTCGCGGCGGTTGGCTCGCAGTTCGTCGATGTCGTCGGCCTGTGGTTCTGCCATCGTGACTCGACGTACGCACCGCGCCGCCTTAACTGTTTTGCGAGTATTGCACAATACAGTAGATCAAATGGGGAGACGGACACGCTGGCGCGTCGAGACCGGAGCACGTCGAGAACGGGGAGAACAGGGAGAACGAGGTCGTGCGCGACTCGTGGTTCGTTCGACTACTCCGAGGTCGTGCGCGACTCGTGGTTCGTTCGACTACTCCGAGGTCGTGCGCGACTCGTGGTTCGTTCGACTACTCCGCGGCCGCGGCGTCCGCCTCGGCGCGGTCGCCGTACTTCTCGTCGAACTCGCCGATGAGCTGACCCATCTTCGCGTACCAGTCGTTGAGCGTGCGCTGCATCTCCCGCGCGATCTCCTCGCCGTCGCGGGGCTCGTAGACGTGGTAGTAGCCGCCCTGCTCGTAGTTCACCTGCTCCTTCTGGATGAACCCCGCCGAGAGCAGACGCTGGACCGCCCGGTACGCCGTCGATCGCTCGCGGTCCACCTGCTCCGCAATCTCGTCGACCGTGAGCGGCTCCGAGCGCTCACAGAGCAACTGGAATATCTCTTTGTCGAGCTCCTTCAGGTCGTGGAAGCACTCCAGCAGTCCCTCGCACGTCATGTCCTGCCGGAGCATCTCGCTCATGGAGTTGGCCATCGGTTATCTAAGGGTAGAACGCGGGCGCTTAAAAATTTTTGCATAGTAGGCACAATACTGTGCCGAGCTACGACGTGGTGAGCCGACACCAGACGCCGGTGCGGTCACCGCGCAGGCGACAGACGGCCGCGAGGACGACGGCGCCGCTCACGAGGAGCGCCGCGCCGAAGATCAGCGCGGTGCTGACCGTCCCGAGGACGTCGATACCGTAGACGTCCCCGAGGCGGTTCGCGGCGACGGCCGCGCTCCCCGCGAGGAGCATCGCGGCGAAGTAGCCCTTGATCTCGTCCTCGTCCACGAGGTTGGTCGCGCCCGCGCCGACGCGCGCGCCGAGCGCGCTCCCGAGCAGGAGCATCCCGACGACGGGGAGCGCGACCGACCCGGACTCCGCGTACGTGAACGCGCCGAACGCGCCCGAGATCGTGATCTGGAGGATGTCCGTCCCGACGGCGACCGCCGCGGGAATCCCCAGCCCGTACATCATCGCGGGCATCAGCAGGAACCCGCCGCCGACGCCGAGAAAGCCCGAGAGGACGCCGATGACCAGTCCGATGGCGACGACGATGACCGCGGAGACGCGGACGTCACCGCGGAAGGTCACCATCGGCGGAATCTCGATCGCTTGCACGCGCTCCGCGAGACCGGGCCCCGTCGACTCGCCGTCGTCAGTCCCGCGCGCGTCGCGGAGCGTGAACAGGCCGACCGCGGCGAGCAGGCCGACGTACGCGACGTTGATGATGGCGTCCGCGCGGCCGGTCGCGTCGAGGAAGAACACGACGTTCTTCCCGAGTTCGATGCCGGCCGTCATAGCGACGATCATGATAACCGCGAGGCGGTAGTCGACCTGTCCGTGGTCGCGGTGGCGGAGCGCGCCGATGACGCTCGTCCCGAAGACGAACGCGAGGCCGCTCCCGACGGCGACCGTCGAGGGGTAGCCGAGCACGAGGAGCGCGGGCGTGACGAGGAACGACCCGCCCATACCGAAGAACCCGAACAGGGTTCCGATGAGCAGGCCGAACCCGACGAACACCGCGACCATCGCGAGGCTCACGCCGAAGATAGCCACGTCACTCGCCCCCGAGCGCGTCGAGCGCGTGCGAGCCGACGATCCGGGTCAGCGCCCCGTAGCCGACGTAGAGCACCATCGCTTCCGCGAGGACGGCGCCGACCGTCGCGGCCGCCGCCGCGGACCCGCCGAGGCTCTCGATGCCGAGCATTCACGACACCTCGGTGTTGTCTATTGTCTCCATTTTTGTACAATACTGTTGCCGGACGGGTGTCGAGTGGGTGGTGTCGAGCATGGTGTTAGCTGGACGAGGTGGCGTCGGAGAGGCGACTCCGAACGAACCCCTGGGCGTAGGCGCCGAGGAACATTCCCCCGACGGCCCACAGGATCGGATAGTTGCCGATGCCGAAACTGGCGTACGCGGCGCCGGGGCAGATACCGGAGAGCCCCCAGCCGACGCCGAATATCGCGCCGCCGAGCACGACGTTCCGGTCGAACGATTTGAGGCGGCGCGTGTACTCGCTCGCGGTGAGCGGCGCGCGGTCGAGATAGCGCGTCGCGACGAAGAACGCCACGCCGGTGACGACGGCGGCACCCCCCATCACGAAGAGGAGGCCGAAGTCGTCGAACTGGAGGAAGTCGAGGACGACCTCGGGGCGCGCCATCCCGCTGATCGCGAGGCCGAGACCGAAGACGAGGCCGCCGGCGAATATCGCGGGCACGAACCACGGACTGCGCTGGTCGGCCATCAGGGACTCACCCCCAGCGCGGCGACCAGTTGTGCGGTGCCGATGGCGAACGCCATGAACGTCGCGACGTTCGCGAGCGACGTGCTGGAGAGCGAGCCGACGCCGCAGACGCCGTGCCCGCTCGTACAGCCCTTCCCGAGGCGGGTACCGACGCCGACTAGCACGCCACCGACGGCGAGGCGCCACGGCTGAACGTCCGTCGTCCACGCGCCGGGGTTCGGCGAGAGGACGAACCCCCAGACGGCGGCGCCGGCGACGATGCCGAGCGTGAAGACGACGCGCCAGTCGCGCGAGCAGACGTACTTGGTTCGGTTGAACCGCGAGGCGTCCGAGACGTACGAGAGCGTGGATTCGAGGAACGTGCTCGCGCCCGCGATGATCCCCGTCGAGAGGTAGATTATCGTGGCGCCGAGCCCGACCAGCAACCCCCCGATCAGGTACGGCAGGACGCCGCGGGGGAAGAGCGCGTCGACGAGCGGTGTCACAGCCATCGTCAGTTCGTCAGGGCGTCCTCGCTCGCCGCGCAGTTGTTCGGGCCGAGTTCGAGTTCGAACGCGCGCTCGTCGTCGGGCGACTCGTGGCCGAGGTTCGTCGCGATGATCTCCTCGTAGTTCGCCGGGCGCGGCGGCATGTCCGCGACGATGAACTCGACGAACTCCTCCTCGTCCATCGAGAGCGCGGCCATGTGCTCGACGAGGTCACCGAGTTCCGCGGTGTAGGTGCCGTCGTCGTTCGGCGTCGCGGCGTCGCTGAAGTGCGCGGGCGCGACCACCGTCTCGTCCGGCATCTCGAGGACGGTCTGGAGGCTGTCGTAGAGGACGCGCGCGGCGTCCCGCGCCGCCTCGGGGTCTTCGAGGTCGGGGCGCGCGACGCTCTCGGTGAACAGGCCGTCGCCGGTGAAGAGCACGTCGCCGACCTTGTACGCGGTCATGCCCGTGGTGTGGCCGGGCGTGTGGACGACCTCGATTTCGACGTCACCGACGTCGAGGGTGTCGCCGTCCTCTACGGTCTCGTAGGTGACGTCGTACTCGACGCCGCGAGCGACCGCGGGCGCGGGGAGCACCGGCGTCGCGTCGGCGTCGGCGCCGGGTTCGGCGTTGGCTTCGCCGGAGAGGTCGCGGATGCCGGAGATGTGGTCGGCGTGAACGTGCGTATCGAGCGCGTACGTGAGGTCGGCGCCGAGCGCGCGGGCGTCCTGGACGTACTCCGCAGTGAACGCGCGGAGCGGGTCGATCACGGCGGCCTCGCCGTCGGAGACGACGAGGTAGGCGAGACACCCCGAGGACGGCCGGCGGTACTGCGCGACCGTCGCGTCGGTGTCGGTGTCGAGCTCGGCGTACTCGTAGATTCGCGCCCAGCCCTTCATGCCGCGTTCGAGGTGTTCGACGTCGTATCCCTCGGCCTGGAGGTTCTCGGCGACCATCTCGCTCGCACCGCCCTTCGCGCAGAGGACGGTGATGCGCTCGCCCTCGGGGAGGGTCTCGTGTAAGTCCTCGGGGACGTCGTCGATCAACTCGAAGTAGGGGTAGTTCACGACGTCGACGGGTTCGCCGTCGATGCGCCACTCCTCGAAGTCGCCCTCGGAGCGCGCGTCGAGGATGAAGACGTCCTCGCCGGCGTCGATGCGCTCCTTCAGCGTCTCTGGCGTGACGGTCGCGACCGATTCGCCGTCCGTCGCGGATGCATTCTCGCTCATCGTCATCCCCCTCTATCGGCCGGCCGCAAATAAGGCTTTGCATAGTTAGCCGAACATCGCACAATACTGTTTGTCGTAGTGGGCGCTCTAGTGCCTCAATACGCGCACACGTACCATTATAGGGCATTGCGGTAGTGTTGATAGAGGGAACTACTACCGATATGTTTTTGCGTGGGCACCCTATATTGGGGGATGAAGTCAATACCATGACCGACTACGAAGTCACGGAGACGCTCGACGTGAAGGGACAGAACTGCCCGATGCCGGTCGTCAAGACCAAGCAGAGCGTCGACTCGCTCGACGCGGGCGACGTACTCGAAGTGCTCGCCACCGACCCCGGGAGCATGAGCGACCTCGGCGGCTGGGCCGAGACCACCCCCGGCGTCGAACTGATCGACCAGCAGGAAGGCGCGGACGTCTACACGCACTACGTCCGCGTCACCGAGTGAGATGAGCGCGGACACGACAGACGGCGCCGAGGTCGCCCCCGACGAACTCGACCGCGCGGAACTCGCCGCGCGCGTCGACGAACTCGAAGCCCGCCTCGCCGACGTCGAAGCCGCCGACGACGACGGCCAGCCGAAGATGTCCATCATCGCGACGAAGGGCACCCTCGACATGGCCTATCCGCCGCTCATCCTCGCGAGCACCGCGGCCGCGTTCGGCTACGACGTCACCGTCTTCCACACGTTCTGGGGGCTCGACATCCTCCACGAGGAGCGCTCGAAGGAACTCAAGCTGAGTTCGGTCGGCAACCCCAACATGCCCGTGCCGAACGTCATCGGCGCGCTCCCCGGCATGGACCGGATGACGACGAAGATGATGGAGAAGCGCATCGCCGACAACGACACCGCCACCATCGAGGAACTCATCGAGACGTCCCTCGACATGGGCGTCGAGTTCCAGGCGTGCCAGATGACCATCGACCTCATGGACTACGACGAGGCCGACTTCTACGACGGCGTCACCACCGGCGTCGGCGCCGCGACCGCCATCCAGGACATGGCGGACGCCGACATCCAACTCCTCGTCTGATCCGTCAGTGGCACTCTCGGACACAACCCCTAAGTCGCCGACGACGATGATTTTCAGTATGCCCACGAACGCACACTATCATCGCGAGCGCCGCGTCGAGACGCCGCGCCCGCCGGCGAGGAGGCGGTGACCGTGGCGGATCGACCGCCGCGGGACGACGTCGACCCGGCGCGCGTCGGCGAGGGCCTGCTCGACGAGGAGATGGGGCCGAGCTCCGCGATGGCCCACCTCTACCGCGGAGAGATCCATCGGATGAAGTACTGGCGCGAACGCCTCGACAAGACGACGAACTGGGCCGTCGTCGTCATGGCCGCCATCCTCACCTGGGCGTTCTCCAGCCCCTCGAACCCGCACTACATCATCCTCATCGGCGTCGCGACGCTCAGCGTCTTCCTCGTCGTCGAGGCGCGCCGCTACCGGGGCTACGAGACGTGGCGCACGCGCGTCCGCATCCTCCAGGAGAACGTCTGGGCGCCCGGCCTCGACCCGAACGGGGGCGTCGCGGACGCCGACTGGCGCGAGCGACTGAGCCGCGACTATCGGACGCCGACGCTCAAGATCAGCGCCGAGGAAGCCATCGCGCACCGCCTGCGGCGCATCTACCTCCCGCTGTTCGCCGTCCTGCTCGCCGCGTGGGTCGTCCGGATCACCGCGTTCTCCCCGGAGCCGTGGGTCGAGACGGCCGCCATCGGGATGCTCCCCGGGACGGTCGTCGTCGGGGCCGTCGGCCTGTTCTACCTCGGCGCGCTCGCCGTCGCCTGTCGGCCCCGGACGTGGCACGCGAAGGGCGAACTCCGCACCGAGGACCTCCGAGAGCGGCCGTGAGTCGCGGGCGCGCGAGCGCCCCGGTCACGTCTGGCTCTGATAGAAGAGGATGACGATGGCGACGCCGACGAACGCGTCCGGGGGCCCGGACCGCACGCGGGCACCGGCGGGAAGCCGACACGTGTCGGCGGCGAGCT
>JBDGUG010000014.1:0-24940 GCA_042216135.1 Halarchaeum sp. | reverse complement strand
CCGGTGGTCGGGCGGTGCGTGGACATACGCGTTCGTACGGCCCCCACGCCCCTAATATTACCCATACGCATAAGTCATCGGTGGTCGGGGACGGGATACCTGCAGGTAATCACTGCGTGGTCGCGGAGAGTCGCGCGGGCGCGGTCGGTCACCGCGCCCCGTTCGTCTTTTCCCGGAGCCTGCGGTTCCGCGTTACTCGCGTGTCGCGCCCTGCGGGCGCTCCCGCTCGTGCGTCCGGCGAACCCTGCGGGTTCGCCTACTCGAACTGTTCCTCGTAGAGGTCCTGCGCGTGCTCGATGGCGTCCTTCGCGGCCTGGGCGTCCTCCCAGCCCTCGACGGTGACTTCCTTGCCCGCTTCGAGGTTCTTGTAGGTGCTGAAGAACTCGGCGATCTCTGCCTTCTTCTGGTCGGTGAGGTCGTCGAGGTCCTGGACGTGGTCGTAGCGCGGGTCCTCCTCGGGGACGGCGATGACCTTGTCGTCCTGTTCGCCGTCGTCGTCCATCTTCATCAGGGCGACGGGGCGGGCCTCGATGACGCACTCGGGGAAGGTCTGATCCTTCACGAGGACGAGGACGTCGAACGGGTCGCCGTCGTCGTAGTACGTCCGGGGCATGAAGCCGTAGTCCGAGGGGTAGTGGACGTTGCTGTGGAGGACGCGGTCCAGGACGGTTCCCGGGATGTCCTTGTCGTACTCGTACTTGTTACGCTCGCCCTTCAGGCACTCGACGACGGCGTAGACCGTCTCGGGCGCGTTCGGGCCCGTCTCTAAGTCTTCCCAGAGATTGACCATGTGGATGGGTGTGCGATTGACGCGCTAAAGGGCCTTTCGGGTCGCGGAGCGCGAATCCCACGAAACGGGAGCCCCGGCAAGATTGGTCACGAGGGAGAAGGGTTTAAATAGCGTGCTGTCATTCCGTACGGTATGTCAGAGGCACAACCTGCGGCGCGTGGCGACGCCCGCGATCTGACAGCGTTCCAGAAGAACATCCTCGTCGTCCTCGCAGAGGAACCCCGATACGGGCTCGCGATCAAGCGCGAGCTCGAGGACTACTACGGTGAGGAGGTCAATCACGGCCGCCTCTACCCGAACCTCGACGACCTCGTGACAGAGGGCCTCGTCGAGAAGAGCGAGCTCGACAAGCGAACCAACCAGTACGCGCTCACCGACGCCGGCCTCGACGCCGTCCTCGACGATCTAACGTGGACGCTCGAACGCTTCCTCGTCGACGACGAGCGCGCCGAGACGATCCGCGACATCGTCGCCGCGAACGAATAGACCGACGCGCGGACCGCGAGCGGGGCTCGGGGTCCGCACTACGGTAATTCTTCGTCCCGCACCGCGAACGCGTAGCGGAGCGACTCGCGAACGCGCGCGCGCTGGGCGTCGCTCGGCCACGCGTTCCGCTCGAAGTACTCCTCGCGGAACTCCGCGAGCTCCTCGCGCGTGAGCCCCTCGACGGGCTTCGCGTAGTGGTTGCTCGCGAACGCCGCGAGCGCCGTCGCCGTCTCCCCGTGCACGCTCCCGTGTTCCTCGTGGACGCGCCGAGCCGTCTCGCGGTTGCGCTCGGCGACGTCGTCCCACCGCTCGGGATCACCCGGTCCGGAGAGCGGGCGCTCGACGGCCATCGATTGGTCGACGGCGTCCATCCGGACGACGCCGTCCTCGTCGAGCCACGAGCGCGGATAGCAGACGAGCGTGACGTGTCCGTCGTCGTCGCGCTCGCGGGCGGCGTAACCGTGCTCGTCCAGGACCGACTCGCGGCGCTTTCGGTAGGCCGCGGCCTCGTCGTCGTCGCTCGCGCGGAGCGCGAGCCGCGTCAGTCGCTCCGCCTCGTCCGCCGCGGCGTCCGGCAGTTCAGGCATCGTCGAGCGCGTCGTTCGCCAGGTCGTCCGCGCGCTCGTTCACCTCCCGCGGGACGTGCGTGATGGACCAGTCGTCGAAGCGCGCGAGGAGTTCGCGCACCCGCACGCGCTTCTCGCGGAGGCCGGGGTCGTTCGTGTCCCACGCGCCCGTCACCTGCTTCACGACGAGCTGCGAGTCCCCCCGCAGCTCCACCTCGTCGAACCCGAACTGGACGGCGGCTTCGAGGACGGCGAGGAGCGCCTCGTACTCCGCGCGGTTGTTCGTCGTCGCCCCGATGGTCTCCGAGCCCTCCGCGACGATGCCCGCGTCGGAGACGAGCACCCAGCCGATGGCGGCCGGACCGGGGTTCCCGCGCGACGCGCCGTCGAAGTAGCCGTGGACGCGCCCGCCGTGCTCGCGGACGACGGCGGTGATGTCCACGGGATTCGCGCCCTGCACGACGAGTTGGTCGTCGTACGCGACGGCGTTCGCGTCCCCGAGCGTCGCACGCCACCGCTCGTGCTCGGTGTTCCCCTCGCGAACGTCCGCGCCCGCCTCGCGGAGTCGCTCGCGGGCGACGTCCGGGTCGCAGTCGATGACCGGCATTCGCTCACAGTCCGTTCGGCGCGAGTAAAGGGATTGCGAGTGCGGCGACACCCCCCGTTGGCCGACTGCGGTGGCTCGCGGCTCCTGCGTCGCCGCTCACTCGGGGCGCGCCCTCCCGCTGGTCGGCCGCGTGGCTCGCGCGAACGACGTGAGTGCGAGTCAGTCGGACCAGCGGTCCGACGCTACTCACGCATCGCTCCCACGGGTCGCTCCGCGTTCGCTCGTTCGGCGACGCTCACGGCTCACTGCGTTCACCGTTCGCGCGTTCCGCGGTCCCTGCGGGGCCGCGTGCGCTCCGAAGGGGTTTTGCTCCGGAACTTTATACGGGGGAGCATGAACGCACCGTGGGCCGACTGGGATCACGTTCTCAAGGTCGACCCGGACAAGGACCTCGTGGACGGGGAGACGTTCGACGACGTCTGCGAGACGGGGACGGACGCCCTGGAGATAGGTGGGACGCTGGACGTGACGAGCGACAAGATGGAGCGCGTCATCGACGCGTGCCGGACGCACGACGTGCCGCTCTACCAGGAGCCGTCGAATCCGGCGGTCGTGGTGGACGACGACGCCCTCGATGGGTATCTCGTCCCCATCGTGTTGAACGCGGGGGACGTCTCGTGGGTGACGGGCGCGCACAAGGAGTGGGTGCGCATCGACTCCATCGACTGGCGGCGGACGACGACGGAGGCGTACATCGTGATGAATCCGGAGGCGTCCGTGGCCGAGTTGACGGACGCGGACTGCGAGCAGACCGCGGCGGACGTCGCGGCGTACGCGAAGGTCGCAGAGCGCATGCTCGGCCAGGAGATCGTCTACGTCGAGTACTCGGGGATGCTCGGCGACCCGGAGAAGGTCGCGGCCGCCCACGACGCCCTGGAGGAGTCGGTGCTGTTCTACGGCGGCGGCGTGCACGACTACGACGACGCCTACGAGATGGGGTCGCGCTCCGACGTGGTGGTCGTCGGCGACCTCCTGCACGACGAGGGCGTGGACGCCGTCCGGGAGACGGTGGAGGGCGCGCAGGACGCGAGCCGCGACCAGTAGGGCCGCGACGAAACGACGGCATTTAAGCGCGGGACGCCGGTAGTGGCGGGCATGGACGACCGAACGTACACGGCAGACGCCGAGCCGGGCGACCGCGTGACGGTCGCGGGCTGGGTGCACGAGGTCCGTGACCTCGGCGGCATCGCATTCCTCATCCTCCGCGACACCTCGGGGAAGATCCAGGTGAAGTTCGAGAAGGACGAGATGGACGAGGACCTCGTGGAGACGGGGCTGGGCGTCCACCGCGAGTCCGTCATCGCGGTGACGGGCGACGTCGAGGAGGAGGACCGCGCGCCGACGGGCGTCGAGATGCTCCCCGAGACCGTCGACGTGCTGAACGAGGCGGACGCGGAACTCCCGCTCGACCCGTCCGGGAAGGTCGACGCCGACCTCTCGACGCGCCTCGACAACCGCACGCTCGACCTCCGCAAGGAGGAGGTGCAGGCGGTCTTCGAGATCCGCGCCGAAGTGCTGCGGTCGGTCCGCGACTACTTCCGGAGCATCGGCAGCACGGAGATCAACACGCCGAAGATCGTCGCCACCGGCACCGAGGGCGGGACGGAGCTCTTCCCGATCACGTACTTCGGCGAGGAGGCGTTCATGAACCAGAGCCCGCAGCTCTTCAAGCAGCTGATGGTCGGCTCCGGGCTGGAGCGCGTCTTCGAGGTCGGACCGATCTTCCGCGCGGAGGAGCACAACACGCCCCGCCACCTGAACGAGGCGACGATGATCGACTTCGAGTCCGCGTTCATCGACCACGAGCAGGCGATGGACGTCTGCGAGGGCACCCTCAAGGCCGCCTACGGGGGCGTCGCGGAGAACTGCGCGGAGGAGCTCGACCTGCTCGGCTACGACGACTTCGCCGTCCCCGCTGAGGACTTCCCGCGTCTCACCTACGAGGAGGCCATCGAGCGCATCAACGCCACGGGCGAACTCGACGAACAGCTCGTCTACGGCGACGACCTCTCCACCGAGGCGGAGCGCGCGCTCGGCGACGACGTCGGCGGCCACTACTTCATCACCGACTGGCCGAGCGAGATCAAGCCGTTCTACATCCAGGACTACGAGGACGACCCGGAGACCTCGAAGGGGTTCGACCTGATGCATCCGCGCATGGAACTCGTCTCCGGCGGCCAGCGCGAACACCGCTACGACGCGCTCGTCGAGGGGTTCCGCCAGCAGGGCCTCGACCCCGACCAGTTCGACTACTACACGAAGATGTTCAAGTACGGCATGCCCCCGCACGCGGGGTGGGCGTACGGCGTCGAGCGACTCGTCATGACGATGCTCGACCTGGAGAACATCCGGGAAGCGGTGCTGTTCCCGCGAGATCGGCAGCGGCTGTCGCCGTAAGGCGACGGCGCTGTCCGTCGAGCGGGAGCACGTCGAACGAGCGGAGCGAGTTCGACGGAGTTCCCGTGAGACCGGCAGCGGCTGAGTCCGTAGGACGAGGACCTGCCGAGCCAGGAAGACGCGTCAGTGTCTTCCGTGATCGACAGCGGCTGTCGCCGTAGGGCTGGCCGCTGTCCGTCGAGCGGGCCGTCTGTTCTGCGGGATGGGCGCGTGGGCTGTCAAGACTTACCCGGGTGCGCACCCTAATGGGGGTAATGAGCGACGAGTCGGACGGTGCGGGGGGCGAGCGTTCGGTTCGGCTGTCGGTCCCGGAGATGGACTGTCCGTCCTGTGCGGGCAAGGTGGAGAAGGCCGTGCGGTCTGTCGACGGCGTCGGCGAGACGGATCTCCGGCCGACGATGGGGGGGGCGACGGTGCGTTTCGACCCGGAGCGCACGTCGGAGGCGGAGATCCGCGGGGCGGTCGAGCGCGCGGGCTACACCGTCGAGGGGGGCGGCGAGGCCGACGGCGCGGACGACGACGAGGCCGCGTTCTCGTCGCCGCGGGCGGTCTGGTCGAGCGCGCGCGCGAAGAAGACGTGGGGGGGCGGTCTTCCTCGTCGGCGGTCTCGTCGTGGATTTCTTGCTCGCGGGGCTGAATCCGCAGGTCGCGAGCGTGCTGGGGTATCCGCTCTCGGTGTCGAGCGTGCTCTATCTGGCGACGGTGGTCGTCAGCGGCGGGCCGATCGTCCGGAGCGGCTACTATTCGGCGCGAAACCGCTCGCTGGACATCGACTTCCTGATGACTGTGGCGATTCTCGCCGCCGCGCTGCTCGGCCAGCGGTATCTCGTCGACGCGGCCGTGCTGGCGGTGCTCTACAATATCGCGGAACTCCTGGAGGACTACTCCATCGACCGGGCGCGCGATTCGCTACGGGAGCTCCTCGAACTCTCCCCGGACGAGGCGACGGTGCGCCGCGACGGCGCGGAGGTGGTGGTGCCGGCCGAGGACGTCGCGGTGGGGGAGACGGTGCTCGTCCGACCGGGGGAGAAGATTCCGGTGGACGGCACGGTGGTCG
Source organism: Halarchaeum sp. (assembly GCA_042216135.1). Taxonomy (GTDB): domain Archaea; phylum Halobacteriota; class Halobacteria; order Halobacteriales; family Halobacteriaceae; genus Halarchaeum. The sequence continues at coordinate 19,037 of JBDGUG010000014.1, read as the reverse complement.
AGGGACGGAGCGCGGTCGACGAGTCGCCGATCACGGGCGAGAGCGTGCCCGCGGAGAAGGCCGAGGGGGACGAGGTGTACGCGGGGTCGATCACGGAGGGCGGCTATCTGGAGGTCGAAGCGACCGCGGACGCGGGGGAGTCGACGCTCTCGCGTATCATCGAGTTGGTGCAGGAGGCCCAATCGCGGGACACGGAGATGGAGCGGTTCGTGGATCGGTTCGCGGGCTACTACACGCCGGTCATCGTCGCGCTCGCGATTCTGACGGCGGTCGGCCCGCCGCTGGCGTTCGGTGCGGCGTGGCGGCCGTGGGCGATCCGTGGGATCACGTTCCTCGTGATCGGGTGTCCGTGCGCGTTCGTCATCTCGACGCCCGTCGCCGTGGTGTCCGCGCTGACGAGCGCGGCGCGGAACGGCGTGCTCATCGAGGGCGGCGACCACTTGGAGGCGATGGGGTCGGTCGGCGCGCTCGCGCTCGACAAGACGGGGACGCTCACGAAGGGCGAACTCGCGGTCACGGACGTCGTCGCGCTGGGCGAGCACGCGGAGGCGGACGTGCTGCGTCGCGCGGCGGGGCTGGAGCGGCGGAGCGAACACCCCATCGCGGCGGCGATTCTCGCGCGCGCTGACGAGGCGGACGTGGGCGACGTCCCGGAGCCGTCGGGCTTCGAGAGCCTGAGCGGGCGCGGGATCCGCGCGTCGTTCGACGGCGAGACGTACTACGCGGGCACGCCCGCGCTCTTCGAGGAACTGGGGTTCGACCTCTCGCGGACGCGCCGCGTGCCGGACGGCGGGGCGGTCGCGGCCGACGAGGCGGAGCCGTCGGGGCTGGCGGAGGACGTGCTCGCCGACCTGGAGGACGACGGGAAGACGGTCGTTCTCGTCGGGACGACGTCCGAACTGGTGGGGGTCGTCGCGGTCGCGGACGAGATACGGCCGGGGGCCGCGCGGGCCGTCGAGCGCCTGCACGACCTCGGCGTCGAGCACGTCGTGATGCTCACCGGGGACAACGAGGGCACGGCCCGCGCCATCGCGGAGCAGGTCGGCGTCGACGACTACGGCGCCGAACTCCTCCCGGAGGAGAAGGTGGACGCCATCGAGGGGTTGCAGGCGGAGTACGAGACGGTGGCGATGGTGGGCGACGGCATCAACGACGCGCCGGCGCTCGCCGCGGCGGACGTCGGCGTCGCGATGGGCGCGGCGGGGACGGACACCGCGATAGAGACCGCTGACGTGGCGCTGATGGGGGACGATATCGGAAAGCTCCCCTACCTGTACGCGCTGTCGAATCGGGCGAATCGGGTGGTGCGGCAGAACGTCGGCGCGAGCCTCGCGGTGAAGGCGCTGCTCGCGGCGGGCGTGCCGCTCGGTCTGGTGAGCGTCGCGGCGGCGGTGGTCGTCGGCGATATGGGGATGAGTCTCGGCGTGACGGGGAACGCGATGCGCTTATCGCGCATCCGCCCGGACGACCTGTTCGACTGACGGCGCGAACTGCGAACGCTTAACAGCAGCGCGCGCGGACGACGAGGCGATGACTGAACGGGCGGCGACGGCGTTCGTGCCGGGGCACGTCACGGGGTTCTTCTCGGTGCATCGCGCGAACTCGCCGGCGGAGACGGGGTCGCGGGGCGCGGGCGTGACGCTCGCGGACGGCGTGACGGTGACGGTGGAACCGGCCGAGGAGCGCGCGGTGACGCTGGACGGCGAACCGGCGGCGGTGCCGGCGGTGGAGTCGGTGCTGGACGCGCTGGACGCGACGGCGTCGGTGGCGGCGGAGACGGACCTCCCGGTTGGCGCGGGGTTCGGCGTCTCTGGCGGGATGGCGCTCGGGACGGCGCTGGCGGCGAACGCGGCGCTGGGGCCGTCGCGCACGGAGAACGACCTCGTTCGGATCGCGCACGAGGCTGAGGTGGCGGCGGGGACGGGGCTCGGCGACGTGGTCGCCCAAGCCCGCGGCGGGGTGCCGCTGCGCATCGATCCGGGCGCGCCGCCGCACGGCCGCCTCGACGGGGTGCCGGCGGCGGGACGGATCGAGTATCTCTCGCTCGGGGAGCTGTCGACGGCGGACGTGCTCTCGGGGTCGACGGCGCGCCTCTCGACGGCGGGGGTTCGGGCGCTGGAGGCGCTGCGCGGGGAGCCGACGATGGCGCGGTTCGTGGAGCGCTCGCGGTGGTTCGCGTCGGAGGCGGGCCTGCTGGACGACGACGTCGCGGCGGTGGTCGAGGACGTCGTCGAGGCGGGCGGGGAGGCGTCGATGGCGATGCTGGGGCGGACGGTGTTCGCGCTCGGGCGCGGCCTCTCGGAGGCGGGCTACGACGCGACGGCGACGCGGATTCACCGCGCTGGCGCGTCGCTGCGCGGCGAGTGAGCGGCGTCGCGGATGCGCGGGGTCGGTGAGAGACGCACCACTTTTCCTCGGCGGCGGCGGAGTCGGTGGTATGGACGACGTGGACGTGCCGGAGGACCACCCGCGCTATCAGTCGCTGCTGACGCGCCACCGCATCGAGGCGGGCGTGGAGAAGGGGATCACGAGCACGCAGGGACTCATCGCGGAGGGGCGGGGGGAGGCGTTCGACTACCTGCTCGGGGAGGAGACGATTCCGAGCGCGGACGAGGCCACGCGGGCGGCGGCGGCGTACTTCCTGCTCGCCGAGCACGCGGTGATCAGCGTGAACGGGAACGTCGCGGCGCTCGCGCCGGACGAGGTGGTGGAGTTGGCGGCGGCGACGGGCGCGGACGTCGAGGTGAACCTGTTCGGGCGGACGGAGGAGCGCGTTCGCGCCATCGCGGAGCATCTGCGGGAGCACGGCGCGACGGACGTGAAGGGGTTGAAGGCGGACGCGCGCATCCCCGGGCTGTCTCACGAGCGCGCGAAGGTCGATTCGGACGGCATCTACGACGCGGACGTGGTGCTGGTGCCGTTGGAGGACGGGGACCGCGCGGAGGCGCTGGGGGAGATGGGGAAGACGGAGGTCGTGATCGATTTGAACCCGCTCTCGCGGAGCGCGGAGGTGGCGACGGTGCCGATAATCGACAACGTGCTGCGCGCGCTCCCGAACATCGCCGAGCACGCCCGCGACCTGTCCGGGGCGTCGCGCGAGGAACTGGAGGGTATCGTCGAGTCGTTCGACCGGGAGGCGGCGCTCGCGGCGGCGGAGGCGCGGATTCGGGAGGGCGCGGGCGGCGCGGGTGACGAGTAGCGAGGCGGCGCAACACTCAAGTTGTTTTAGGCTAGCCTAAACATATGGTTCGGAGAGACGCGCGGGAGGGGGCGTAGATGGTCGGACGAACGCTCGACGAGATACGGCGCCGCCTCGGCGACCACGCCAGCCCCGACGGCCGATACTATCTCGCGTGCGCCCGGACCGGCGAACGCCCCGTCCCATCCGGCGAACACCGGTTCCCCGACCGGGAGACGGCCACGCGGGCCGCGGACCTCGTGGACGCGTACCGCGACGAACTCCGCCGGTACGACCCGCGCCTCCCCCACTACGACGTCATCGTGCGCGAACTCCCGTCCCGGACGGCCGCGCCCGACGGGCCCGAACGCGACCACGCGGGGGCCGCCTGCCGGAGCGAGTTCTGTCACGAAGTCACCGCCGCCGTCTTCGAGACGCTCTCCGGCGGCGGCTTCCGCGACGCCGAACGGGCCGTGAGGGACACCTACCTCGACGCCGCAGAGACAGTCACCGACCCCGACGACCTCTGCCTCCTCCTCCTGCAGAGCATGGGCGCCGTGCTCGACGAGACCCTCGACGCGCACGAACAGGAGGTCGTGCTGAACCGCGCCGCCGGCCGCCTCAGCCCCGCGCCCGCCGGCGCGGACGCCCTCGACGACAGCCTCGCGACCGTCGCGAACGCCGGCCTCCTCGCCGACTACAGCATCGACGGCCCCGCCGACGCGCGCACCGTCAGCCTCGACGGCTACGCGCTCTCCCGGAGCCGTCACGTCCTCACCCTCCCCGTCGCCGTCGAACTCCTCCGGCGACGGCCCGGCGCCGACCTCCGGTTCGCCCCGGCGAGCGGCGACCGGCCCGGTTTCCGCGTCGCGCTCGCGGACCGCGCGCGCCACGACCCGCGCGGCCTCTTCCGGGTCGCCGCGCCCTAGACGAGGTCGCGGACCGTGCGCGCGACCGTCGGCGCGTCCGAACCGAGCACGTAGACGATCGGTTCGACGCCGTACCCGCCGCTCTGGTAGAGCGCGCGCACCCCCGGGTTCGCCTCGACGACGCGTCCGATCTCGGCGCGCACGTCCTCCGACTCCGCCGGGAACTCCACCGGATCGTAGCCGAGGTCCGCGAGCGCGTCGATCACGGCCGGCGAGTACGCGACGTTCACCGCCGCGCGCGCGTCGCTCCCGGCGTCCCGCGCGCCGAGCAGGACCGTCGCGACGTGCGCGGAGACGCCGAACGCGGGATCCGCCGGCACCTCCACGCGCCCCATCACGTCGAAGATGCGGCCCGGGACGCCCGCGACGTCCTCCGCCGTCTCCGCGTCCGAGAGGCACTCCACGAGGTTCGACCCGACCGCCGGCACGAGCGTCGCGAACCCGGACGTGCGCTCTAAGAGCTGAACGCCCCGGCGGACGTCCGCGAGCACGCGCTCGCGCTCCCGCAGGCCCGCCTCGCCCGTCCCGCGGAAGTCCACCGACTGGCCCGCGAGCTCCGGCATCTGCTCGGCGTGGATGGTCGCGAGGACGTCCCCCGGCGCCTCCAGGTCCCGAACGAGCGATTCGGCTTCCGCGAGCGCGCCGACCCGCGAGAGCGTCCCGTCCGCGAGGCCGTCCGCGACGTCCGCGACGTGCTCGCGCACGCGCTCGTCGCGCGCGACGGCGTCGTTCGTCGCCACCTCGCCCTTCGCGTACTTCGACACCGCGCTCTGACTCACCCCGAGGAGGTCCGCGACGGCCTGCTGGGTGAGTCCCCGCTCGCGCAGCGCCGCGGCGAGCAGGGAGCGATACGTCGGCAGGAACTCGTCGACCACCACCTCCTCGAGGAACCGCATCTACTCGCCTCCGCGCTCCTCGGGGCGCTGGTCGCCGCCGAACTCCTCGTCGCTCTGGATGCGCGAGGCCTGCGGGCCGGCCTGATCCTGGTACTTCGAGCCGCGCTCGGCGCCGTACGGGCGCGCGGCCTCGGTGCGGAGTTCGGTGAAGACGAGCTGGCTGATCCGCATGTTGGGGGAGAGCGCGACGGGCGCGGTGCCGAGGTTGGAGAGTTCGAGGGTGATCTTCCCGCGGAAGCCCGGGTCGATGAAGCCCGCGGTGGCGTGCACCACGACGGCGAGGCGGCCCAGCGAGGAGCGTCCCTCGACCTGCGCGACGAGGTCCGAGGGCACCTCCACGCGCTCCTTCGTCGTCCCGAGCACGAAGTCGCCGGGGTGGAGGATGAACTCGCCGTCGTCCTCGATGTACGTCTCCGTGACGTACTCGTCCACCTCCGTCTCGTCCATCGGGTGGATGCAGGGGATGTTCGCGTGCTGGAACTCGAGGAAGCGCCGGCCGAGCCGGACGTCGATGCTCGCGGGCTGAATCTGCAACTCGGGGTCGTCGAGCGGTTCGACGACGAGGTCGCCTCCCTCCAACCGATCGAGGAGGTCGGCGTCGGAGAGTATCATGGGCGACCCGAGAACCCGCGGCGTGTTAAACCGATCCGTCCGCGGGCGCGGGTCGCCACGCCTATGCTCGCCGAAGCCGCGACTCACGATATGAAGCAAGCCATCGTCGTGCGCGCCGACCTCGGGATGGGCACCGGGAAGGTCGCCGCGCAGGCCGCGCACGCCTCCCTGAAGGCGTACGAGTACGCGAGCGACAGCGACAAGCGCGCGTGGAAGCAGGGCGGGCAGAAGAAGATCGTCCTGAAGGCGAACGGCGAACGCGACCTCTACCGGCTGAACGAGGAGGCGAAGGCCGCCGGTCTCCCCTCGGCCGTCATCGAGGACGCCGGACACACCCAGGTCGAACCGGGGACACCGACCGCGCTCGCCATCGGGCCCGCGGCGGACGCGGACGTGGACGCCGTCACCGGGGACCTCTCCCTCTACTGATGCGCGAGGCGCACCCGACGGAGCGCGCGGTCGGTATCGGCTACTACGTCAGCGACGCGCCCGGCACCGGCGGCCGCCTCCGCGTCGACGCCGCGGACTTCCGCGTGCGCGAACGCGAAGAATTCGACACCGAACCCCTCGACGCCCCCACGGGCGACTACCCTCACCTCGTCTTCCGCGCGACGCTCCGCGAGTGGGACACGAACGGGTTCGCGCGCGAGCTCTCCAACCGCCTCGGCATCAGCCGCGAACGCGTCTCCTGGGCGGGCACGAAGGACCGGAACGCCGTCACCACCCAGCTGTTCAGCGTCCGCGACGTCGCCCCCGAGGACCTCCCGACCCTCCCGAACGCCGACGTCGAACCGATCGGACGCGCCGGCCGCCCCATCCGCTTCGGCGACCTGCGCGGGAACGAGTTCACAATCGTCGTCCGCGACGCCGACACCGACCCCGTCGACGAGATAACGAGCGAACTCGCCGCGTTCGGCGGCGATAGCGCGAGCGACGACGAACAGGGTACGCGCGTCGGCGTCCCGAACGTCTTCGGCCAGCAGCGCTTCGGGAGCTATCGCCCCGTCACGCACGAAGTCGGGTTGTGCGTCCTGCGCGACGACTGGGAGGGCGCGGTCATGGCGTACATCGGAAATCCGAGCGAGGACGAACCGCCGGAGACGCGCGAGGCGCGCGCGTTCGTCGAGGAGACCCGCGACTGGAGCGAAGCGATCGAACGCTACCCGGGGCGTCTCCGCTACGAGCGCGCCGTGCTGAACTCGCTCGCCGAGACCGGCGGGAACACCGACGCGGACTTCCGCGAGGCGCTGGAGACGTTCCCGTCGAACCTCCAGCGACTCTTCGTGCACGCCGCCCAGTCCTACGTCTTCAATCGGATCTGCTCCGAGCGCCTCGAACGCGGCCTCCCGTTCGACCGCGCCGTCGCCGGCGACGTCGTCTGCTTCGCCGACGCCGACGGCGACCCCGTCCTCCCCGACGTGGACCGCCTCCAGCGCGTCACCGAGCGCAGAGTCGACGTCGTGAACCGCCACATCGAGCGCGGCCGCGCGTTCGTCACCGCGCCCCTCGTCGGCACCGACACCGAGTTCGGCGACGACGAACCCGGACGAGTGGAGCGCGGCGTCTGCGAGGACGTCGGCGTCGCCCCCGAGGACTTCGACCTCCCCGGGTCGTTCGACTCCACGGGCACCCGGCGCGCGATACTCGTACGAACCGACCTCGCCGTGGAGACGGACCCGCTCACGTTCGAGTTCGCGCTCCCGAAGGGCGCGTACGCCACCGTCCTCCTCCGCGAGTACCTCAAGGCCGACCCCCTCGACCTCTAAGCGCGCCGGTTTTACGTCGCGCGTCCCACTCGCGCGTATGGAGTGTTCGCGCTGCGGGACTCCGCTCGAGAAACCGGGCGACTACTGCCTGGTCTGCGAGACCCGCAACGCGGACGCCGTCGTCGTCGACGCGGCGACGGACCACGCCACCCTCACCTTCCTCGACGACGAGGACGTCGTGGGGCGAACGGACGTCGCGAGCACGCCCGAGACCGACGCGGACCGGGAGGACCGTCGCCTCCGGAACTTCGCGGGCCGCATCGCCGACGAGATACGGCGAAAGCGCCCCGAAGAGGTGTACGTCGCCGGCGAACGCGCCGTCGTGCAGGCGGTGCGCGCCGACCTCCACTACGCCGTCTATCGGGTGCCCGACGAGGACCCCGTCGCCGCCGTCCGAGAGCGCCGCGGCGAGCGAGAACTCGACGTCGTGGACAAGCCCCCGTCGGAGAAACTCGGCGGGACGCACAGCACGCTCATCGGCGGCCGCGTCGGCCAGCGCGCCATCCGCGAAGTCGCCGCGCACCCGCACGTGAAGAAGGTCATCCCCGGACCGATAGAGGCGGGCGGGTCGGGCGCTCGCGGTGGCGTGCGCGCGAAAGTGACGCGCGCCGACGCGAACGGGAACGTCCGCCTCCTCGTCCGCGACGGCTCCAGCGTCCAGGAGAACCGGGTCGTCACGACCGCGATGGACCGCGAGACCGGCGAGCGCGTCCGCGACGACCTGAACGAAGCCCTCGAAGACGCCGACCTCGCGGGATAGCGACCGGCCGGACGGTGGTGCGCGCGACGACGGTGAGCGCGCGCTGGCGACTCGCAGGGCTTATGTGCGCGCTGGGGCTAGTGGTCGATATCATGGCCAGCAAGGGCTCAAGTCGAGCGGGAAGCGCGGGCCGATTCGGTGCGCGCTACGGTCGCGTCGCGCGGCGACGCGTCAGCGAAATCGAGGGCGACACGAACGACGACCACACCTGTCCCGACTGCGGTTCCGACGCCGTCGACCGTAAGGGCACGGGCATCTGGCAGTGCGGCAAGTGCGGCTACAAGTACGCGGGCGGCGCCTACCGGCCGTCCACGCCCGGTGGCGAGGCCGTCACGCGGTCCATCCGCACCGCCCTCGCAGAGGACGAGACCGAGGACTGAGATGTCGTACAAGTGCTCTCGCTGTAAGCGCGACGTCGAACTGGACGCCTACGGCGGCGTCCGCTGCCCGTACTGCGGGCACCGCGTCCTGCTGAAAGAGCGGAGCCGCGACGTCAAAGAAGTCGACGTCGAGTAGACGCCCGCCGTGGACGCGGCACACCGAACCACGCTTCGTTTCTCCTACGCCTCAGAGCGAGACGCTCGCACGGTTCACCGAGCGGTGCGCGTCGAAGCGGGCGACATCGAGGGCGACCGAACGAGCGCGAGCGTCGAGCGAGCGGGCGCGACCGTTCGCGTGACCGTCGAGGCGGCGGATCTGACGGCGCTCCGCGCCGGCACGAACACGTGGGCGACGCTCGTCGGCGTCGCCGAGGCCGCCGCCGACACCGGGAATGCCTACGTAGATAGGTAGCGCACTCTTGCGGATCGATCACCAACACTGAATCGCCGGTCCATGGACCGTCACGGGGGCGCCCCTCCCCCCACGTCGTCCGCCTCCCCCTTCGACCGGCATTTTACGACGCGCGGAGCCGACAGTACGCAAAGCGGGGGTTTTTACATCCGGCACCCCACGATTCGGGCATGCAGGGTAATCTGCCGCCCGAGGCGCAGGAGAAGCTCGAAGAGCTACAGGACCTTCAGGAGAAGGCCCAGACGGTCGCCGCGCAGAAGCAGCAGGCCGAGTCCCAGCTCACCGAGGCCGAGACGGCGCTCGACGAGCTCGACGACATCGACGAGGACACCGTGATGTACCGCGAGGTCGGCGAACTCCTCGTGCAGACGGACTACGCCGAGGCGCAGGACGACCTGGAGGACAAGGTCGACAACCTCGAGATTCGCGTGCAGTCCCTCGAGAAGCAGGAGCAGCGCGTCGAGGACCAGTTCGAGGAGCTGCAGAGCGAACTGCAGGAGATGCTCGGCGGCGCGGGCGGCATGATGGGCGGCCCCGGCGCGGGCGGCGCGTAAGGCCATGCCGAGCGACGAGGAGGTCGTACGGACCGCCGCGGAAGCCGCCGAGGGATACGTCTTCTCGCGCGTGAAGCAGTCCGACGTCCGCGACATCGACGTCGCGGTGTCGTTCGAGGACGGCGTCCTGACGGTGGACGTCTACCTGAACGCGCCCGAGGCGGGCGTGGACGAACAGGCGCTCGCGGACGAGGCGGCGCGCGTCGGCCAGGAAGCGGTCGACGACCTGTTCGCGGACGCCGAGTAGGGTCGTCGTCTCTCTCTCTCGGCTTTTAGATCGCGTAGCGGCGGCTACGAGCGTGGCGAACACCGGCCCGGTCGGGTCGCGCGGCGGCCGGACCGGGGTTTCGCGGTCCGCCGCGCGTCGTAGCGCGTTACACGCCACGGGGTGGTCCCGGCATCGCGTAAGAAGGCTCGGGGCTGGCGGAGGCGGCGAGCGGGCGGCAGTTCGGCGTCGCAGCGCGGTCGCCGTGCCGAATCACGAGCGCGCCGTTCCGCGGGCGCCGGTGGCGCTCGCGGCCCTTTTTGATGAACGTTTTTCCGCGAGCGGGTCGCCGAAGGCGTCCCCGAGCGGGAAAACGTTCTATGTCAGGAAGAAGATGAGCGCGCTGACGAGGAGGGTGGCGGCGACGACGACGGCGCCGAGGGCGCTGCCGAGGGCGATGACGGCGTTGGCGTGGCTGGCGAGCGTCTCGGTGCGGTCGTTGCCGAAGACGGTGACTTCGGCGTGCTCGCTCTCGACGCCGGCTTCGACGGGTTCGAGGTCGGCGACGGCGTCGGCGGTGACGTCGAGGACGACGTCGCGGAGGGCGTCGTGGTCGATGGCGTCGCCGACCTGGTTCTCGGACTCGACGGTGTTGACGATGTGCGTGTCCGTCGTCATGATCTCGACGGCGTCGCGCGCGAACCCGTGGGCGTCGACGAGGGCGTCGACGAGGGCGTCGCGGAGACCGGGTTCCATGTTGTTCCCGTCGACGAGGACGTAGCAGGTCCGTCGGCCGTCGACGTCGGTGACGGCGACGCGGACGCCGAGCGGGCCGATTCCATCCTGGGGGGTCCAGACGGTTCGGTCCCAGGCGACGCCGAGTGAGAGGGGGCCGCGTTCGGCGTCGGCGAGGGCGGCGCCGACGTCGCCGGCCGCCTCGATGAGTTGGAAGGAGCGCTTGCTCCCGGGGACGACGTGTCCGAGGTCGTCGCCCTGCAGGCCGTTGTTGGAGTTGTGGGCGTCGGCGAGGAGGACGTCGTCGAGGCCGGCGCGGCGCGCTTCGGCGGACGCGGCGAGGCCGACGGCGTACTCGACGTCGTCGGCGAACGCGGGGGCGAAGGTGGCGACGAGGAGGGCGCCGGCGGGGCCGAACCCCTGGCCGAGGACGCTGGCTTCGCCGTCGGTGACGCGGACGGAGTCGGTGGCGGTGTCGCTGTACGTGATGCGGTCTGCGGCGCGTTCGGCGGCGTCGACGAGGGTGTCGACTTCGTGTTCGGTGACGAGGTTGAAGTCGTGGCCGGCGGTGGCGTGCGGGGGGAAGGCGAGGCCGTCGGCGGCCTCGGCGACTCGCTGCGGGAGGTTCCCGCCGCCGATTTCGCCCATCGGGCCGGGATGGATCATCGGAAGGACGAAGCGGGCTTTCTCCTCGCCGGCGTCGCTTCGCTGGCGTTCGGCGCCGCCGAGGCGGCGGAAGGAGAGGACGGTGACGGGGACGACGGCGTCCTCGCCGAGCTGTTCGAAGAAGTCCTCGAGTTCGCGGGTTCCCTCGGCGATGTGGCCGATGAACCCGCGGAGGAAGTCGAGGCCGGAGACGCCGAGGCTCTGACGCCACGGTCGGTCGATGACGCGGACGAAGCCGTAGGCGACGAGCGCGTAGAGCGCGCTCATGCCGACGAGGAGGACGAGGTCTTCGGGGGTGACGAGCAGGAGGCGCGCGGGCGCCTTCTCGGGGCGGGAGAGAAAGGCGCGGAGGAGGGGGCCGCCGATGGCGACGTAGCGCATCGCGCCGGTGTAGACGAAGAGGAGGAGGCCGGCGGTGACCGTCTGGATGCTCGCGGGGACGACGGCGAGCGGGAGGCTGTTCCGGGAGACGGCGAGGACGACGAGCAGGCGCAGCGCGAAGACGAGCGCGAGTGCGGCGATGAGGACGTCGAAGACGAAGTGCTGGCCGACGCTCGTGAGGACGGCGATGACGCTGGCGACGGCGAGCAGGGCGACGACGATGAGTTCGCAGCAGAGCGCGAGGAGCGAGGAGCGATTGTAGGTGAGTTGGCCGCCGAGCCACCGGTCGACGGGGGTGGTGCAGAGGCTGGCGACGACGGTGGGGATGCCGATGTAGAAGATGCCCTCCCAGGCGTCCTCTAAGGGGTAGGTGGCGGTGAACGCGCCGATGCCGGCGAGCGCGGCGACGAGCAGGCTGAACCCGACGCTGACGTACCAGTTCGGCGCGCGGAAGATGAACCGCGAGAGGGCGGCGAGGTCGCCCTGCGTCTCGGTCATGGGGCTACTCGCAGCGCGCGAGGAAGTTCTCGAAGACGACGTCGCCGGCCTCGGTGTGGGCGACTTCGGGGTGCCACTGGACGCCGTAGCGCTCCCGCTCGGTGTCGCTCATGGCTTCGATGTCGCAGACGTCGCTGGTGGCGGTGCGCGCGAAGCCGTCGGGCACCTGCGTGACTTCGTCGGCGTGGCTCGCCCAGACGCGCGTTTCGGGGGCGAGCGAGCCGACGAGCGGGTCGTCGGGGTCGAGGATTCGGACGGTGACGTCGGCGTAGCCGCCGTAGTCGCCGGAGCCGACCTCGCCGCCGTACTCGGCGGCGATGAACTGCATGCCGAGACAGATGCCGAGTATCGGGACGTCGAGGTCGAGGTACTCGTCGCAGCGGCCGGTGCGGTCCATGCTGGGGCCGCCGGAGAGGACGAGGCCGTCGTACGCGTCGAGGTCGCTGGGCGGCGTGTCGTTGTCGACGAGGTCGACGTCGACGCCGAGGTCGCGGAGGGCGCGATGTTCCAGATGCGTGAACTGTCCGTGGTTGTCCACGACGACGATTCGGGTCATGGGGGAGAGTATCGTCGGTCGACGTAAAAAGTCCTCGTAGTTCCGACGCGTCAGACGAGCAGGTCGCCGTCGGCGAGCAGGTCCCGTTCGGTGCGTCGCGCGGCCGGGCCCTCGGGGACGACGACGGTGTGGTCGACCGGTCGCTCGAAGCGGTCGGGGGCGGGGTCGACGGGGCCGAAGTAGTCGGAGAACGTCCCGCTACAGCGGCCGACGGCCGCGACGACGCCGCCGTAGCGTTCCTCCGGCGGCGTCTCGTCCGGGTCCGGGAAGGCCTCGCGGAGGTGGGTGGCGGTGTCGCGGATGTACGCGGCGGCCTCCTTCTGCGAGTACGTGCTCTCGGCGTAGTAGGTGTCGTGGTAGTCGTCGTCGAGCGCGACGTCGGACTGCTCGGGGGACTCGTAGACGACGGACCCGGGCGCGCGGAACCCCTCGGCGAACCGGAGGTTCAACACGAACGAGTCGGGGTAGCGCAGGATGATCAGCGAGTAGAGCATGTCGGTGACGGTGGCCTGCTGTTGCATCAGCCACATCCCCTCGACGTAGTAGGCGGCGATGTGGCCGAGTCGGTCGTCGCGCGCGCCGCCAGCGTACTCTGCGGCGACGGAGCGGTAGTCCTCCCCGACGACGCGTTCGAGTCGGCGCGTGAACGTCTCGACGATGTACTCGAGTTCGGCGTCGTACGCTTCGATGGCGGGGACGTCGGGGTCCGCGAGCAGGTCGGCCTTGCGCTCGCGGGCGTCCGCGAGGCGCATCATGTTCTCGTGGAGTTTGCGCTCGGCGGTGTCGTTCCGTATCGGCGTCCGGATGGCCCGGCGGTGCAGCACCGCCGCGCCGTCGATGGCCGCCGCTTGCTCGCTCATCTACCACGGATTTGTCCCGATAGTATATGAGGATGCCGCAGACTCTCAAATGTGAGAACGCCGCCGCGTCAGGCGACGACGCGCGCGTTCGAGAGGAGCGTCTCGGCGACGCGGTCGGCCTCCGGGCCGGCGGGCACGATTGCGGGCGCGTCGGGCGCGACGTCGAAGCGCGCCGGGTCGGGGTCGACGGCGCGGAGGACGTCGGTGAACGTGGCCCCGTCGCGGCCGGCGGCGGCGGCGATGCCGCCGTACGCGCGCTGGTCGAACGACGTCTCGTCGGGGTCGGGGAACTGCTCGCGGAGTATCTGCGCCGTCTCGCGGATGTACTCCGCGGCCTCGCGCTGGGAGTAGCTGCTCTCCGCGTAGTAGCGCTCCCGGTAGTCGTCGTCGAGCGTCTCGGCGTGCTCGGGCGACTCGAATCGAACCCCCTGGTGTACGGACCCGACGGCGAATCGGACGTTCACCGTAAAGGAGTCGGGGTAGCGCAGGATGAGCGGACAGTAGATGACGTCCGCGATGGTGTTGCGCTCCTGGAGACACCAGAGCGACTCCGTGTAGTACGCGACGAGACGCGCGGTCCGGTCGTCGCGCTCACCGCGGGCGTACGCGGCGGCGACGGAGCGGTAGTCCTCCCCGCCGACCTCGCGGAGACGGTCCTCGAAGGTCTCCGCGATCCGTTCGAACTCGTTCTCGTAGGCCGCGACGGGGGGGACGTCCGGGTCCGCGAGCAGGTCGGCCTTCAGTTCGCGGGCGTCCGCGACGGCGGCCATGTGTTCGTAGAAGATTCGCTCCGCCGCGACGTCCGGGAGCGGCGTCCGGACGGCGCGGTGTGCGAACGCCTCGGTGCCGCGCTCGGCCGCCCACGAGGCGTCGCGTCGTCCCGCCGGATCCGGATCCCCGTCGTCCATCATCCGACGTGTAGGGGTGCGTACGTATGAACATCGCGTTACGTACCGCCAGTAGGTACCGTCACGCGACGACGTGGCATCCGGGGAGGAGCGTCTCGCGGACGCGACGCGCTTCCGGGCCCTCGTCGACCAATCCCGGCTCAGACGGCGGGCCGTCGAACCGGTCAGGGTCGGGGTCGACGGCGCGGACGGCCGCGGCGAACTCCGCCCCGCGACGACCCATCGCGTACGCGTACCCGCCGTACGCGCGTTCGTCGCGCGGCACCGCGTCCGGGTCGGGGAACTGCTCGCGGATGATGCTGGCGCCCTCGCGGAACTGCGACGCGGCCGCGAACTGCGAGTACTGGCTGTCGCCGTAGTGGGCGGCCTGGGACGCCTCGTCCAGGTCGGCCGGGGCGTGCGACGCGGACTCGAACCGGACGCCGCCGCGGGGGAGCGCGCCCGTCGCGAACGAGAAGTTCACCGTGAACGAGTCCGGATACCGCAGGACGAGCAGCGTGAACGTCTGCTCGTCGACGGCGAGATGTTCCTCGATGCGATGCAGGCACTCGACGTAGTAGACGGCGAGCGTCCCGACCCAATCGTCGCGCTCGCCCGCGAGGTAGGCGTTCGCCACCGTCCCGAACGGCTCCTCGGTGAGCCGTTCGAGGCGGTGCTCGAACCCATCACGCCACCCGTCGAGCAGCGCCTCGTACGCGCGCACGAACGGGACGTCCGGGTCCTCGAAGAGGTCGGCCTGCCGGTCGCACTCGTCGGCGATCCGCCACATGTTCTCGTGGTGGCCGCGCTCCGCCGCCACGTCCGGGAGCGGGACGCGCACCGCCCGTCCGAAGAGCGCGTCCACCGCGTCGGCGCGACGCTCGCGTTCCGCCGCCGTCGGCCTCGTCATGCCACCCGATATCGCGCCCGACACGTAAGAATCGACCGCACGGCCCCTACTCGCTCTCGCGGCGCGTCGCCGCCGTCTCGAACCCGAGTTCGTCGAGTTCCTCGCTCCGCCGCCCCTCCGCGGCCGCGAGCGCCTCCGGGGACGGGTTCGCGTCGTCGTCGATGCGCGCCCACGAGTCGTGGACGGCGCTGTGACACCACCGGCAGAGCACCACCGTTATCTCGTGGCCGACGTCCTCGTCGTCCTCGTCGTCGCGGGCCCTCCCTCCGGTCGGCCCCGCGTGGCTCACGTGTCGCTCACTCTCGCTCCCGCTCGCGTCGTCGCGGGCCCTCCCTCCGGTCGGCCCCGCGTACTCCAGATGGTGTTCTTCGAGGAGCGGGCGGGCGTCGGTGTGGGCGTTCCGGCGCTCTTCGAGGCCGCAGCGCGCGCACGCCTTCGCGTCGCTCTTGGAGCGATAGTGCGGGCAGTCGCGCCAGGCCCAGTCGCCGTCGGCGGCGGGACAGCGGTAGTCGTCGCTCGCGCGGCGATCAGCGAACTCGGGGTCGTGCTCGGGGTGGTCGAAGGCGTACCGGCACTTCCCGTCGCCCGTGACGTGGTCGCAGGGGCCGGCGTGCTCGTAAGGGTCGTCGACGCCCACGGACGTGCCTGTCGGCGTCTTCTTCACGGGTCGCTCTGCGGGGCGCGCGAGTAAAACGCTGTCGCGCGTCGGTCGCGCGCGACGCGGCGTGCGTGAGAAACACTTACATTCCATCTGGTTGGTCTACGCGTATGGCCGGCACCGAGTACACGCACGTCAGCATCGTCGCGGACGACCTGGACGCGTCCGTCGCCTTCTACGAGGACGTCTTCGAGATGCACCCGATTCCGACCCCGGACTGGGACATGGAGATCCAGTGGCTCGGCTGCGGCGACCTACAGTTGCACGTCGCCGTCGCGGACGCCGACCCGCCCGCGTTCAACCACGCGGCGTTCCACGTCGACGACCCGGAGCGCGTCTACACCGCCGTCAGGGAGCGCGACGACGCCCACGTCGAGGTGCTCGAACAGTTCGCCGACCGCGAAGAACCGGGGGACGCCCCGCCCGTCTACACCCTCCCGGGCGGGTCGGTCCAGCTCTACGTCCGGGACCCCGCGGGCAACCTGGTGGAGGTCAATCATCCGGACGTCTCCGAACTCGACGGGGCGGTGCTCACGAACGTCGTCGAGCGAACGGACCTGACGCCGCCCGGGCCCGGCGAGGACCCCATCGACGTCTATCGCCCGCACGGACTCGACGTCTCGTAGACCGCGGACGCTGGCCCCAGGTGCGGGCGCGTCGTCGCCGGACTGGGCCGAAGCGTAAAGCCGCTGGCCCCCCATCGCTCGGGACGTGCGAGTCGTCCACGACGAGAACGGGGAGACGCTGGCGAGCGACGTGGAGACGGCGGACTCGTTCCTCTCGCGAGCGCGCGGACTGATGTTCCGCCGGTCGGTTCCGAGCGACTACGCGCTCGTCTTCGAGTTCGACGGCGCGGCCGAGCGGGACGTCCACATGGTCTTCGTCCCGTTCGACCTCGACGTGCTCTGGGTCGAGAACGGCGAAGTCCAGCGCGTCGAGACGCTCTCGTCGTGGACGGGGCTGGCGTCGGCGCGCGCGGACCGCCTCGTCGAACTCCCCGCGGGCGCCGCCGCGGACGTCCGCGTCGGCGACACCGTGCGCGTCGAATAGGCGGAACCCACACTGTCGTTCCTGTGCGAACCCGGCCAGTTTATGTAGTTCGGGCGTCTTGGTGGAGGTACGATGACGTCCGATACGACGTCGGAGGATAGAGGAAGTCGCCGCAAGGCGGCTGGCCGTGAAATCCGACGGTAACGAAACCCCGAACACCGACAGCGAGTTCTCGATGGACTTCTTCTCGAACACCACCCTCAGCGACGGCGACGTACAGCTACTCGACACCACCCTCCGCGACGGCGAGCAGGCCCCCGGGGTCTCTCTGACCGCGGACCAGAAGGCGGACATCGCCCGACGGCTCGACGCGGCGGGTGTCGCCGCCGTCGAAGCGGGCAGCGCGTGCACGAGCGCGGCCGAGCGCGAGACCATTCGGCGCGTCACCGACCTCGGCCTCGACGCCCGCATCACGAGTTTCTCCCGGGGCGTCCGGAACGACGTCGACCTGGCGCTCGACTGCGACGTCGACGGCGTCCACATCGTCGTGCCGGCGAGCGACCGGCACGTCGAGGGGAAGGTCGGGTCGACGCGCGAGGAAGTCGTCGAGAAGACCGGCGAGCTCGTCGACTACGCGAAAGACCACGGCCTCTGGGTCGAGGTCATCGGCGAGGACGGCTCCCGCGCCGACTACGACTATCTCGAAGCGCAGGCGGACGCCGCGCTCGACGCGGGCGCGGACCGCTTCTGCTTCGCGGACACGGTCGGACACGCCAGCCCCGAAGAGGTCTACGAGGGCGTCTCCCGACTCGTCGAGCACGGCCCGGTGAGCGTGCACACGCACGACGACCTGGGACTCGCCGTCACGAACGCGTTCGCCGGCCTCGCCGCGGGCGCGGACCTCGTCCACGGTACCATCAACGGCATCGGCGAGCGCGCAGGGAACGTCGCCCTGGAAGAGGTCGCCATCGCGCTCTGGCACTGCTACGGCGTCGAACCGATGGAGACGGAGCACCTCTACGACCTCGCGTCGCACGTCTCGGAGGCGACGGGCATCCCGCTCCCGCCGAACAAGGCCGTCGCGGGCGAGAACGCGTTCGCGCACGAGTCCGGCATCCACACCGACGGCACGCTGAAGGACGAGCGGATGTACGAGCCGTACCCGCCCGAAGCGGTGGGTCGCGAGCGCCGCCTCGTCCTCGGGAAGCACGCGGGCCGCGCGGGCGTTCGCGCCGCGCTCGCGGAACACGACGTCGAACTGGACGACGACGCGCTCTCCGCGGTCGTCGAGCGCGTGAAGTCCCTCGGCGAGAAGGGGCGTCGCGTCACGGACGCCGACCTCCTCACCATCGCGGAGGACGTCCGCGGGCGCGCCCGCGAACGACGCGTCGAACTCGTCGAAATCACCGCGGCGAGCGGGTCCGGCACCCCGTCGGCGAGCGTGCGCCTGCACGTCGACGGCGAGGACCGCACCGCCGCCGGCACCGGGAGCGGGCCCGTCGACGCCGCGCTCTCCGCCATCCGGCAGGCGCTCGGCGCCGAATACTCGTTCCACCTCGAATCCTATCACGTCGACGCCATCACCGGCGGCACCGACGCCGTCGTCACCGTCGACGTCGAAGTCTCGCGCGGCGACCGCACCGTCTCCGTCTCCGCGAGCGACGCCGACATCACCGTCGCGTCCGTCACCGCCGTCCTCGACGCCCTCGATAGGCTCCTGCCCGACGCGGACTCGGAGGACGCCGTGCCCGCGGACGACTAGCGTGGTCCGAACGCAGCGAGGACCACGTTCTAGCGAGCGCGGAGCGCCGCAGGCGCGATGCGCGAGCACATCCGAGCCGCGCTGACGCTCGGCTCGGAGAACTGCGAGCGGCGACAGCCGCGAGCAGCGTGGCCCGAGCGGCGCGACCTAGTCGTCCTCGATTCGGGTGACGGTGAGTGTGTGGCCGGTGCGGCGGCCGTGCCGGACGAGGTAGTGCGAGGGCTGGTGGTCGTCGTCGGGGGCGACGCGTCGAACGTACGGACAGTCGGTGCACTCGACGCGCATCGCTGGTCGGTCGCGGGCGGACATGGTGGGGGGAGTCGTCGCCGCGTCGGTCGAGGACCGAACGCGGTGACGGTTGTCGTCCGGAGTCGGTGGTCGCGGATAACGCTGCTGATAGCGGGCGGGGGTCGGCCCCCGTCTCTTTGGTGTCGGGGGCCGT
>JBDGUG010000044.1:0-25327 GCA_042216135.1 Halarchaeum sp. | reverse complement strand
GCCGCGAACCCCCTCGATAGCGGACGCGCGCCCTATCCCTACACAACTATTATTATACTCTCACCCGCCCCATAGGGTATGGACTTAGACGACGTGTTCGTGGTCGACGCGGTCACGCACTCGTACAACCAGACGGAGGAGAACTTCCGCGTGCCCGGCTCCGCCCAGCAGGTCGCGGAGATCGGCGCCTCCCTCGAAGCCGACATGCCCGAGGGGTACGCGCGCACCCGCGAGTCCTTCCTCGGGGACTGGGACGCGGAGGACACCGCGAACACCGTCTTCCGCGAGAGCCAGACCGACTACACGGTGATGCATCCCCAGTCCATCACCGTCTTCCACGACGGCCTCACCGCCGAGGAGAAAGTGAGAACGCTCGCCCAGCGCTACCCCTCTCGGGTGGGCGCGCTCGCGAGCATCGACGCCGTCGGCCTCGACGACCCGCAGGCCGACCTCACCCGCCAGGTCGAGGCGTTCGACCCGCACGGCGTGAAGGTCTATCCGTCCTACTGGGAGACCGACGGCACCCACCACAAGTTCAAGATGGACGACCCCGAGGTCGCGTTCCCGCTCTGGGAGCACTGCCTCGACCTCGGCCTCGACGTCGTCGCCGTCCACAAGGCGTTCCCGTTCGGCGCGGTGCCGATGGACTCCTACGAAGTCGGCGACGTCGAGGAGGCCGCCGCGAGCTTCCCCGAACTCACCTTCGAGATCGTCCACGGCGGGTTGACGTTCGGCGAGGAGACCGGCTGGCAGATCGCGCGCCACCCGAACGTCTACGTCAACCTCGAACTCACCCTCACCGAACTCATCACCACGCCCGAGTCCTTCGAGGACACGATGCAGGAGCTCCTCTACGGCGGCGGGAAGCGCGCGCTCGAGAAGATCCTCTGGGGGACCGGCGCGCCCCACTTCCACCCCCAGCTCCTCTTAGAGCGCTTCTGGGAGTACGACTTCCCGGAGATGGAGAGCTTCAGCGGCTCCTTCCAGATCACTCAGGAGGACAAGAAGAAGATCCTCGGCGAGAACTTCGCGGAGGCGCACAACCTCGACCTCGACGACCTCGAATCGGCGCAGGCGGGCGACGAGTTCGACGGGGTGGCGATGGCGGAGGAGCCGTGGTCGACGACGGACTTCGAGGTGGCCTGATGTCGGTCTCCGAGTCGCGCGTGCGCGAGGAGCTCGCGGAGATCGTCGACCCGTGTAGCGCCGCGACGGGATCGAACCTCGACATCGTGGAGATGGGGCTCGTGAAGTCCGTGGACGTCGACGGTGGGCACGTCGAGGTCTACCTCCGCCTCACCAGCCCGATGTGCCACATGGTCGCGTACTTCATGGATCAGGTGGACGAGCGAATCGGTGGCCTCGACGGCGTCGAGTCCGTCGACACCGACACCGACCACGGGATGGAGTGGAGCGAGGAGATGATGACCGACGACGCGCAGGCGAAACGACAGCAAGTGCTCGACGAACACGAAGCCCGCTACCGCGAGGAACAGACCGCGCGCGAGGAGGCCGCGCGCGCCGAGCGAGCGGACTAGTAGCCGCGCTCGATCAGGTAGTCCGCGATCTCGCGGAGGCGCGTCCGCGCGTCGTTGTCCGGGAGGACGTCGAGTTCCGCCTTCCCGCGGCTGACGAGGTCGTCCGCGAGGTCGCTCGCGTACTCGATGCTGCCGGCCGCCTCCAACTCCGCGACGGCGTCGTCGATGACGTCGTCCGTCACCTCGCTCGGGTCGTCCGCGGCCACCAGACCGTCCACGTCCACGCCGTGGTCGCGCGCGTGAACGGTGATGATCGTCTGCTTGTTCTCCACGAGGTCGCTCCCGCGCTGCTTCCCCAGTTTCTCCGACGGTACGGTGAGGTCGAGGACGTCGTCCTGGATCTGGAACGCCCGCCCGACGTTCACGCCGTACCGGTAGAGCGCGTCCACCACCTCGTCGTCCGCGCCCATCACGATGGCGGGAACGCTCGCCGCCGCGCCGTAGAGCACCGCGGTCTTGCGTTCGACCATGTCGAGGTAGTCGTCCACCGCGACGCCGCCGCGCGTCTCGAAGTCCACGTCCATCGCCTGCCCCTCGCAGATGCGCGTGCAGGTCTGCGCGAGCAACTCGATGGCGTCGAGGCTCGCCGACGGGGCCGCCTCCGTGCGGAGCATGATCTCGAAGGCCTTCGAGTAGAGCGTGTCGCCCGCGAGAATCGCCGTCTCCGTGTCGTACTCGCGGTGGACGGCGGGGACGCCGCGTCGCAGGTCGTCGTCGTCCATGATGTCGTCGTGGATGAGCGTGAACGACTGGATGACCTCGATGGAGACGGCGGCCGCCATCACGTCGATGGTCGATCCGTCCAGCGCCGGGAACGCCTGATAGTCCGCGGAGAGCGGTTCGACGTCCGCGAGCGACTCCGCGACGAGCAGCGACACCGTCGGCCGCAAGCGCTTCCCTCCCGCCTCCAGGAGGTATCGCGATGCCTCGTAGAGCCGCGTCGGTTCGGCCATCGGCAACTCCTCGTCTATCGCGGCGTTGACGAGTTCGCGTCGCTCCTCGATGGCGGACAGCACCGTATCTTCGCGCGTGTCCTGATTCATTGATTCGACACCTGGATGCGTTGGCCGGATCCGTCCCGGTGACCCGCGTCGACGTCCCGACGCGGTCGCTTCGCCGCGAGATAGGGCTGCCGCGGGTAAAAAAGAGCGGGGATTACGACCCGCGGGCGGTCCGCAAGACCGATGGCGGCCGCGAAGGGCGCGGCCCTCACTCCACGAGCGTGCCCGGCTCGTCGCCCGCGAGGAAGTCGCCGAGCGCGTCGGGGCCGAAGATTGACGCGGGCGCGTCGAGGCCGCAGAGCGCCTGGACTTTCGCGGCCATCCCGCCCGTGACGTCCGTGTCCTCGCTCCCGCCGAGGAGCGCGGCGACGTCCTCGTAGTCCGCGATGCGGTCGATCACGTCGCCGTCGTCGTCGAGGACGCCGGGAACGGTCGAGCAGACGCCGACGCGGTCGGCGTCCAGGCCCTCCGCGAGTGAGACGACGATTTCGTCCCCGCTCAGTATCGTCGCGCCCCAGCCGGCGTGCGTGACGACGTCGCCGTGGAGCACGGGCACGAACCCCTCGTCGCGCTTCGCCGCGACGACGTCCGGCGGGAGGGCGAGCGTCGCGTCCGCGTCCCGCATCGCCGCCGAGTAGGGGTGGTGGGCGACGGCGGGGACGTCGCGCGCGCGGAGGGCGTCGCAGACCGCGTCGTTCAGGCGCTTCATCGCGCCGTGGACGGCCGCGACGGCGTTCGGATCGCGCGTCCCGTCCGTGCGCGAGACGCCGTGCGCGGCGGCGTTCGGGTGGCCGAACGACCCGCCGCCGTGGACGAGCACGAGGCCCTCTTCGTCCGCACCCGCGATGGCGTCCGCAGCGGCCGCGAGCGCTTCCGTATCGACCGTCTCCGGCGCGTCCTTCTCGGTGACGACGCTCCCGCCGAGTTTCAGCACGGTCGTCACGCGTCCCACCTCGCGCGGCCGGCGCGGCGCGACGAGTCGGCTGTCACTCCGCGCGCACCCCCTCGTGGGCGAGTGCCGCGCGGAACGTCTCGTCGCACGCGGGCGTCAGCGACAGCGCCGTCTCCGTCCCCGATCCGGGGTCGAGCGCGACGACGCAGCCGCCGCCGCCCGCGCCCGTCAGTTTCGCGCCGTGCGCGCCCGCGTCGCGCGCCGCCCAGATGAGTTCGTCGAGCGAGCGCGAGGAGACGCCGAGCGCGGCGAGCAGGCCGTGATTGAAGTCCATCAGACGGCCGAGTTCCGCGACGTCGCCCGCGGCGAGGGCGTCCTCGCCCTGCCGGACGAGGTCACCGATGGCTTCCACGGTGTCCCGCGCGAAGTCGTACTCGTCGCGCAGCGCTCGCACGTCCGCGACGAGCGCGCCCGTGTCGTGGCTCGCGCCGTCGTAGCCGACGACGAACGGGAGGTCGGGCGCGTCGATGGTCCGGCAGTCGTCGCCCTCCACGCGCACCGCGCCGCCCATCGCCGAGCAGAACGTGTCCGCGCGCGACGCCTGCCCGTCCTGCACCTCGTGCTCGACGCGGTACGCGCGCTCCGCGACCTCGGCGGGGTCGAGCGCGCTGTCGAGTTCGCGCGCCGCCGCGTCGATGCCCGCGACCACGACGGCGGCGGAGGAGCCGAGGCCCGCGCCGAGCGGTATCTCGCTCTCTATCTGCACGTCGAATCCCGCGTTCGGCCGGCCGGCGGCGTCCCGCGCCTGTTCGAGCGCCGCGTCCACGTACCCCATCGCCGCCTCGATGAGCGGCGTCGGCACGTCCACGTCCGGCGCGTCGCCCGCCCCGTACTCGACGGTGAAGCCGTCGAGGGAGAGGTCCTCGGCGCTCACCCGCAAGCGGTCGTCGTCACGCTCGGAGACCGTCACCCGCGCCCGCCGCTCGATGGCGCAGGGCACCGCGGGTTCGCCGTAGACGACGGCGTGCTCCCCGAAGAGGTAGACCTTCCCGGGAGCGCTCGAAGTAGTCGGCATACCCGAGTAGACGGACGCCACGGCCTTTGAGTGTTGTTCTCTCGACCCGGCCGCTACCCCTTTGCCCGCCCTCGCCCAAGCCGGAGTATGCGTCCCGTCATCGACCACGTCCCGTTCGCCGGCGCCGCCCTCGACGACCTCACGGCGCGCTTCGAGAACGCCGGCTTCGCGCCCCGCTACGGCGGCGAGCACGGGACCGGCGACACCGAGATGTCGATGGTGGTGCTCCCGGACGGTTCCTACCTCGAACTCCTCGCGCCCACGACGCCCGGGGACGAGACGGCCGGCCATTGGCCGGACTTCCTCGCCGCCGACGCCGGCCCCTGCGCGTGGTGCGTCGACGCCGGCAGCGTCCACAGCGAACTCCAGCGCGCGATCGGACGCGACGTCGAGGTCAGGGGGCCCGTTCGGGGCCGCCGCGAGACCGACCGGGGCACCGCCGAGTGGGACGTCGGCTTCCTCGGCGGCGACGACTCCCCGCTCCCGTTCGTGGTGTCGGACCGCGCCCCCCGCGAGTACCGCGTCCCCGACAGCGCCCTCTACGGCTCTCCCGTCTCCGGAATCGGACGCGTCGTCCTCGCCGTCCCCGACCTCGACGCCGCCATCGACCGCTTCACCGGCCTCTATCGCCTCCCGACGCCCGAGCGCGACGTGGACTCGCGCTTCGGCGAACTCGCCGCGTTCCCCGGACAGGACGTCGTCCTCTGCGAACCCGCTGATGGCCCCGTCCGAGAGCGACTCGAACGGTTCGGGCCGTGTCCCGCCTGCGTCCTCCTCAGCGCCGACGTCTCCGAGGCCGCCACGCGCCACCCGCTCACCGGCGGCCGCGAGCTGTTCGGGAAGCGCGTCCGCTTCGTCGAGGGATTCGAGCGCCGACTGGGCGTGATCGAACGATAGACGCGTCGCTCACCGAGGAGAGCCGAACCCACGTCGCGGACGTCGAACGACGCCGTCGCTATCGGATAGCGGGCCGCGAAAGGAAGTGTCGTCCCGTTAGATCTCGCTCTCGAAGTCCTCGAGACCGTAGGACGGCTCGGCGCCGCGACGGTCGAGCACCTCGTTCGCGAGGAGCCAGTAGACGACGGAGAGCGCGCGTCGACCCTTGTTGTTCGTCGGAACGACGAGGTCGACGTTGCTCGTGGAGTTGTTCGAGTCGCACATCGCGATGACGGGGATGCCGACCGTGATGGCTTCCTTCACCGCCTGGCTGTCACCGATCGGGTCCGTGACGACCACGACGTCCGGCTCGATGTAGCCGTCGTACTTCGGGTTCGTCAGCGTCCCCGGGATGAAGCGGCCCGTTCGGGCGCGCGCGCCGACGGCGTCCGCGAACTTCTCCGCGGGGAACCGGCCGTACTGGCGCGAACTCGTGACCAGGATCTGCTCCGGGTCGTAGTTCGCGAGGAAGTCGGCGGCCGTGCGGATGCGGTCGTCGGTCGTCGAGACGTCGAGGACGTAGAGGCCATCCGTCCGAACGCGGTGGATGAATCGCTCCATGTCCTGCGTCTTCTGCTGCGTGCCGATGTGCACCCCGGCGGCGAGGTAGTCCTCGACCGGGATTAGGAGGTCGGCGTCCTCGTCGGGCATTACGTCTTCCGTCTGAGCGGCCGGCTCGGTCGCCTCGTCGGCGTCTTCGACCGCCGTCTCGTCGACGGCCTCGGCGGACTCCGCGTCCGCGTCGGCGTCTTCGACGGGGGCCTCCTCGAGCTCGGCCTCGCTGTCTTCGTTCTCGCTCATAGTGCCTCGTCCGCGATGCGGATGAGTTCGTTCAGCTTGGCGGTGCGCTCGCCCTGGACCGTGCCCGTCTTGATGAACGGCGCGTCGGTCGCGACGGCGAGGTGTGCGATCGTCGTGTCCTCGGTCTCACCGCTCCGGTGGCTGACGACCGTGTCGTAGCCGTTCCGCGTGGCGAGTTCGATGGCGTCGAACGCGTCACTGAGGGAGCCGATCTGGTTCGGCTTGATGAGGATGCTGTTCCCGGCACCGACGTCGATGCCGTCCTGCAGGCGCGAGACGTTCGTGACGAAGAGGTCGTCGCCGCAGATCAGCGTCCGATCGCCGACGCGGTCGGTGAGTTCCGCGAACGCCTCGTAGGCGTCCTCGTCGAGCGGATCCTCGACGTACGCGAGGTCGTACTCCTCGACGAGACCGGCGACGTACTCGATCTGCTCCTCGGTGGAGCGGACCTCGTCGCCGTAGACGTACTCGCCGTCGCCGGACGACGTCCGGCTGCCGGAGGAACTCTGTTCCTCTTTGTCCTCGAATGTCTCGGCGGCCGCCATGTCGAGGCCGAACTTGATGTCGAAGCCGACCTCATCAGCGACCGTCTCAACGGCCTCGTCGACGAGTTCGAACGCCTCCGCGTCCGAGATCGGGGGCGCCCACGCGCCCTCGTCGCCCTTCGCCGCGGGCGTGCCCTGCTCTTCGAGCAGGTCGCCGATGACGGCGTGCACGCGAGCGTTCGCGAACACGGCGTCCTTCACGCTCGGCGCGCCGACCGGCGCGGCGAGGAACTCCTGGATGGCCGTTGCCTCCTGGGCGTGCTCGCCGCCACCGACGACGTTCCCGAGCGGAACCGGGAAGTTCTCTCCCCTGAATGCGCCGCCGAGGTGCTGGTAGAGCGGCGCGCCGAGGACGTCCGCCCCGGCCTTCGCCGCCGCCATGCTGATGGCGACCGCGGAGTTCGCGCCGATCTCAGAGAAGTCCTCGGTGCCGTCGGCCGCGCGCAGCGTGTCGTCCACGGCGCGCTGATCGCCGGCGTAGACGCGGCCTTCGAGGCGGGGCACCGCGTGCTCGCGGGCCGCCGCGATGGCCTCGTTGACGGGGAGTTCGATCGCTTCGTACTCGCCGGTGGACGCCCCGGATGGCGCCGCCGCGCGGCCGAAACCGCCCGACTCCGTGAGCACGTCCGCCTCCACCGTCTTGTTGCCGCGCGAGTCGAGGACCGCGCGAAGGCGGACCGTCTCGATGCGCGTCATTGTTCCCTCCGCACGGTGAACGGGAGCGCGTCCGCGTCGTACTCCTCGGCCGCGATGAGGATGGGCTCCGTCTGGTCGGTGTCGACCAGCACGGGCGCCCCGTACGACACCTGCAGGGCGCGCGCCCCGATGATGCGTGCCTTCTCGTAGCGGTTGTAGTCGGGCATTACTGGTAGGGTGAGACGACGTCGACGAGGTCCTGGTGGGAGACGAACATCCGCCGGCAGCAGTGCCGGTCGAGGCCGAGGTCGTCGAGGACCTCCGCCGGATCTTCGTCGCCCTCGTGACTCGCCGCGCGCGCCTTGAACTCTTCCCAGTGTTCACCGATGACGTTCCCGCACGTGAAACACCGGACTGGTACCATCATGGTTGGATCACCTCAGCGGTAGGACTTCTGGTAGCGGGCGCGGGCGCCCGGGCCACCCCACTTCTTCGGCTCCTTGCGCCGCACGTCGTTGACCAGCAGCTGCCGGTCGAACTCCATGAAGGCGTCACGGAGCTCCGCGTCGTTGCGGAACTCGACGATGCCGCGCGCGATGGCCGTGCGGACCGCGTCCGCCTGCCCGGCGTAACCGCCGCCGTCGACGGTGACGTCGATGTCGACCTCGTCGCGGATCTCGTCGCCCGCGATGCGGAACGGCTCCAGCATCTTCAGACGCGACATCTCCGGTTCGACGAGTTCGACGGGCGTCGAGTTGATTCGCACGCGACCCTCGCCGTCGGTGACCGTCGCGCGAGCGACGGCCGTCTTCTTCTTACCGCTCGTGTTGGTTACCATGTCTTGTTAGCACCCAGTTCCTCGGACACCTCGCCGAGGGTGACGAACTTGATGTTCGAGAGCCGGTCGAGCGACGTCCCTTCCAGGACCTCGCCCTCCTCGTCGACGTGGTTGCCGACGTAGAGCCGGACGTTCTCGAAGGCCTCGCGGCCGCGGTCCGTCTTGTACGGGAGCATCCCGCGCACCGCGCGCTTGAAGATGCGGTCCGGACGCTTCGGGTAGTACGGGCCGCTGTCCGAGCCGAGTTCGGCTCGCTTGCGGTACGTACCGAGGATGTCGTCCTCGTTGCCCGTGATGACAGCGTCCTCCGTGTTGACCACGGCGACGCGCTCGCCGTCGAGCGCCAGTTCGGCGACGTTCGAGGCGACGCGACCCATGATACAGTCGCGGGCGTCGACGACGACGTCCGCGTCGAATTCCGCTGCGCTCATCGGATCACCCGCACGTTCGACCCGTCGGGGTTCTGTTCGACTGCCTGTGCTAGCTGGACGACCTCGCCGTCCGCGTGCTCGATCTTCGTCTCGGCGCTGGACGAGAAGTCCACCGCTGCGACCGTCACGGACTTCCGGAGGGCGCCCGAGCCGAGCACCTTGCCGGGGACGACGACTGTCTCGTCCTCGTTCGCATACCGTTCGATACGACTCAGGTTCACCTCGGCGTGCGTCGAGCGCGGCTTCTCCAGCCGGCCGGCGACGTCGCGCCAGACGTCCGCGCCCGAATCGCGGGCGACGGACTTCAGTTCGGCGATGAGACTGCTGAGTCTCGGGCTCGTCTTGCTCATGGTTCTAACTCCTGATGAGAGATGGGTGTGGAGTGCAGGGAGCAGGATTTGAACCTGCGAACTCCTACGAGACAGCGCCCTGAACGCTGCGCCTTTGACCAAACTTGGCTATCCCTGCACGCCCACTGAGAAGGCGTGGTCTTACCGACGATACGACGTTCCCGCCGCCCCGTAAAGGGGCTTTCGATTACCCCGCACCCAGCGGTCGCTCGTCGCGTCGAGCGGACCGTGGTGGTGGGGGTGGGGAGCATCGTTTCGCCTTACAGACTGACCTTCTCGCGTAGTTCGTCCGCGCGCATGGAGATGGACTCCACGGCACGGAGGACCAGTTCGTCGACGGGCATCGAGCCGTCGGACTCGACGTGGAAGACGAACGCGTTCGGAACGTCCTCGACCTCGACCTCCTTCCCCGGATACCGGTTCGTGAGGTCGTGGCCGAACTCGGAGGTGGCGACGAGTTCGTCGCCGTCCTCGATGACGCCACGTACGATGTTCGCCTCCTCTTCGTCGCTCGCTGCGACGTCGTCACCGACCTCGACGCGCTGGAGGTGTCGATAACCGACCGCGACACCGCCCTGGAACTTCGCGTGGTCGCGTCCCCGGCCGAGTTTCGCCTCGGCCTCGGCTTCCAGACGCTGATCGTCCTTCAGTTCGATGAGGGGGACGTTCTCGTCGGCGGGTTCGACCTGCGGGTCCGAGGAGACCAGATCGCCGCTGTACGCGGTGTCCGGCCCCTCCACGTCGATGGCGAGCGTGACGACGTCGTCCTCGTCGAACTCGCCCTCCGGGGTCGTCAGCGGGACGAGCCCCATGCGGAGCGCAAGCACCTCGTCGAACAGGACGCTCGAGTTCTCGACGAACCGCACGGTGTCGATGGAGAGCGTCGGGACGTCCGCGAGGATCGCCCGGCGGATGCCGTTGGCGAACGCCGGCGTGATCCCTCGCACGAGGAAGCGCGCCTCCCGTTCGCCGTCTTCGATGAATTCGACGTCGAAGTCCGTTGCCATATGGTTTCGTTAGTAGCCGCTGTTCTTCGGCGGGCGGGTCCCGTCGTGGGGGATCGGGGTGACGTCCTCGATGCGGCCGATTTCGAGGCCCGCGCGAGCGAGCGCTCGAATGGTCGCCTGCGCGCCCGGACCCGGGCTACGCTGGAGGTTGCCACCGGGGCCGCGCACGCGGACGTGCACGCCCTCGATACCCTGTTCTTTGAGGTCTTCTGCGAGCTGTTCGGCCATCTGCATGGCGGCGTACGGGGACGCCTCGTCACGGTTCTGCTTGACGACGGCGCCGCCGCTGGACTTGGCCAGCGTCTCGGCGCCCGTCTCGTCGGTGACCGTGAGCAGCGTGTTGTTGAAGGAGGCGTGCACGTGCGCGATGCCCCACTTGCCGTCTGCGTCGTTCTCTGCCATGGATTACTCCTGATTGTCCGCGCGAGCCGGGTGAAGCTCGTCCGTGAGCGGGCTCGTCTCGTCGAACGCGATGTTCTCCTCCGTGGCGACGTCGACCTTCGACGACGGTGCCGTCACGCGGCTGCCGTCGACGGTGACGTGACCGTGGACGATGAACTGGCGCGCCTGCTGCGGCGTGTTCGCCAGTCCCTCGCGGTAGACGACCGTCTGGAGGCGGCGCTCGAGGACGTCCGTGACGTCCAGCGAGAGGACCGCGTCCAGGTCGTCGGACTCGCCGAGGATGCCGAGGCGGCGGAGGCGGGCGACGAACTCCTCGCCCTCCTCGCCCTCGGTCACGCGACCGAGGAGTTCGCGGGCCTCGCGCCGGTAGGAGCGCAGTTCGGACTGCGCTCGCCACAGTTCCTCCTTGTTCTTCAGGCCGTAGCGCCCGAGGAGGTCGGACTCCTCGGCGATGCGCTCGCCCTGGTAGGGGTGGTTCGGCGTCTCGTAGAACTTGGTGTTCTCACCGGGAAGCGCCATTATTCGTCATCCCCCTCCGCTGCTTCTTCTTCCATTTCTTCCTGCAGGGCTTCGACGTTGACACCGATGGTGCCTTCCGTACGTCCGGTGGACTTCGTGCGCTGCCCGCGGACCTTCTGTCCGCGCTCGTGGCGCACGCCCTTGTAGGACCGGATCATCCGCATCCGGTTGACGTCCTGATTCCGGGTGAGTTCGACGTCGTTGCCCGTGATGTGTTCGGTCTCGCCGGTGTAGAAGTCGTTCCGGCGGTTCGCCAGCCAGTCAGGAACTTCGTCGGCGAAGTTCTCCACTGCCTCGACGATACTCTCGATAGAGTCGTCGTCGAGACGGCCGAGCGTGGCGGTTCGGTCCACGTCGGCGTTGGCGGCGACCACGCGGGAGACCCGGCGGCCGATGCCGTCCATCTCGGAGAGGGCGCGCTCGACGGTCTTCGTACCGTCGAGGTCAGTCTGCCCGATGCGGACGAAGTATCGAATGTCCTCGTCCGTCTCCTCTTGTTGTTCTTCGCTCATGGTATGGTCGTGTGTGGAGAGGCGTCGTGGCGGGGATTTGAACCCCGGAGGCGGTGAGCCACAGAGTTAGCAACCCTGCGCCTTGACCAGGCTAGGCTACCACGACCCGCTCGGTGGTTACTGTCGCCCTCTCGGACTCGGGACCGTACGCCCCTACAGTGACTGCAACCTGTACGAATCACCGCCCCTACTTAACTATCACGAAACGCACGAGGGCGTTCGCGGCCCGCGTTCACCGCCGCGGGAGCCAGTAGACGGCGAGGACGACGGCCCAGATGGCCGCGACGGTGGCGAGCACGCTCGGGTTGGTCGCGTGCAGGTGCCAGAAGAGCGCGACGAGCGCGACGAGCGAGCCGACGGCGCCGAGCGCGGGGACGGCGGCGCTCACCGCGGAGTCGCGCTGGGTGTACGCGACGGCGGAGACGACGCCGAAGATGCTGATGAACGCGCCGGACGCGAAACTCGTGATTGATTCGAGGCTGCCGTAGACGGTGAGGATGACGGTGATGGTGCCGAGCACGAGGAGCGGCCGGATCGGGGACTCCTCGCCCGCGCCGGTGCGGTGCTGGCCGACGGACTCTCGCGAGGGGTCGGTCTCCGCGTCGGGCGCGTTGTGCGCGGCGTCCGCGACCTGCTGGCTGAGTCGCGCCGCGGAGAAGAGCGTGGCGTTCAGCGCGGACGCGGTGGAGAGGACGGCGGCGACGGCGATGAGGAGGAAGCCGGCCTCGTGGAAGACGGGGCGGGCGGCGTACGCGAGCGCCGTCTCGGCGTGCGCGGCGATGGTGTCCGTCGAGAGCAGGTTCGTGGTGACGACGGCCACGAGGACGTAGAGGAGCGTGGTGAAGACGATGCTGACGTAGATGGCGCGCGGCACCGTCTCGGTGGGGTTCTCGATGCTGTCGAGGTCGAACGTGAGTAACTCCCAGCCCTCGAACGCGACGAAGGAGAGCGCGCCCGCGGCGAGCGCGCCGCCGCCGAGCGCGTGCACGCCCGACTGGAGCGTGTGATGGGTGTAGCCGTAGTAGACGCCGCCCCCGCCGACGACGAGCAGGATGAGCACTTTCGCGGCGACGAGCGCGTCCTCCGTCCGACCGGAGGCGCGCGCGCCGAGCGCGTGCACGCCCGACGAAGAGCGCGACGCCGGCGGCGGAGACGGCGGGGCGCGCCGGCACGCCGTAGACGGCGTGGACGCCGACGAGTTCGAGGAGGTAGCTCCCGAACGCGTACGCGTACATCGCCATCGTCCCGACGTAGCCGAACGCGAACACCCACCCGACGACGCCGGCGAGCCAGCGCTTCCCGGTGAACTCCTCGACGTGGTCGACCGGGCCCGCGACGTCGTCGTCGCTCTCGCGGACGAGCCGAACGAACGAGTAGCCGGCGCAGAGCGCGAGCAGGCCCGACGCGACGAACGCGAGCCACGCCGCGGGCCCGGCCGTCTCCGCGACGACGCCGAGCACGGCGAAGATGCCGCCGCCGACCATCCCGCCGACCGCGAGCGACACCGACTCGGGGAATCCGATCTTCTCGCTCACGTGTGTGTGCGCGCGGGCGACGTAGAAAGAACCCCCGGACGGGTCCGGATTCGTGGGACGACGCGGCCGGGACGGGCGCGACGCGGCCGCGCGCGGACGGCTACCCTTAGTCGTTCGCGGGCGGCGCGTCCGCTGGCGCGTCCAGGTACTCCTCGTTCACTTCCCAGCCGCCGTCGCCGTCCTCGACCATGTACTCGCCGTAGTACGGCACGCGGTTCGCCACCGTCTCGCGGAACGCGCTCGCTATCTCGCCCCGCGTCATCTCGCCCATCGAGCGCAGGTCGTCGTTCCGGTTGAGACAGCCCTTCAGGTAGCCCTCGTGGGTGACGCGCACGCGGTGGCAGTTCGCGCAGAACTCCTCGTTCCCGACGGGGTCGACGATCTCGACCATTCCCCCGTTTATCCAGTAGCGCTTCCGGTCGTGCATCTCCCGGACCTCGACGCGGTCGGCGCGCTCTCCGAGCCACTCGTGCACGGCGTCGACGTCCACCGCCCACTCGGGCTTCCCCACGAGTTCGGGCATGAACTCGATGAGCTGTAACTGGAGGCCCTCGCTCTCCGCGACGTGTTCGACCATCTCGGGGACGTACCCCTTCGTCTCCTCGAAGAGCACCATGTTCAGCTTCACCGGGTCGAGGCCGGCGTCGACGGCCGCTTTCACGCCCTCCAGGACGCGTTCGTACGCGCCGGCCTGCGTTATCTCGCGGAACGCGTCCTCGTCGAGCGCGTCCTGGCTGACGTTCACGCGCTCCAGGCCGGCGTCGACGAGGGCCTCGGCGCGCCCCGGGAGGAAGGTGCCGTTCGTCGTCATCGACACCTCCATCGACTCGGGGGTT
Source organism: Halarchaeum sp. (assembly GCA_042216135.1). Taxonomy (GTDB): domain Archaea; phylum Halobacteriota; class Halobacteria; order Halobacteriales; family Halobacteriaceae; genus Halarchaeum. The sequence goes on along the minus strand of JBDGUG010000044.1, from coordinate 11,473 downwards.
CGCGCGATGATCTCTTCGAGGTCGTCGCGGAGCATCGGTTCGCCGCCCGTGAACTTCACCGCGTCGACGCCGAACCCCGCGGCGACGTCGAGGAAGCGCACGACGTCGTCGGCGCTCATCTCGCCCTCGCGCGGCGCCATCGGGCCGCGGGTGTCGCCGAGGCCCTCGTTGTGGCAGTAGACGCAGTCGAAGTTACAGCGGTCCGTGAGCGAGACGCGGACCCCCGTGACCTCGCGCCCGAACCCGTCCTCGAGCATGCTACTACGTCGCGCGGCCGGACGGATAAGCGCGCGGGTCGGGGCGGCTCACGCGCGACCGCTCACTGAATCCGATGCGAGGGCCCGAGCGTGACGCTGATGGCGAGGAGGAGCGCGCAGACGCCGAGCAGCACGAAGAAGACCGGTCGGTTGCTCCCGGTGTGGTCGCGGAGGACGCCCCCGAGGAACGGGCCGACGGACGCGAGGAGGTAGCCCGCGCCGACCATCATCGAGGTCAGCCTGCCGGCGGCGTCCGGGTCCGCCGTCATGTCCACGGGCACCGTCAGGGCGAGCGCGAATATCCCGCCGACGCCGACGCCCAGGACGGCCGTCGTGAGCCAGGGGAACGTGAGCGGCGCGAAGACGACGCCGAGGTAGCCGACGGCGCAGAGGACGGTGGCGAGCGCGAGCCAGGGCCGCCGGTCGTCCCGGCGGTCCGAGAGCGGCGCGAGGGCGAACGTGCCGAGGAGCTGCGCGCCGAAGAAGACGGCGAGCAGCGTGCCCGTCCCCGTCGTGCTCCACCCCAGCGCGGCGTACCGGGGCGCGAGCCAGGTCACCGTCGTGTAGAACAGCGTCGATTGGAGGCCGAAGAACGCCGTCACCAGCCACGCCCGGGGCGTCGACCACGGGAGGCGCGCTCGTCCCCCGGAGGGGTCGGCTCCCCAGGCGTCCCCGCTCGCGGCGATCGGCGACCACACCGCGATCGCGGCGATTGCGGGGATCGCCCAGACGGCGAGCGCGAGCGGCCACGACTCGAGCCACCGGTCGAGCACGGGCGTGACCCCCGAGACGACCCCGGCACCGCCGACGAGCGCCGTCGTGTAGAGGCCGGTCGCGCTCCCGACGTCGTCGGGGAAGTGCTCGCCGATGATCGACGGGACGAGCGTCTGTCCGAACGCGATCCCCGCGCCCGTCACGACGGCGGTCGCGAAGAGGACCGCGGCGCTCCGACCCCAGACGCGGAGCGACAGGCCGACCGCGAGCAACGCGACGCCGAGCAGGACGCCCCGGTCGCGGCCGTATCTCTGCGCGACCGGCGCGGCCGCGAACGCGAAGAGCCCGAAGCAGAGCGTCGGGAGCGAGGTCAGGAGGCTCGTCGAGGCGTACCCGAGTCGCAGGTCCGCCTCGATGACTTCGAGGAGCGGCGAGACGGACGTGATCGGCGTCCGGAAGTTGAAGGCGGCGAGCACGATCCCCAGGAGCACGAGCCACGTCGCGTGCGGAGCGTCTCGCTCGGTCATCGTCTCTCGTGGCCCTGACGGTCACCGGGACGATGTATGTTGCGGACGGCGACGCCGTCCGTCGCGCTCGTCCGGCGTCCGAGGGGTCCCCGTTCACAACCCTTATTCGCGCTTCGGCCCCTACGTCGCCCATGAACGACGCGGACGTCGAGGCGCTCCTGGGCGAGGTCGAGGATCCCGAACTCGGGGACGACATCGTCTCGCTCGGTATCGTGAACGACGTGACCGTGGAGGACGGGGTGGCGCACGTCTCGCTCGCGCTCGGAACGCCGTACTCGCCGGCCGAGTCGGCCATCGCCGACCGGGTGCGCGAGACGCTTCGCGCGCACGACGTCGAACCGGACCTCTCGGCGTACCATCCCGAGCAGGACGGCGGGACGGCGGACGACGTCCTGCCGAACGTGAAGAACGTCGTCGCCGTCGCGTCGGGGAAGGGCGGCGTCGGGAAGTCCACCGTCGCGGTGAACCTCGCGTCGGCGCTCGCCGACCGGGGCGCGCGCGTCGGCCTGTTCGACGCGGACGTCTACGGGCCGAACGTCCCGCGGATGGTGTCCGCGGAGGAGGCCCCGCAGGCGACGGAGGACGAGACGCTCGTCCCGCCGGAGAAGTACGGGGTGAAGCTGATGAGCATGGCCTTCCTCACGGGGGAGGACGACCCGGTCATCTGGCGCGGTCCGATGGTCCACAAGGTCCTCACCCAGCTCGTCGAGGACGTCGAGTGGGGCTACCTCGACTACCTCATCGTGGACCTCCCGCCGGGGACGGGCGACACGCAACTCACCGTCCTGCAGACGATGCCGGTGACGGGCGCGGTGGTGGTGACGACGCCGCAGGACGTCGCGCTGGACGACGCCCGGCGGGGGCTGGAGATGTTCGGCACGCACGACACGCCCGTGCTGGGCATCGTGGAGAACATGAGCGCGTTCGTCTGCCCGGACTGCGGGTCGACGCACGACGTCTTCGGCGAGGGCGGCGGGGAGGCGCTCGCGGAGGAGAGCGGCCTGCCGTTCCTCGGGTCGGTGCCGCTCGATCCGAGCGTGCGCGCGGGCGGTGATCGGGGCGCGCCGGTCGCGCTCGACGACGAGAGCGAGGTGGGCGCGTCCTTCCGGGACGTCGCGGCGAACGCGGCGGACATGGCGGGCGTGCTGAACCGCCGCGGCCTCGCGGACGAGAGCTAGACGGGGAAGCAGACGGAGAGTCGCGCGCTCCACGCGCTCGTCGGGCGCGCGCTGCAGCGCCACGCGTCGGGCGGGAGCGCGACGTCGACGTCGACGCTCGATCTTTTCGCGGCGACCTGCCCGCGTTCGTCGGCGGCGCGAACGACCACGTCGTGGGGGCCGGGCGCGACGTCGCGGGTGAGTCGGAGCGTTCGCACGCGCTCGCCGGCGGGCGCGCTCGCGACCCGGTCGCCGTCGACGCTGACGGTGAGCGACGCGAGGTCGGCGCCGGGGTCGCGCGCGGTGGCGTTCACCGCGAGGGCGTCGCCGCCGCTGATCGCGGCGTCGAGCGTCGGCCCGGGGTCGGCGACGACGCCGACGCCGCCGTCCGGGAAGGTGAGGTGTCGGTAGTCGCTCTCGCGGACGGCGTGCAGGTCGTGCGGGCCGGGTGCGAGCGGGAGCGTGACGCTCGTGCCGCTGCCGACGCGGCGGCCGTCGAGTTTCCAGTGGAACGTGGGCGCGTTCGGGTCGACGAGGCGGTAGGTGGCGGTGAGGTCGTCGCCGGTGACGGTTCGGGGGCCGGTGACGTTCGGCGCGCCGTTCGGGACGGCGTTCCCGCCGGCCGCGGCGGCGGTGGCGTTCTCGACGACGACCGCTCGGCGCGCGCTGGCGCGGCGACCGTCACCGGCGACGACCGTCGCGTTCACGGCGTGGCCGCCGGGGCTCTGGAATCGGCGGGTGAGGGTGTCGGTCGCTCGCTCGCCGCTGACGTCGTGCGCGGCGACGACGCGGCCGTCGATGCGCCAGCGGATGCGCTTGAGGGCGGAGCCGTTCGCGTCCGCGGTGTAGCTGGCTGGTTCGCCCGGAGCGACGGTTCCGGGTCCGAACACCGCGACGGCCAGTTCGCCGGGGCGGACGTCACCACCGGTGTCGCCGGCGGTGACGTAGAGGCGGTCGGTGGCGGTGGCGCCGTCGTCGTCGGTGACGCGGAGGACGACGACGTAGCGGCCGGGGTCGCTCGTGACGAAGGCGGTGCGGCCCGCGCCCGGGCGGGCGACGGGGACGTCGCCGTGCGGTCCGACCACGGTCCACCGGTAGCGGACGATACGGCCGTCGGGGTCGAGGGAGTCGGTGCCGTCGAGGTAGACGGTCGCACCGGGACCGACGTGCTGGTCGAGGCCGGCGTCGGCGAGGGGTGCGCTCCCGCCGGTGCCGGCGGCCGGGCCGACGGTCGGACCGGCGAGGAGGGCGAGCGCGAGGAGACAGACGAGCGGCGTACGCACGGGTCGACGAGAGTGGGGGACGGGGATAACTTCGGGGGGCGAATCGGCGAGGTATCTTTCATAATTTTTCCTTGGTAATGGATAGCAAACGATTTAGTGCGGCCCGTTCGAAATTCCGGTAGTGGCCCACGCAGGGGGCCAGGACCATACCTATGACTGACGACGAACTCATCTGGCGAATCGCGGGTGGTTCCGGCGACGGAATCGACTCGACGAGCCAGAACTTCGCCAAGGCGCTGATGCGCTCGGGGCTCAACGTCTTCACGCACCGACACTACCCCTCGCGCATTCGAGGCGGTCACACGTACGTCGAGATTCGCGCGTCCGCGGACGAGGTCAAGTCCCGCGGCGACGGCTACAACTTCCTCGTCGCACTCGGCGACTCCTTCGCGCGGAACCCGAAGGACAACGCCTACTACGGCGAGGAGGAGATCAAGCCGCTCGCCGAGAACCTCGACGACCTCCGCGAGGGCGGGGTCATCGTCTACGACTCCGGACTCATCGACACCGAGGACATCGAGGACTTCGACCAGCGCGTCGAGGAGAACGACTGGCACGTCTTCGACGTCGACCTCCGCGGCCTCGCGAAAGAGCACGGCCGCGAGATCATGCGGAACACCGCCGGCGTCGGCGTCACCGCAGCCATCACGGGCCTCGACACGTCCTACATCGAGGAGCTGATGGAGGACGCGATGGGCGGGGACATCCTCGAAGCGAACCTCAACGTCCTCGAGGACGCCTACCAGCACGTCCAGGACGAGTACGACGCGGACGCCCCCGACGTGAGCGTTCCCGAGGGCGAACACGACGAGGAACAGGTCCTCGTCTCCGGGAGTCACGCCATCGCGTACGGCGCCCTCGACGAGGGATGTCGGTTCATCGCGGGCTACCCGATGACGCCGTGGACTGACGTCTTCACCATCATGACGAACCTGATGCCGGACGTCGGTGGCATCAGCGAACAGGTGGAGGACGAGATCGCGGCGGCCGCGCTCGCGGTCGGCGCCTCGCACGCCGGCGCGAAGGCGATGTCCGGATCGTCCGGCGGCGGCTTCTCGCTGATGAGCGAACCGCTCGGTCTCGCGGAGATGACCGAGACGCCGCTCGTCCTCGTCGAAGCGATGCGCGCCGGTCCGTCCACGGGCATGCCGACGAAGCCCGAGCAGGCCGACCTCGAGCACGTCCTCTACACGAGCCAGGGCGACAGCCACCGCGTGGTGTTTGCCCCGGCGAACCAGAAGGAGTGCTACGAGCAGACGCGCAAGGCGTTCAAGATCGCGTACGAGTACCAGATCCCGACGGTCGTCATCTACGACCAGAAGCTCTCCGGCGAGCACCGTAACGTCCCGAAGAGCTTCTTCGACGAGGAGCCGAACCCCGACCTCGGCAGCGTCATCACCGAGGAGGAACTCGTCGACGCCCCGCACAGCGAGAACGGTATCTACCAGCGCTTCCAGCACGAGGGCGAGAAGGGCGTCAGCCCGCGCTCCATCCCCGGTCAGAAGGGCGGTCGCTACCTCGCGACCGGCAACGAGCACACCCCCGAGGGGCACATCGCGGAGAGCCCCGAGAACCGGAAGGCGCAGGTCGACCGACGCACGCAGAAGCTCGAGGCGATCCGCGAGGAACTCGACGCGGACGAACGCCAGCAGACCTACGGCGACGAGTCCGCCGACTACGGCGTCATCTCCTGGGGGAGCCAGTCCGGCACCGTCGAGGAGGCCGTCGAGCGCCTGAACGAGAACGGCCACGCGGTGAAGGGGCTGAGCGTCTCCGAGATGGCGCCGTTCCCGGCCGACCTCGTGACGGAGTTCGTCGAGAGCGTCGACGAGGTGCTGGTCGTCGAGATGAACTCGACGGCGCAGTTCCGCGGACTCCTCCAGAAGGAGCTCGGCCAGTACGGCGAGAAGACCGCCTCGCTCCTGAAGTACGACGGCGAGCCGTTCGTACCGAGCGAGATCGTCGAGGCCGTCGAAGGACACGGAAGCGGCGAGGAGCTCTCCTCGAACGCGCGGTTCGAGGCCGCGGCAGGTGATTAAATCATGAGTGCGTTCAGTGCAATCGGAGAGGAACGAGACGTAGCGCAGGACGAGTTCACGCCCGAGATCGAACCGCAGCCGACGTGGTGTCCGGGCTGCGGTGACTACGGCGTCCTGAAGGCGCTGAAGGGCGCGATGGCGGAGCTCGGGAAGAACCCCGAGGAGATCCTCATCTGTACGGGGATCGGCTGCTCCGGGAAGCTCAACAGCTACTTCGACAGCTACGGCTTCCACACCATCCACGGTCGCTCGCTGCCGGTCGCGCGCGCGGCGAAGCTCGCGAACGACGGCGTCGAGGTCATCGCCGCCGGCGGCGACGGTGACGGCTACGGCATCGGCGGGAACCACTTCATCCACACGGCCCGCGAGAACCACGACATGACCTACATCGTGTTCAACAACGAGGTCTTCGGGCTGACGAAGGGTCAGACCTCCCCGACCTCGCCGAAGGGCCACAAGTCGAAGACCCAGCCGAAGGGCAACGCGAAGACGCCGCTCCGCCCGCTCTCGATGAGCATCACGGCGGGCGCGTCCTACGTCGCCCGGACGGCCGCGGTGAACCCGAACCAGGCGAAGGAGATCATCAAGGAGGCCGTCCAGCACGACGGCTTCGCGCACGTCGACTTCCTGACGCAGTGTCCGACGTGGAACAAGGACGCGAAGCAGTACGTCCCGTACGTCGACATCAACGAGTCCGACGACTACGACTTCGACGTCACGGACCGTCGCTCCGCGCAGGAGGCGATGCACGAGACCGAGGACGCCCTCTACGAGGGCACGGTCCTCACCGGGCGCTACTTCAAGGACGACCGTCCCTCCTACCAGGAGGAGAAGCGCTCCCGCGGCGACCTGCCCGACGGCAGTCTCGCCGAGCGCTACTTCGAGGACGGCGACTGGGAGCGCTCCTACGACTTCATCGACCGGCACGCCTGAACGGGTTTCCGGTTCGGAAGATATTTTTTCTCTGCCGCCAAAGAGAGGGTCGTGAGTAGTGAATCGACCGCCGAACGAATCCTCGCCGCGCTCGAGGAGGACGCACAGGCCTCGTACGCGGAACTCGCGGAGCGCGCGGACGTCTCGAAGCCGACGGTCCGCAAGTACGTCAGCGAACTCGAGGACGACGGCGTCATCGTCGGCTACACGGCAGAGGTCGACCCGAAGAAGCTCTCCGGACAGTCCATCGCGATGGTCGGCATCGACGTCGCGTCCGAGCGATACGTCGAGGCGACGCGCGCGCTGAAATCCCTCGCCGCGGTGCGCTCGCTCTACACGTCCTCGGGCGACCACATGCTGATGGCCGAGGTACGCGCGGACGACGGGAACGCGCTCGGCGACGTCATCAGCGACGACATCCTCGGCATCGACGGCGTGACGGCCGCGCACCCCTCCTTCCTCCAGGAGCGCCTGAAGTGACGGCGAGCGCTGAGACGCCGGCGAAGCCGGTCGAACTGGACACGGGCGCGGACATCGAGGCGTTCGTCGCCGAACACGACGTCGCGCTCGTGGACGTCTACCGGACGGGATGCACGCTCTGCGACGCCATCGAACCCATCGTCGGCGCCGTCGCGAAGGCGTCGGACGTCGCCGTCGCCACCTGCAACCCGCAGACCGACCTCGATATCGTCGCCGAGTACGACATTCGCTCCGTCCCGACGCTCCTCCTCTTCGTCGACGGCGAACTCGTCGGCCGCCTCGCCGAGGGCTTCCAGGGCGTCGACGCCGTCTTCGACTTCCTCGCGGACCACCTCGACGAGCACCGGGACGTCCTCCCCGCCGAGTACCGCTAGGGGTTTTTGCGGCCGCGGCGCCTATCGGGCGTATGGCGACCTACGAGCACGAGTCGTGGGTGCACGCCCCGCTCGACGACGTGTGGGCGTTCCACGACGGCGTCGCCGGCCTCGTCGCGCTCACCCCCGACTGGATGCGAATGCGCGTCGAGCGCGTCACCGGGCCGGACGGCGTCTCCGACCCGGACGTCCTCGACGTCGGATCACGGGTCGAACTCTCCGTGCGCCCGTTCGGCGTCGGCCCGCGCCAACACACCACCTCGGAGATCGTCGCGCGCGAACGCGACGGCGGAACGGCCTACTTCCGGGACGTGATGGTCGACGGCCCGTTCCCCGAGTGGGAGCACACTCACGTCTTCTACGGGGACGGCGACCGGACGCTCTGCCGGGATAGACTCCGCTATCGCACCCCGACCGGCCCGTTCGCCCCGTTCGGCGACCGGGCCGCGATGCCGGGGTTCGAGGTGTTCTTCCGGGCGCGCCACCGCCGCCTCCGCGAGCGCTTCTCGTGACGGGCGGGCGCGCCTCCGCCGCGCGTCCGCGACCCCGGCGGCGCTCGCTCCGGCGAGTGCTTTTATCGGTGTCGCGGCCGGACTATCGCGCATGGTAGACGCAGACGTCATCGTGGTCGGCGGCGGCGCCGCCGGCCTCAGCGCCGCGCTGTTCTGTGCGAAGAACGACTTGGAGACGGTCGCGTTCGACACGGACGAGTCGTGGCTCCACAAGGCCCACCTGTTCAACTATCTCGGCATCCGCTCGATGGACGGCGACGTCTTCCTCGACCGGGCGCGCGAGCAGGCGACCGCGGACCACGGCGCGACGCTCCACGAGGGCACGGAAGTCGAGTCCGTCGCGGACGACGGCGACGAGTTCGTCGTCACCGCCGACGGCGAGGAGTGCACCGCGAACTACGTCGTGCTCGCGACCGGCGCGAACCGCGACCTGGCGGACGAACTCGGCTGCGAGTTCACCGACGACGACGTCGTCGACGTGGACGTGACGATGGAGACGTCCGTCGAGGGCGTCTACGCGACGGGCGCGATGGTTCGCGCCGAGGAGTGGCAGGCCGTCATCTCCGCCGGCGACGGCGCCGCCGCCGCGCTCAACATCCTCTCGAACGAGAAGGGCGAGCACTACCACGACTTCGACACGCCCGCGGACGTCTAGGCGAGGTCGACGACGACCGGCAGGTGGTCGGACGGGTAGCGGCCGTCGCCGTACTGGTCGCTGCAGGCCGCGCGCGTCCGGACGTCCCACTCGTCGCTGACGAAGACGTGGTCGATGGTTCGGTCCGGGTCGAGCGAGCGGTAGTCGGTCCGCGAGGTGTCCGGGCCGTGGTCGTGCGTCGCGACGTCGCGCGCGTCCCGGAACGAGTCCGCGAGCACGTCGTGGGGCGGGTCGCCGGCCTCGCAGTTGAAGTCCCCGACGACGACGACGGGCGCGTCCGCGATGGCGGCGGCGCGTTCGCGGACGAGTTCGGCGCCGCGCCGTCGCGCGCTCTCGCCGTCGTGGTCGAGGTGGAGGCAGAAGACGACGAACTCCTCGTCGCTCTCACGGTCGCGGAGCCGCGCGCGCGTGCAGATGCGCGGGTGGGTCGCGTCCCAGCCGACGCTCCCGGAGATGTCGGGCGTCTCGGAGAGCCAGAACGTCCCGGTGTCCACGAGCGCGAAGCGCTCGCGGCGGAAGCCGATGGGGACGTACTCGTCCGCGGCTTCGCCCGCGCCGCGGGACGCGCCGACGAACCGGTAGTCGACGCGCTCGCGGACGTCGGTGAGCTGGTCGCGCAGCGGCTCCTGGAGGCCGAGGACGTCCGGGTCGTGGTAGCGTATCGTCGAGGCGAGCGCGTCGCGCCGGTAGCGCCACGCGTTCGCGCCGTCTTCGGGGGTGTCGACGCGAACGTTGTACGTCATGACGCGCACGGGATCCATCTGTCTCGGAGTTCGCCCGCGGTGGATAAAAAGTCCCGTGGCATCTACCGGCGGATGCGTTCGCGGACGGCGGCGGCGAGCGCGACGAGTCGGCGAAGCACGGGGTAGGCGAGCGCGTAGCCGGCCGCGAGGGCGGTCGCGAGGAGCGCGCCGAGCGAGACGAGGACGAACGCGCCGGCGCCGCTCGCGAGCGTCATCGCCTCCTCTGAGAGCGTCGGGCGCTCGGAGTACGACTCGCGGAGGAACGGGCGGAGCGCCGCTCGCGGGCGCGAGACGAGCGCGCCGCCGAGTCGTCGCGCGACGGCGACGGGGCCGGGAAGGGGCATACTCGCCAGTCGGACGCGCGCGGACAAAAGCGTCGGGGAGTGGTGGCGTTACGCGCGGCGTGTCGGCGAGTGCCTATTTGGCGCGCGGCCGCGAACCCCGCGGCGTGAACGCGATAGCGACCGAGGAGTTGCAAAAATCGTACGGGCCGGTGACGGCGCTCGCGGGGCTGTCGCTGGACGTACCAGAGGGGGAGCTGTTCGGCCTGCTCGGCCCGAACGGCGCGGGGAAGTCCACGACGATTCGCGTCCTCACGGGCCAACTCCGCCCGGATTCGGGGTCGGCGTCGGTGCTCGGCGTGGATCCGGTCGCGGGACCGATTCGGGTGCGCGAGCGCGTCGGCGTCCTCCCTGAGCAGGCGTCCCCGCCGAGTTTCGTGACGCCGCGCGAGTACTTCGAGTTCGTCGGCGAGGTGCGCGGCCTCGACGACGAGACGGTGACGGAGCGCGTCGCCGAGTGGGCGGAGCGCCTCTCCTATCGGGAGAAACTCGACACGCTGAACGCCGACCTCTCGCGGGGCCAACAGCAGAAGGTGATGCTCACGGGCGCGTTCCTCCACGACCCCGCGCTCGTCTTCATCGACGAACCGCTCGTGAACCTCGACCCGCTGATGCAGGAGACGGTGAAGCGCTTTCTCACCGCGTACCGCGACGACGGGAACACGGTCTTCCTCTCGACGCACGACATCGACGTCGCGGAGGCGCTCTGCGACCGGGTCGGTATCGTGAGCGAGGGCGAACTCGTGGCGACGCGCCGACCCGCCGAACTCGGCCCCGAAGAACGGCTGCTGGACGTCTTGCTCGACCGGGTCGGCGCGGACGCGCGCGAGGAGACGGCGCCGGAGGCGGCGAGCGGGTCCCGATGAGCGCGACGCGCGCGGTGCTCGCGACGATGGCGCGCGAGGAGTGGCGCATGCACAGTCGGCTGTTCGGCGGCCGGCGGTTCGCCGCGTTCCCCGTCTTCGTGGCGCTCGCGGGCGGCCTGACGGCGTGGGCGCTCTCGACGACGGGGACGGCCGTCGACACCGTGGCCGCGGGCGCGCACGTCCTCGTCCTCCTGTTCGGCCTGCAGACGGGGACCGTCGGCCTCGTCGGCCGGGACGCCGTGAAGGACCTGCTCGGGGACGTCACGCTCGTCCTGCACGGCGCGCGCGCCCTCCCGATATCGGAGCGCCGCCTGCTCGCGCTGTTCGTGCTGAAGGACGTCGCGTACTACGCGGTGTTCGTCGTCCTCCCGCTCGCCGTCGCGTTCGCGCCGCTGCTCGCGTTCGGCGCGCTCTCGCTCCTCTGGGTGACGCTCGTCTGGACGTTCGCGCTCGGCCTCTGCGCGACGCTCGCGGGCGTCGCGCTCGCGACGCGCGGCCGCCCCGGGAAGGCGCTCGCGCTCGCCCTCCTCGCGGGAATCGCGCTCGCCGCGCTCGCGGGCGTTCCGGTCGCGGCGGCGACGCCGTACGCGTT